>CANPZS010000008.1 GCA_947588835.1 uncultured Bacteroidales bacterium | reverse complement strand
AATTTGTTACGATTTGCATTTTGTTACGTTGTAAAATATAGATATACAGAATATTATATTTTTTCAAATTTAACTTTTAAGGTTTCATCATTCTTGTCCCTTGTGTATAAAACAATCTCTTTTCCATTCGCTGCCATATCGAGAAGTCTTTCTAACACTTGTGAATAACGTCCAAGTCTAACTTTCGGACAGGAAATGACTATAGATTGCTTGCATTGCGCCAAATCTGAAATAAAAGGCTGCTCAAAATTCAGACCATTATATATAACATCCGTCATCGGAAACAGGCTATCGAAAACTTCATTATTCCTTATTTTGTAGCCGATGGAGGCATATCCTTTTAGACGCTTGCGGTACATAGACTCGCAGACTGGCACACGAATATCAATATAATCGAAAATCTGAACGTCTTGTTTGCCCTCATGCTCACGATGGAGTCGGCCGGCATATTGAGCGACAATACCCTTCCATGCCACTGGTGAAACAAGAAATAGCGTGTCAAGACGCGCATAGTCAAAGCCTTCACCAATGTATTTACCCGTAGCCACGATTGCCAAAGGCTCCGACGGCGGTATTGACTGCAGTTGCTCCATCTTCTGACGCTTCTCTTTAGCACTGTTGGAACCAACAAGGGCCACGACATTTGGGCAATGTGGATGTAAAAGTTCCGCAAGCAAGGCGACATGTGATGTCCGACTAGTAAGTATAATCGGTGAACGACCTTCTTTCAAGACACTAATTACATCTTTGATTATGAGAAGGTTGCGATATTCGTCTTCTGCTATTTGCCGTGTCACCTTGGCATACGAAAAGTTTTCGCCATTGATTGGTATAAAAGAAGTAAAGCGTGGAACCAAAAGGCGATGGAAAGTCTGACCCAGCATTTGCGACTTGGCGTCCGCATTGTATCTAATTGGGCCGCATTGCATAAAAATGATTGGCTGATGGCCATCCTTACGAATGGGTGTCGCTGTCAGTCCATAGACATATCGGGCATTGACAGTTCTCAGGATTTGTTCGAAGTTTACTGCGGAGACATGATGGCATTCATCGGCAATGACCATACCGTAATCTTTGGTAAAAGGCTTTACCTCATTATTTGAAATGCACGACTGTATCAGTGCTATATCTATGATACCATGTAGTTTATTACCGATTGAAGAAAGTGTGCCGATCGGCGACAGAAACTTCTTCCTTCTACGCTTGCCTTCTTTAACTTCAGGAATATCATCAATAATCAAGAACTGTTCCAATCTCTGTACCCATTGGTCGAGCAAAGCTTTGGTATGGACTAGAATCAACGTATTTACACCATGCCTGGCAATTAAACCGATGGCTGTAACTGTTTTACCAAAGGCTGTTGTCGCTGAAAGGACACCTGTATTGTTGGAAGCCAAAGCATCAACAGCCTCTTGTTGGTCATTACGTAATTTTCCATTAAAGTGTACGGATATGCACCTGCCGTGATTCGTTTTGTCCTCAATGTGGAATGCCACGCTTTTCTCCTTGAATAGTGCGACAACAGCATCTTCACATCCACGAGGCAACGCCAGATATTCTTCCGTCAGTTCTGCGCATGAGATGATTCGCGGCGTGGAATATGTTGACAGGCGCAATGCCTGTTTGCTGTAGAACTCCGGATTGCGGAATGACGCCATACGTCTTAAATGGTTGAGCGCTTTTGATGATAGCAGATTCAAAGGAACGTAGAGCATGTTCGCCCTTATGATGACAATCCCCGATGCGAAGTCGGAGCATTCAATCTTTTTTGCGACAGGCATTTCCCAAGGTTTGCTTTCACTTGTCCCTGACAAATTGCCGAGTGGCATAGTGTTCGCATTCTGCCTTAAAAGTTCTTCGAGTGCCTGCACGGAAAGTTTTTTCACATTCAGTAGATACTCCCACTGATTTGGATATGGCTCAAAGCACTCGTTTATGAATACACTGTTGCCATTCTTTCGGGCTTTACCTTGCAGCGGAAGCGCTATCAAGTTCCCCAGTCCACCTTCGGGCAATGTATCTTGATTTGGGAAGAAACGATCATATGACTTGAACCCTATCTTTCCGTCTCTGTTCATGGCTTCAGTCAGGATAGCATTACCCAGCCTGCGAGCTTCGACGGCAAGCACCGGACTTTCAAAGAATATCCAGACATGGGCACCATTACCGGAACGGGAACGTTCTATGGAGTATGGCACATTCCAACTCTTGCACACATCGACAAAAGCCAGTACGTCATCTTGATAGCCATGCTCACAATTCTTATCGTCGAAATCGGTACAAAGAAGATGACATGTGTTGTCTTCGTTGAGTACATAAAGACCGATAACATCTCTCCCATCAACATCTTTTCCTTCCAGATGTCTATAGTAGTCGTAGTATGTCAATGGCGAAAAATGACGGTTAGGACAATCGGCACACTTATACTTGTGTTTATCACATAGCTTAGTCCATTCATTTTGACATACTGGATGATAGCCGGCTTTGCCACTTGTCTTGGCATACCATCTTCTGGCAAACACATCGTCACGTCCCTTGAACAAACTACGGAACAAATTGACCTTTTCTATGAGTGACAGATTCCGCACGGCTTTGGAGTTTTTAGGCACAGGCGCAATAGGTTCGCCAAGCCTTTTCCGAAGCCCGGCATTCTCGGTTTCTAACTCCTTGATCCGTTCAAGCAGTCGTGCGCGCTCCGCAATGAATTCCTGATATTGTTGTGAAGACATTCTTTCTAAACCAGTTTGTCATTATTTTTCCTCATTCACATAGCGAGAGAGCAGGTCTCCAATATATTCCTAATCATATTGCGGGAAATCTGAGGCAAAAAGCAAAGATTTAACCTTTATTCGGTTGAACTTCTCTTCAACTATCTGAGATATAGTCATATTTATGTCTTTATCAGAATAAATCCCACACCGAAATTTTTGTAAAATTACGTAAATGATTTTAGACAGACTAATTCTGAGACAAAAATTTCGGACTTGCTTGGACAGACCTGTTTGTGGAGGATTCTGCTCTTGTCGCTGCAGGCAAACACCACGGCAATTTCAAGGATTAAGATGACCTCTGGGACACTCAGAACTTTGTCAATTGGGTACGGGCATGACTTTTCTTAGCTCCAAAACAGCCCCAAATTGAAAAGCAAATGCCACCGAAGTGGCTCCAGTGGCATTTTTGGAGGTGCCAAGCGGAATCGAACCGCTGTACCAGGTTTTGCAGACCTGTGCCTAACCGCTCGGCCATAGCACCGTTGACATATGCAAATATAGCATGTTTTTTCAAATTCGGAAAGTTTTTCCTCTTTCGGTGTCCGACGGCCGGACTCCCCTACTCCACGTACAGGAGCAGTCCCTTCAGATACTCGCCTTCGGGATGATATATGTTCACGGCATGGTCGGCCGGCTGGTTCAGACGGTCGAGGATGCGGACGTTGCGGCCAGTCTGGGCGGCCGCCGAGAAAACGGCGAGTGCGAACGTCTCCTTGTCCACCACCTGCGAGCAGCTGAAAGTGAATATCAGACCGCCGGAAGCGACTTTGGCGATGGCGGCGGCGTTGAGTCTCTGATACGCCCGGACCGCATTTGAAAGGGCTCCGCGATGCTTGGCGAATGCCGGCGGATCGACTATCATCAGATCATATTTTCCTTCAGGGACTTCACGCAGGAAATCCATCGCATCCGTACAGAAACCTTCATGGACCGAAGCCCCGAAGCCGTTTATGGCGATATTCTTCTGCAGCATGTCCATGGCCTTCTGCGAACTGTCCACGGAGTCCACATGACTTGCCCCGCCGGCGAGGGCATAAACCGAAAAGCCTCCGGTATAGCAGAACAGGTTGAGGACGCTGCGCCCTCCGGACAATCTGCCGACGGCGGCGCGGTTGTCCCTCTGGTCGAGAAAAAAGCCCGTTTTTTGGCCTTCGGTCCAATTGACGAGAAATCTGTGGCCGTTTTCAAGCACGGTCTGTTCGTCGTCACGGAAATCCTCGCGGCGATATATGTAGCCGTCCACCGGCTCTATGCCCTTCCTCATGGGCGCAGTCCCGGAGCTCTTGTCGTAAACTGCCTTCAGGGAGTCTCCGTACAGATTTTTCAAGGCCTCGCAAATGGCTTTCCTTGCGCGGAACATGCCGGCCGAATGCGCCTGCATCACACAGACGCCGTCGTACCAGTCTATTACAAGTCCGGGCAGATTGTCCCCTTCTCCGTGGACGAGACGATAGCAATCCGTGGCGGACATGCGCGGACGGGAATCCGCGGACGACGGATCAGGCGCGAGCCCCGCCGCGATGCGCAGATCCAGGGCACGGCGCAGCATCCTGTCATAGAAATCCGGTTTCAGCACATCTTCGTCGAAACTGAGTATGCGCACCGCAATGGAGCCCGTCTGATAATGCCCGTAGGCCAGAAAAGTGCCGTCCGAGGCGAACACTCCCACCATGTCGCCCTCATCCGGCATCCCGGACATGCCTGCGATGGCACCGGAGAACACCCACGGGTGAAAACGTTTCAGCGATTCGTCACGTCCCTTTTTCAATATGACTTTGACCATCATTAAGTATTTTAATCGGAAAGGACATTTTCCAGACAGGGGTTCATCTGCTCGGGAGAAAGCGGATGCTTCTCCGAACGGAGCAGCTTCTTGTACATCTCGCGGCATACCCACGCATCGGTGGCGGCGTATCTGAGCTGCGACTCGGTCAGTTCGTCCGCTTCCCAGTTGGAAAGCTGCTGCGCCTTGGATATATGGATGCCGAGTATTATCGCGGCCATCTTTTTGACGCTCTTGTCCCTGATGCCGTACTCGCACACCATCTTCTGCAGGTCCACGAACGAGCGCGGCTCGAATCCCGAATATCTCTGAAGTCCCCTCACGTCATCGTTCACGGCTGCGCCCACTTTGACGATCCGGGGATCCGCGAGAATCTCGCACAGCTCCCTGTCCATGCCCATTTTCCTTATCCTGAAAAGATATGCCTCCGAAGCGCCGGACAGCTGCACCAACGACACTCCGTGGCCGCGCACGTTGTGGGAGAACACGGGCTTGGACTCCGTGTCGAAGCCTATAAGCCTTTGCCGCTTCAGATACCTGACGGCCTTGTCATACTCCCGGCCGAGGGAATCTATGACTACTATCCTGCCCGTAAATGAGACTTTCGGCAGCCTCTCGATTTCCTCCGAATTAATACTGATTCGATACATAATCCCTGTATGCGGTGGAGTTGGCTTCGAGGAACTGTTTCGTATCCCTGTCGAGATACCTTCCGTTCAGCTCGATCAATGTATACGGCGCGTCGCCGGGATGCTCCTCGTCCACTATGGTCTGATAAAAAGATACTTTCGGTGCCGCCACATAGTGCGTGAACAGGTTCCGTTCCCGCATGAGGCGATAGCACTCCGACTGCACTGCCTCCGTCACGTCTATGAACTCGAATTCCGGGGAAAGCAGCTCGTTGTAGTTCATCATCGAAAAGCTCTCGGCCCGCCTTATTTCCTTCAGCCTGGCTTCAAGCTGCGGACGGCCGGCATCCGGATCGTCTATAAGGAGCACGTCGAGCCTCCTGCCCGCGCCGGCGCGGCGGTACATTTCCAGAAACCTCAGGAGCCTGTCCCCCGCGAATCCTGTAGTGTCAGGGCAGAATTCCGTCAGCGTCGAGGCGGCCCTTTCCTTGGTCATCATCCTGTCGAAGACCGACCTGTACGCGCCGGAGCCCAGCATGGTGCGGTCGGACCATACCCCTATGTTCACAGTGTCTCCATGCGACGCGAACGCCTGTTTCATCATGGCGTGCACCGGGGAAATCACCGGCACGTCCTTGCATTCGATGCGGCACAGCGTGTCCAAATCATAATATCCGAACTCGGACATCAGCGGCGACGACAAGACGATCACCTTGGCGGGAGCCTTCCACACCAGGTTTTCCCTGTCATACGGAGTCGTCCGCACCATAGTGTCCAGGGCCATGAGAGCGTTCCTGACGGTGACTTCCCTCAGCTTGAGCTCCCCCTCGCCGGTCATCGTGCCGCCATAAGGGGAATTGACTTCATCAAGCAGCACCGCCACCGTCTCCCCGGCGAAATCCGGCAGCCCGTCGGGCGCCGTCCTCCCGTCCACATTGTCGTAATTGTCGCCCGACAGGAATCCGTCCGCCAGCACGGCTCCCCTTCTCACCTCTCCTATGACCGCGATGGTTCCCTCGGTCCTGCGCTCATCGAAATTGCGCAGCATGCCCAGGACTGCCGGATTGGTATCGGCGACCGCCTCCCCGACGAAGCGGATGGCCTCCCACCCGGAACTCCGGCGGTTGTCGCACGATACTGATACAAAAACCGACAAGGATACGGTCAGGAGCGCAGAAATAATTTTTTTCACACCGAAACACGTATTAACATTCCTACAAAGATACGCATTTTATGCAATTATTGCTTAATTTAGTAGGTTCAAAGAAACGGACTGCATGAACGCTATACTTGCAATAGACTCATTCAAAGGCTGTCTCACCTCAGAAGAGGCCGAATCGGCGGCGAGCCTCGCATTCGGCGAAACGGACGAATTCATACGCATTCCCGTTTCGGACGGAGGCGAAGGTTTTTCACGCATAGTCACCAAGGCCGCCGGAGGCATTTTCCGCAGCGTCCGGACCGTCGATCCGCTCGGACGGAGCATCAGTGCGGAATACGGGCTCATCGGCGGCGGAAGGACGGCCGTAATAGAGACCGCCGCGGCAAGCGGGCTTACTTTGGTCCCGGAAGAAATGCGCAACCCGCTCCGCGCGACTTCATACGGCACCGGGGAGTTGATTGCAGACGCATTGGATTATGGCGTGGAAAACATCCTGCTGGGACTCGGAGGGAGCGCCACCAACGACGGCGGCACAGGGATGCTCCAGGCCCTCGGATACCGGATGTCGACCCGGCAGGGGTATGTCATGCCGGGGCAGGCGGTCCTTGCCGACATAACCGGCATAGATGATTCGCACAGGCATCCTCTGCTGAAACGGGTGCACATCTGCGGCCTATACGACGTCGACGTTCCTTTCTGCGGCAAGGGAGGCGCGACGGACATGTTCTCCGCCCAGAAAGGAGCGGGCCGAGAGATGGCGGAAGCTTTGGAAGGCTGGATGTACCGCCTCGGGGCCGTATATTCGTCATTCTCCGGCAGAAACGTTATCGGCGCTCCGGGATCCGGCGCCGCGGGAGGCCTCGGAGGGGCGCTTGCCGCAATACTTCACGCCGACATGGAGCGCGGCGTGTCCAAGGTACTCGACATGGCCGGAATGGACATATCTCTCGACATGGACTTCGACGTCATCATCACCGGGGAGGGCAAAGCCGACATCCAGACGCTTGCGGGCAAGGCGCCGAAAGGGGTTCTTGACTATGTGCGGAGACACGACAGGCTGCGCCGCAGGAATCCGGGCAGGGTATGCCTTATCGCCGGAAAAGTCGACGACAGGGAGGAGCTGCTTCAGGCAGGGTTCGACGATGTCATACAGATTTGCCCGGAAGGCGTACCGAAAGAAATCGCCATGGACAAGGATTATGCGTCGGAACGGATACGGCGCGCGGTCGAAGGGCTCATCGCCGGATCTCCGAAGCCAAGGCAATGATTTTCGGGACGAGAAGAGTGCGCAGATATTCTTCCTCCATAAAATGGGTGCCGTCATATATATAGGTGTCGCCGAAAATCTTTCTGTATCTGCCTATGCGCACGACGCCGCTGCGCCTGTAGTGGTCGCGGCTGCCGAAAAATGCAAAAAAGCTGTCTCCTGAGCCGGCGGCGTCTTCGAAGGCTTTTCTGAAATGAGCCGCATATTTGCGCAGCACTGAAGGAGTGAAATGCAGCCGCTGCCTGTTCCCCGGTTTCGGCCTCCAGACGCGGTCGCACAGCGCCGTAACGCCGGGCATGAGCGTAAGCACTGAAAGAATCCTGAAATGCGGGGCGGCGCCGAGCGAAGGGGAAATCAATATATGCGGCATCCCTTTCACCCTCATGGCATGCAGCGCCCCGAGAGATTCCCCTATGACAATGTCGGGAGAATATTCCGCCGTCCACGAGGCTATCTGCACGGCCGCTTCCTCGGGATCGAAAGAATAAGTCCTCACGACCAGCGAAAAGAACGGGCCCGCATCCGTTTCGCTTTCGGCAAGATAACGTCTGAGAACGGAGGGTATGCGGCTGTCCTCTCCCCCGCCCATGCCGTGTATGTACAGGATGACGATCCGTCCGTCCATTTCAATCCAATTTATTGCAAAGTTACAATTAATTGCTATTTTTGCGAGACGGGCATGCAACATGCCGACGACAGTGCATACACAGAGACGAACAATTAACAACAATAATATTATGCGCAAATCTTTCATTATCGCCCTCGCCGTTGCCGCAATGGTTCCCGCGACGGCCGGAGCACAGAGCAGGCCTCAACCGAAACTGCCTGACTATCAATTCACCACCGTAAAGGAAATTCCTGTCACCTCCATCAAGGATCAGCACCGTTCCGGCACCTGCTGGTGCTTCTCGGCGATGTCGTTCCTCGAGTCCGAGGTAATCAAATCGCAAAATATAAAGGATACCCTTCAGTATCCCGACCTCTCGGAGATGTTCGTGGTAAACCGCTCCTATCATGACAGGGCCATCAAGTACGTGCGCCTCAACGGCAGCATGGGCTTCAGTGCCGGCAGCGGCTTCGGAGACGCTCTCGAGGTCATCCGCGAATACGGCATCGTGCCGCAGAGCGTATACAGCGGCATGAACTACGGCTACGACCTTCCTGTGCAGGGAGAGCTTGACGCCGTGCTCAAAGGCTATGTAGACGCAGTGGTCAAGAATCCCAACCGCACCCTCACGCCCGTATGGCCCAAAGGCTTCGACGGCATCCTCTCCGCATACCTCGGAGAAATACCCGAGACGTTCACCGAGAACGGGAAGACCTACACTCCGGAGAGCTACAGGGACGCCCTCGGCATCAATCCCGACGACTACGTGAACATTTCTTCGTACACCCATCATCCTTTCTACAGCCAGTTCGCCGTAGAGGTGCAGGACAACTGGAGAGGCAGCACCGCATACAACCTCCCTCTCGATGAATTCATGGCAGTCATCGACAACGCCATAGAGAACGGCTACACCGTGCTCTGGGGCGGCGACGTGAGCGAAGCGGGCTTCACCCGCGACGGGCTTGCACTCCTTCTCGACACGTCCGCCAAGGAGACTTCCGGCTCGGACCAGGAGCATTGGGTAGGCAAGAATGATGATGCCGAGGGCGGCAAAGCGGAAGTTCCCGCCGAAGTAGACGTCACCCCGGAACTCCGCCAGCTTTATTTCGACAACAAGCAGACCACCGACGACCACGGCATGCACCTGTACGGCACCGCCAAAGACCAGTTCGGCAACAAATATTATCTCATCAAGAACTCCTGGGGCGTGACAGGCAAATACGACGGTACATGGTACATGTCCGAAGCCTTCGTCAAAGGAAAGACCATCAACTACGTAGTAAACCGCAAGGCCATCCCCGCCGAGATCAAGAAAAAGCTGGGCATAAAATAGCCGATGAGCCTTAAAAGACATATTCCAAATACAATCACTTCCATGAACCTCCTCTGCGGGGTTCTGGGAGTGATTTTCACATTGGAAGGAAACGTAGGAACGGCCTTTGTCCTGATGCTCGGCGCCGCGGCCGCGGACTTTCTCGACGGACTGGCGGCAAGGATGCTGCACAGCTATTCCGACATAGGAAAAGAACTGGACTCGCTGGCGGATACGGTGAGCTTCGGCGTCCTGCCTTCAGTCATGATGTACAAGACCATGGCGATGCTCGGAGGCCCCGGACTGCCGTGTTACCTGCCCCTGTTCCTCGCGGTGATGTCGGCCCTGAGGCTCGCGAAATTCAATATGGACGAGCGGCAGAGCACCGATTTCATCGGCCTGCCTACGCCTTCGGCCGCGCTGCTGTGCGGGTCCGCGTGCCATTTCATTTTCAACCGTCCCGACAGCCTGCTTGCGGGTCTCGCGGCAGGACGCGTTTTCCTGCCCCTCGCATCCGTCATTCTCGGACTGCTTCTCGTCAGCGAAATACCCATGTTTTCGCTCAAGTTCAAAAAATCTTCCGACACGCCAGTGTCAGGATGGAAAAGGACCGCGCTGTTTTCCATCGCCGCCATCTGCATAATCGTCACGGCCGTCACAGGCTCGTTCTGGAGCCTCGCCGTGATGTTGATATTCACCGCATATATTTTAATGAACATCATTTTCGCATTGTTCAACATTTGATGCGCAGGGCTTGACAGCCATAGGATTGCATTATCCTTTTTTTTTCGTACCTTTGTACGAATGCTGTGTTTTTCACAGCCCCGAAGACGACTAATGCTTAAATCATAAAAGATGAAAAAATTGAAAATCGTTGTCCTCGCGAAGCAAGTTCCGGACACGAGGAATGTCGGGAAGGATGCCATGAAGGCGGACGGAACCGTGAACAGGGCCGCACTGCCTGCCATTTTCAATCCCGAAGATCTCAATGCCCTCGAACAGGCGCTGCGTCTCAAGGACAAAATCGAAGGCACTACGGTGCATATCCTGACAATGGGTCCGGGAAGGGCCGCGGAGATCATACGTGAAGCCGAATACCGCGGGGCGGACGGAGGATATCTCCTTTCCGACAGGGCGTTCGCAGGCTCCGACACGCTTGCCACTTCATACGCCCTTGCCTGCGCGCTGAGAAATCTCAACGCCGACATCATAGTATGCGGACGTCAGGCCATAGACGGGGACACCGCCCAGGTCGGTCCGCAGGTGGCGGAAAAACTCGGACTCCCCCAGGTGACATACGTGGAGGAAATCACCGACGTCACGGAAGATAAAATCACGGTGAAGCGCCGTCTCGAAAGAGGGTTCGAGGTGGTCGAGTGCCCGGTTCCCTGCGTTCTGACGGTGAACGGGTCGGCCGCTCCGTGCCGCCCGCGCAACGCGCGCTTCGTGACCAGATACAAATACGCCCGCGCCGCACAGGAGCTGCAGGGCGCCGATGAAGACTCCCTGAAACTGATAGAGGAGCGCCCTTATCTTAAAATCAACGAATGGAGCGTGAACGACATCACCTGCAATCCGGAGGACCTCGGACTGAGCGGTTCGCCTACGAAGGTGAAGAACATCGAAAATGTCGTATTCCAGGCCAAGGAGGCCAAGATTCTCGATTCAAGCGACGAAGCGATCGACGCCATGATGAAGGAACTGATCGTAAATCACACCATCGGTTAAAAAACGGAGAATATCATGAACAGTGTATTTGTATATTGTGAAATAGAAGACGGTATCATAGCCGACGTAAGTCTCGAACTGCTTACGAAAGGCCGCAAACTGGCCTCCCGGCTCGGGACGGATCTCGAAGCGGTCGTATTGGGAAGCGGACTCGAGGGAGTGGAAAAGCAGGTCTATCCCTACGGAGTGGACGTGCTCTGGAAAGGCGACGACAAGAGGCTCGCTCCATACACCACCCTGCCCCACGCTTCCATCCTTGTCAACCTGTTCAGGCAGGAAAAGCCGCAGATCGCCCTTATGGGGGCGTCCAGCATAGGACGCGACCTCGGCCCGCGCGTATCTTCGGCCCTCCACAGCGGACTCACCGCCGACTGCACGAGCCTTGAAATAGGAGACCACGAGGACGCCAAGACCGGAAAAGTCTATCACGACCTCCTGTATCAGATCCGGCCCGCCTTCGGCGGCAACATCGTGGCCACCATTGTCAATCCCGAATGCCGTCCACAGATGGCCACCGTACGCGAGGGCGTGATGAAAAAGGAGATATTCGACGCCAACCATAAAGGCACGGTCAAAAACATAGACGTCGACGCCTTCACCTCGCCCGAAGATTTCGTCATACACGTCATCGAGCGCCAGATTGAGAAATCCAGGATCAATCTCAAAGGGGCTTCCATCATCGTGGCGGGCGGCTACGGTGTCGGCTCCAAGGAAAATTTCCAGCTCATACATGACCTTGCCGACGTGCTCGGAGGCGAAGTGGGAGCATCCCGCGCGGCCGTGGACGCAGGATTCTGCGAACACGAACGTCAGATAGGACAGACCGGCACCACCGTACGTCCGAAGCTCTACATAGCCTGCGGCATATCCGGCCAGATACAGCACACCGCCGGCATGCAGGAATCCTCCATGGTAATAGCCATCAACACGGATCCGAACGCACCAATCAACAAATTTGCGGACTATGTCATCACCGGTGACCTCAACGTGGTCATTCCTAAGATGATACAGTATTACAAAAAGAACAGCAAATAATTAAATTTCGAGACTATGGCTAATTTTTATACAGACAATCAGGATATAAAGTTCCAGCTCGGTCACCCGCTGATGAAGAAGATAGTCGCCCTCAAGGAGCGCGACTATGCCGAAGCCTTGCAATATGACAACGCCCCGCGCAACTTCGAAGATGCCGTAGACAATTACGACAGGGTGCTGGAAATAGTCGGAGAAATAAGCGGCGACGTAGTGGATCCCAATGCCGAAGGCGTGGACGCCGAAGGACCCGAAGTCATCGACGGACACGTCAGGTATGCGTCCGGCACTCAGCAGAACATAGATATAATAAACCAGGCCGGGCTCAACGGCATTTCCCTGCCGAGGAAATACAACGGACTGAACTTCCCGATCACGCCTTTCATAATGGCGGCCGAAGTGGTGGCGCGCGCCGACGCCAGCCTCCAGAACATCTGGGGACTGCAGGACTGCGCCGAGACCATCAACGAGTTCGCCAGTGAAGAGCAGAAAGCCAAATATCTCCCCCGCGTGTGCGCCGGAGAGACCTGCGCGATGGCCCTCACCGAGCCGGACGCCGGTTCCGACCTGCAGGCGGTGCAGCTGAAGGCCACCTACAACGAGGCCGACGGGAAATGGTACCTCAACGGGGTGAAGCGATTCATCACCAACGGCGACGGCAACATATCCCTCGTGCTCGCACGTTCCGAGGAAGGCACCAGCGACGGCAGAGGCCTTTCGATGTTCATATATGACCGGGCGAGCGACGCGGTGAAAGTCCGCCGCATCGAGAACAAGCTCGGCATCAAGGGCTCCCCTACTTGCGAGCTCGTATTCAGGAATGCTCCCGCGGAGCTTGTGGGCGAACGCAAGATGGGCCTTATCAAATATGTGATGGCCCTCATGAACGCCGCACGTCTCGGCATAGGCGCACAATCCGTCGGCATAGCCGAAGCAGCCTATCGCCAGGGCCTCAAATATGCACAGGAACGTCTGCAGTTCGGAAAGCCCATCATAGAGTTCCCCGCAGTATACGAGATGCTGGCCAACATGGAAGCCAAGCTGCACGGCATACGCGCCATACTCTATGAGACCTCCCGTTTCGTGGACATGTACAAAGCATATTACCACCTTTCGAAAGAAAGGGCGCTCGACAAGGCGGAACGCGACGAAATGAAATATTATCAGAGGCTTGCGGACATATACACTCCGATGCAGAAGCTGTTCGCCAGCGAGTACGCCAACGAGATTTCCTACGACGCGCTTCAGATACACGGCGGATCCGGTTTCATGAAGGACTATCCCATACAGAGATACGTCAGGGACGCCCGCATCACCAACATCTACGAAGGCACTTCGCAACTTCAGGTGGTGGCCGCCATCAGAGGCGTGACTACCGGACAGTATGCCAAGTACATACGCGACGTGTACGAGAAGGCGGAAATAGCCCCCGAGCATGAATGCCTGCGCGACGCCCTGAAGAAGATGACGGACAAGCTGGAGGCCGCCACCGCCAAGGTGATGGCCGCGGACAATGTGGAATACACCGATTTCCATGCCCGCCGCCTCGTGGAGACCGCAGGATACACGATCATAGGCTATCTGCTGCTCATCGACGCGCAGAAATGCGACAAATTCCTTAAATCGGCCGAGATTTTCATAAAATACGGCGAATCCAAGGTTGCGGCGCATTGCGCTTTCATCGACAGCTTCGATCCTTCGAGGCTCGGAATCTACAGACAGGCATAAACGTCCGCGCAATATGTCAGGACCGGTTTCCTATGGAGGCCGGTCTTTTTTAATTTGCAACTCGGTTGCATTGTTCTTCCGGTATCTTTGCGCCATGCAAAGAGAATCAGGACATGGAAAAAGAGATTAAAAACAGCATCGTAAAAATCATCGCATCGGCGGCGACGCTCGCCATAGCCGTGATTATGGAAAAAACCGCTTCGCTCAGCACATGGCAGCTGCTGGCAGTGTATCTCGTGCCCTACCTCATCGCAGGATACGGCACATTGAAGGAGGCCGTCGAAGACCTTGCCGAGGGGAAGGCTCTCGAAGAAGACTTCCTGATGAGCATAGCCACGATAGGAGCCATGGCGATCGGGTTCCTTCCCGGCGGAGAGCCGCAGTTTTTCGAAGCCGTGGCGGTGATGCTGTTCTTTTGCGCAGGAGAACTTTTTGAAGAAATCGCCGAAGGAAAAAGTCGCAAATCCATAGCCGGCCTCATGGACATACGTCCCGACACCGCCAATCTGGAACGGGAGGACGGGGAAATCCGCATCGTACATCCCGGCGACGTGAATCCCGGCGACACGATAGTGATCCGTCCCGGCGAAAAAGTGCCGCTCGACGGCAAGGTCATAGAAGGCGCATCGTCGGTCGATACAGTGGCCCTTACCGGCGAAAGCGTGCCGCGCGAAATCGGCGCCGGAGACGAGATATTCTCCGGATGCATCAACCTGCAGGGACTGCTGCGGGTAAGGGTGACGAAAAATTTCGGGGAATCCACGGCCTCAAGGATACTCGACATGGTGGAGAACGCTTCCGAAAACAAATCGCGCAACGAAAAGTTCATCACCCGCTTCGCCAAGATATACACCCCCGTGGTGACGGCCGCGGCGGTACTCATCGCCTTCATTCCGCCCCTGCTGTCCGGGAACTTCGGAGCGTCGTTCCCCGGATGGCTTTACAGGGCTCTTACGTTTCTGATAGTTTCATGCCCCTGCGCACTCGTCATATCGGTCCCGCTGGCATTCTTCGGAGGCATCGGCGGAGCCTCGCGCAAAGGCATCCTGGTCAAAGGCGGCAATTGCCTCGAAGCCATTTCACGCACCGGCACGGCCGTTTTCGACAAGACGGGCACGATTACCGAAGGCGTGTTCGAAGTGAGCGCCGTGCATCCGGAACTCATAGACAAACGGGAGCTGCTGCACCTGGCGGCGCATGTGGAGCGGCATTCCACACATCCCATAGCCTTGTCGCTCAGGAAGACCTATCCCGACGAGGCCGATGACTGCATGATAGAAAATGTACGGGAGACGGCCGGCCAGGGCATAACGGCCGAAGTGAACGGCAGCACCGTCAGCGTCGGCAATGAAAAGATGATGGACGGCATAGGAGTGAAATGGATTCCGTGCGAAAAGTCCGGCACCATAATACATGTCGCGATCGACGGGGTATATGCCGGCCATATAGTCATTTCGGACCGCGTGAAGGCCGAAGCGGCCGGCGCGATAGCGGCGCTGAAGAAACTCGGAGTCGGCAGGACGGTGATGCTTACCGGCGACCATGAGCCGGTGGCGAAGGAGGTCGCGGAGGCCGTAGGCATAGACGAATACCGCGCAGGGCTGCTGCCGGAAGGCAAGGTAAACGAAGTGGAACGTCTTCTCGGAGAGAAAAAGGCCGGCACTTCGCTCATATTCGTGGGGGACGGCATAAACGACGCCCCAGTGCTTGCGAGGGCCGACATAGGCATCGCCATGGGCGGCCTCGGCTCGGATGCGGCGATAGAGGCCGCAGACATAGTGCTGATGGACGACCGCCTGCCCAAAATAGCGGAGACCATTAAGATAGCCCGCCGCACGGTGTCCATTGCAAGGCAGAACACGCTGTTTGCCATCGCGGTGAAATTCGCGGTGCTGGCATTGGCGGGAGCCGGGCTCGCGACAATGTGGATGGCCGTGTTCGCGGATGTGGGCGTGACGGTGCTCGCAGTGCTCAACTCAATGCGGACGCTGCGCGCATAACGGAGGTCATGAGCGCATAACGGAGGTCATGATTTGCCGGCGCACTCCGGACAGATCCCCTTGATCAGATAATTCGCCGACCGGCGCTCGTACCCGTCCGGGATTTTCACGCCCGGCACAGGTATGCCATCCAGACAGGAGGTCCTGTGGCATTTTTCGCAATGGAAATGCACGTGCACGTCGTCGTCTTCCTCTCCGTCGCCTCCGAGACAAAGTTCGTAGCGTACCCCGTCGCCGTCTTCGAGGACATGGACCAAATGGTGCTCCCGGAATATGGACAAAGTCCTGAATATGCCTGACTTGTCTATGCTGTCTATGCTGGATTCAAGTTCGGTCAGCGACACGGGCATTTTCTCGGAAGCCAGGGCCTTCAGAACTATGAGCCTGTTGGCCGTCTCCCGGACACCGTGCCTCCGCAGCATTTCTATGCAGTCCTTCGTATCTATGGCTTGTGCGCCGTCAAGTGAAAAGAGGACCGGCCGCAGGGCCGAATCCTCTTTTTTTACATTCTACTAATAGTTCCTTTCGGAAATTTTGAAATAGCTCTTGGGATGCTTGCATACCGGGCAGAGCTCGGGAGCCTTCTTGCCTACGACGATATGTCCGCAGTTGGAGCATTCCCAGATCATGTCCTCGTCGCGTGAGAACACTATGCCTTCCTTCACGTTTCCGAGCAGTTTGCGATAGCGTTCCTCATGGGTCTTCTCGATGGCGGCCACCTTCTCGAACAGGGTTGCGATCTCGGTGAAGCCTTCCTCCCTCGCAGTGGCGGCGAACCCGGCATACATGTCGGTCCACTCGTAGTTCTCGCCGCAGGCGGCATCTTCCAGATTCACTTCAGTGGCAGGCACATCGCCATCATGCAGCAGCTTGAACCATATCTTGGCGTGCTCCTTCTCGTTCTTGGCAGTGACCTCGAACAGGTCGCCGATTTGGACATACCCGTCCTTCCTGGCCTTGGAAGCATAATACTGATACTTGGTATGGGCCTGTGATTCACCTGCGAACGCGGCTTTAAGATTGGCCTCGGTCTTTGATCCTTTCAATTCTTTCATAATGTTTCAAAATTGGTTTCGGTAAATATAGCAATATTTTGAACAATTCTAAAATAAAATTGAATTGTTGCCGCTTTCTTTTCTTATGCGTCACTCATCGAGCATGGGCTTGACGGAGTTCCTGGCACTGTCCTTCGCCCCGAGCCGGATCAGCTTGCCGGCAGTGTTCAATATGCTCTGTCCCTGCGGGGACAATTTGTTCAGCCCCTTTTCGTACGATTCCTTCGCCCTGTCCAAAGCGGCGCCCACGGCCTCGAAATGTTTCATGAACTGCCCTACGCGGTCTATCATTTCGGAGGCGAGTCCGTATACTTTCTCGTGATTCTGCACCTGGGCCAGGCCCGTCCACGTCATGTTCACTATTTTCAAGGCTCCGTAAAGGCTTTGCTCATCTGCCAGATAGACATTTTTTTCGGCGGCCTTGCGCCACAGGTCCGGCTCGGCGTTCATGGCGGTCCAGAATGCTCCGGCATTCGGAATGAACATTATGACATAGCCCACGGATATCTTGGGATACTTCACATACCGCGAATAATCCTTTTTGGAAAGTTCGTCTATATGTTTGTGAATGCTTGCGATATGGGCCTTGAGGAATGTTCCGCGGTCCGCATCGTTGTCCGCGTTGACGTAGTCCACGTATGCGCTGACGGACACCTTGGAGTCAATGATGACTTCGCGCCTCTCGTCAAGATGCAGTATCACATCCGGACGGAGCCGCGATCCTTCCTCGCCGATGACGGGCCGTCCGGACGCGTCCGTCATGGTGGGCTGTATGTCGAAATGCACCCCGGGAGTCAGTCCCTGGGAGGAAAGAAGTTCTTCGAGGACGGTCTCGCCCCAATCGCCCTGGATCTTGCCGCCGCGCCTCAGGGCCTCGGCGAGATTGTCGGCGCTCGTCCTGGCGGCATTGCTCTGCGTGATCAGGCTGTCGATATGGCTTTTCATCGTCTCCTTGAATGAGACCTGTTCCTGCCGGCCGATGTTCATCGCTTCGCGAAGATCCTTTATGTTGTTTTTCAGAGGCTCCAGAATCTGTCCGAGACTGTTCGCGCTCGTTTCGGAAAACTCTTTCTGCCTGTCTTTGAGCATGGTTTCGGTCTCGTTCCTCATCTGGGCCTGCACCCTCGAGATGGTTTCGTCGAATTTCGACTGCAGCGCATTCACCGCGTCCCTGCGCATCGACTCCTGCTCCTGCCTGCCGCGGCAGAGTTCCTCCCGCAGTTCGGCAATGCGTTCGTCCTTGGTCTTCAAGGCCCCTTTCGCCATGAAAAATGCGACCGCGGCAGCCACTGCGGCACCGCCTATGAATGACAGCAAAATTTCCATATCAAATCGGTAATGCGGCAAATTTAATCATTCGGACGGCTTTTCACAGAAAATTCCGTCATGGAATTGCCCTCGATCACAGGATCAGCGCATCCTTCGAGGATAATGTACGACGCCGGAAGTTCGGCCGCCGCGCCGCCGGCGGACCGTTCCTCCGCGCCTGCGGAGCAGCAGTCACATTCAATGCTCCCGTCCGCAGGGCCGACCGCCACCGAATTGCCCGTAAAGCGGAGGCCGGCCGTACTCTTGGCATAGAGAACGGGGTTGCCGCATGTGATGAACGAATTGCCGACTATGCGTACGTTGCGGTGCACGGGCCTGCCGGCGTCCGCCACGGCATTTGACGGATGCAGCGCTATCACGGCCTTTTCCGGGCCTCCCAGCCACGCGCAGTCTATGAAAAGGTTGTTTTCTATGAGCACGTCGCACACGGGCCCGGATTCATACCAGTCCTTGACGTCGGCCTCTATCAGAATGGCGCTCATGCCCGTCTTGCAATACACGTTGTCCGCTATCACCACTTTGCGCGGCGTAGTGACAAGGGTGCCGCGGGTGTTGGTCCTCGTGAACCTGCATCGCCGTATCTCGACCTCCGGGGTGCAAGTAATGTTCTCGACGCAGTCCAGCCCGACCGATACGCCGTCCGGAACGGCCCTGTCGAATGAGAGCTCCACGAGCCTGTCCGACACGCGCTCCGTCTCCCTGACGACGGCATACGACATGCGCTGCATGGTTTCGGCATTTATGAAAGCGACCGTGTCGCCCGGGGAGAAGGCTTTGAAGCCGTAGCTCTGGCCGTGCATGAAACGGAGGAGTAGCCTGTCGGGGGCAAGTTTTTCCACGACCCGCAGATTGGTGCCGTGGATGTTGATAGGATCGTCATGGGCTCCGGCGAAATTGCAGTCGAAAATGCCTATCCTGCCGCCGCATCCGGAAAAATGCATGAAATCGGCCGACGAGGCGATAAGACGTCCGCCGCCTTTCCGCGGGCTGCAGTCCACCCGGCTCATCGTCAGGTCGTCCGAAAACTGGCTGACTATCCCAGGCCCCTGCATATAATATATTTTCACATCTTCTATCCGCACCCCGGCGCTTTCATGGATGAAAAGGCCTATGTGGTCCCGTATGATGTCGCGTACGGAAAGAGTATTGCCCGGCTTGGGCGAGAAATTCGACGGAGTGCGGAAAAGCACTTTGCCGCGCGAAAGTTCCTCGGCATATGATGACCGCAGCACGTCCCATCCTCCGCTGTAAAACGATCTTTTCGTGTCCGGATCATATTCTATGCAATGGAAATGCTCCGCCTTCCAGCCTTCCCCTATAAGGCTGATGCGTCCCGAAGTATCTATTCCGTATCTTGAATCCGGATGGAAGTCCACGACCGTCCCCTCGGCGCCGGATGAGACGTATGTCATTTCCGACATGCCGGGACGCTCGAAATCGATGGCGAGGCCGCGCAGTACGATGTCGCGGCAATGCGATACGGCCACGGTTATCATCTTGCCGTGAAACACTAATTCCGCGCCGCGCCCTTCCACGGTCAGGCCTTGCATGTCTTCAATCAGCAGCCCCACGGTCTTGACTTTGGACGGGCATTCTTCCTCCGTGGAGGAATTGGTGATGAACCATTCCCTGCGTTCGGCGCCTTCGGGCCATATGTCATAGCGGCCGCCGTCGAAAAGGAGCACGGAAACTCCCCTGTCCCTGCAGGCCCGGAGCGCCTGTTTCAGCCCGTCGACACAATTTTCATAAGAATAGGGACGGACGCCGAACTCGGAGACGCGTACCGTATCGGCATGCGGGACGGAACCGGAGGCGACGGCCGGCACGGAGAGCAAAAGCGCCGCCGTCACGGCATGGCAGATCGTCAAAACAGAGATTTTTCCCATAATCATATTTTTTAGACAGGATCCACGTCTATGACGGCATGGCCCGTATAATTTCGTTCTTTTTCGAAGGCCGACAGCCGCTCGGAAATGAGCGACTTGCAGGCGGACAGCCTTTTGTCCCTGCGCAGGGCAATGCGGACATGGCGCACGTACTCCCCCGCAACGCGGTCCACCAAAGGAGCGCAAGGGCCGGCGACGGACATGGACTCCCCGCCGGGAGCGGAGGAAAGCCCGGCCGCGAAATCCCCGGCAAACGTTTCAAGGCGCTGCCTGTCGGCGTCCCGGAAAATGACGTTCACGAGGCGTGTATACGGAGGATATCCGAACGTGCGTCTTTCCTCAAGCAGGCGCCGGATGAATCCGTCCCCGCTGCCTGATACGAGTTCCTGCAGCACCGGATGGTCGGGCTGTGCCGTCTGGATGACAAGCGTCCCCTTTTCTCCCCTACGACCCGTCCTGCCGCGGAACTGTTCGAGAAGCTGCAGGGCCCTTTCATCGGCACGGAAATCCTGCTGTCCCATGATGGAATCGGCCTGCAATACCGCCACGAGGCTCAGACCACTGAAATCGAAACCTTTGGCTATCATCTGCGTGCCGACGAGGATATCCGTTTCCCCGCCGCCGAAACGATTTATTATCCCCTCTTCGTCGTCACGCGCCGTATCTCCGTCAAGACGCTCCACCGATGCCGAAGGAAACAGTTCCTTCAATTCTTCCTCCACCCTTTGCGTGCCGGCCCCGAGAGGACGCATCGTGCCGCCGCATTTCGGACATTCTCCCGAAAAAGGCTCAGCATGCCCGCAATAATGGCATATCAATCTCCCCTCTCCCCGCTGCGTCATATGCAGGCTCAGCGATACGTTGCAGCGCGGGCAGCGCGGAATGTATGCGCAATCGGGGCATTGCACCACAGGCGAATAGGATCTTCTGGCGCGCAATACCAATATCTGCCCGCCGCCGGAGAGAACGTTTCCCATACGTTCCGCAAGACGGACGGAAAAGCTGCCTTTCATCCCTCTCTTGCGGCGTTCGGCGATGGTATCGATAATCTCTACGTCCGCATCGGCGGCATTGTAGAAACGTTCTTTGAGTTCCACGAGGGCGAAGCGGCCCGTACGGCAATTGTAGACTGACTCCAGAGACGGAGTCGCGGAGCCGAGAAGCACGTCGCTTCCATGTATTCTCCCGAGCATCACGGCCGTTTCGCGAGCGTTATAACGCGGGGCCGGGGCGTCCTGCTTATAGGAGGGATCATGTTCTTCGTCCACTATTATGAGCGACAATGCGTCGAAAGGCAGGAAAACGGCAGAGCGGGTGCCGAGCACCACATGCGGCCCCGTCTCAGGATTCCTGAGGGCCGAAGCCGCCTTGCGTCTCCGTGCGATGCTTTCGCTCGAATTGCATACCAGCAGCCTGTCCCCGAACACGGCGGAAAGCCGTTCCGTAATATGGCGGCCCAATGCGATTTCCGGCACAAGATAAAGCACGTTTTTCCCGGCGGAGACGGCCTCGGCCGCCAGCCTGATATATATTTCCGTCTTTCCGGAGCCTGTCACCCCCTTCAGCAGTGTCACCTTTCCTTCGCTGAAATGCGTCTTTATCTCCGAAAGGGCGGTCTTCTGCGCAGGGGAAAGCTCCGGCAGGGATGCCGGCGTCAGCGGCCCCGTCTTCGGGACGAGCTTCCTATTGTCGAGCCTCGTGGTCTGATAGCATGCCTTGTACACTTCCCCGACGGTGCAAAGATAATATCCGGCCACCTCGCGCCACAGCCTGAGTTCGCTCTCCAGGACCGGAGCAAGGTCAGTCTCTACGGAAATGATGTCGCGTAGCGTGTATTCTCCCGGCTGGGGCGATATGCCCGTGCTGCTTACCACGCCAACGTATCTGCGGCCGGCGAAAAGGACTTTCACACGGCTTCCCGTGACCACGGGCGTGGAGTCTCCGTCAACATAATAGTACGGGTCCCATCCGAGTTTCAGCGGCAATATGACAGATATGCACGTTTTCGTCATATAATGCTTTCAATGGCCGTCCTGCAATGTCCCGGAAGTATAATATGATGGTTGCCTATAGGTTCCCTGAGGAAATATCCGGCTTCTTCCGGAGAAAGGCGGACGACGATCTGCGTACGGCACAGGTCAGGCCCCGAACAGTTGCGTATGAGCTCGCCCTCGGCCATAAAATGACGGGAGAGGTCGCCGGAGAGCTTGAACACCGTCACCGGGCCTTCAGGATAATGTCCCCTTATCCCTACGCCCTTGCCGGATTCGAAATGAGTGTCGTATTCGACGGAATCCACTATGTCCAGCGGAATCGTGCAATGCGCGAACAGTATCTCCCCGGAGGCGGGATCTATCCGCGACGGATTGGCCTGAAAACCGGTGAAGCCGGTCACGGCCTTGGCGACGGTCATGGAAAGCAGGGCCGGGACGTCTCCCTCGCAGCCGGCAGGCATGCCTTCGGAATTGAGCTTGGCAAGGGCGAGGCAGCCGGTATTGCCGACGGCGTCCAGAAGGTCGAAGCACCTCAGAGTGAACCCGCCGAGCCCCCTGTCCTTTACGAGCGACTTAAGCGCACGGTAGATTCCGAGGGCGCCCGGAAAAGCCTTCCTGACATTTTCGGGCATGGGAACGTCCGGGACGGCCTCATCCGCTGCGGCGCCGGATATCCTGTCGGTCAGTTCACTGACAGGCACGTCCACAAGTTCCACGCCCAGTTTTTCTTTGACGGAGCGATAATCTGCGCCGCTCGCTATGAGCCAGTCCGAAGGCCTGCCTATCACGCCAAGACGCATTCCGGCAAGCCGGCTCTTAGCCTCGGCGACACGCAGAAGCTCATCAATGCGGCCTGCGACGCCGGCCGCGCTTCCGTGTATTATTTCGCCCCTGATACCGTTCAGGCGGAGGAAAGACAAGATTTCCATGGAAGCGGCAAGAGAATTGCTCCTGTCCGACGCGAGCAGGCGGAATTCCGTGGCCCCGCTTTCGCGCAGCCGCGGCAGCAGGCTTCTGAAAATGCCTTCGGTACCGCCCGTGCGCACAAATATGAGATCCAGCGCATGCGTACCGAAATCCGAGAAGTCCCCGCCGCGGAAATCATATCCTCCGGAAGGGAAGATCGATGCCAGAAATCCGTCCGATATCGCCGAAACGGCTTCGGCGTCATGCAAAGGGGATGTCAAAGTATATACGGCTATATTTTCCATGTCATTTCAAATTCATTGTCCGCCATCAATGCAAAATTAGGCATTTTTTTTGTCATATCGGCAAATGCCGGCCGACGTACGATTTTGGCCGGAAATAATTACTTTGCTTTGTGAATAATTTTGTAATTTTGTCAAATATACGATTCAAAATCTTAAGCCATGGGAAAAGTCATAGCTGTTGCCAACCAAAAAGGCGGTGTCGGAAAGACCACCACTGCGATCAATCTCGCGGCATCCCTCGCGGTGCTTGAGAAAAGGGTGCTCATCATCGACGCCGATCCGCAGGCCAACACTACGTCAGGACTGAACTTTTCTCCGGACAACGACCAGAAAAGGACGCTGTACGAAGTGTTCATCGGCAAGATAGACATCAGAGACGCGCTCATACAGACCGAAATACAGAAACTGCAGATGATTCCCTCGCACATCAATCTCGTCGGGGCGGAGATCGAGATGCTCGATGCCGAGGACAGGGAATCCATTCTGAAAAAAGCCCTTGCCGGCATCAGGGACGACTATGATTTCATCATCATAGACTGCTCCCCTTCCTTAGGGCTGATAACAGTCAATTCGCTGACGGCGGCGGACTCCGTCATAATCCCCGTGCAGCCCGAATTCTTCGCCCTCGAGGGCCTTGGAAAGCTGCTGCAGACCATCCGTCTCGTACAGAACGGCGTGAATCCGAGCCTCACCATAGAAGGCTTCCTGATCACCATGTTCGACGGAAGGACCAAAATCCATACTCAGGTGGCCGGAGAGCTCAGAGAACATTTCAAGGACATGGTATTCGACACCATAATACAGAGAAACATACGCCTGTGCGAGGCTCCGTCGCACGGAAAGCCGATAATCCTGTACGACGTTATGAGCAACGGCACCTCCAATTATCTGAACCTCGCCAAAGAGGTTCTTGAAAAAAATCAATGATCATGGCGAACAAGAACACCCAAAGACTCGGGAAAGGACTCGGTGCGCTGCTCGGGGACAACGAGGGCCTGAGCATGATCCGCCAGCCGGTCGGATATGTAAACAAAGAAATCGTCGGCAGCAAGGAAAAGCAGGACATGTCAGGCATTCTGCGCATCCCCATGGACATGATAGAGCCCAACCCGTTCCAGCCGAGGGCCTCTTTCGAGGAAGAAGCCCTTCTGGAGCTGTCGGAATCCATACGCACGTTCGGGCTCATACAGCCCATCACCGTCAGACGCAAGGCGAGCGACAGATATCAGATCATAAGCGGCGAACGGCGCTTCAGGGCCTGCAGGCTCATTGAAGGCATGGACATGATCCCCGCTTACATCCGCGATACCGACGACCGGGGCATGCTGGAGATGGCTATAGTGGAAAACATCCAGCGTGAGAACCTCGACCCCATAGAAATCGCCATGAGCTATCAGAGGCTTATCGACGAATGCGACCTCACTCAGGAGCAGATGGCGGACCGGGTGGGGAAAAAGCGGGCGTCGGTGACCAATTATCTCCGTCTCCTGAAACTTCCCGCAAAGGTGCAGCACGATCTGAAAGTGGGCCTCATCAGCGTGGGACACGCAAAAGTGCTGCTCGGAGTGGAGGATCCGCACCGGCAGGAGATGCTTTGCGACGCCATAATAAAGAACGGCCTTTCCGTGCGACAGCTCGAAGACAGGCTCAGAAAAGCGGACTCCGCCGGGCCGAAGCCAGCCGAAAAGGTACGTGAGCTGCCGGACGTTTATTACAAGGTGCTCGAACATATCGGAAAATATTTCGGAGACAACATTTCCCTGAAGCGTTCCAGCGAAGGCAAGGGCAGCATCACCATAAAATTCAATTCGGACGAAGAAATGACAAGGTTCCTTCATGCCTTGGAAGACAAGCACCCGCAGACATGAAGCGGCTCCTACGACATATACTGACAGCTGTCCTCTGCTTCGCGGCGACAATGTGGAGCGCCTCCGCCCAGTTCAAGGAGGAGGCTTTTACGCAGACATACGCAAGCCCTGACGACACGCTCGGCAGGGATTCCACCGACACGATGTTTTCCCTGAAGGAATTCTTCGGGGGCGTCATGCACAAACAGCCGCTCCGGATCGGCACCATGTTCGCAGGCTCCACCGTCTTCATAGGCTCGGAACAAATCTACAACCGCCAATACTGGAAACTTCCCGTAATATACGGAGGAATAGGGGCCGGCATAGGCATGGGACTGCATTACAACGGCATATATCAAAGATCCAAAAATGCATACGACGCGGCCATGGCCGAAAATCCCTCCGCCTCCATCGCAATAGACTGGCATGCCAGACGCATGAGGAATTATTGCTATGCGGGCGCGGCCTTAGTCTACTGGGGCACTTTGCTCGACGGCGTATACAACTATAAGACGGACAAATATCCTCATCCAGGGAAAGCTACACTATACTCAATCCTGTGTCCCGGCCTCGGCCAGATATACAACGGCGAGGCATGGAAGGTGCCGCTCTATTGGGGCTGCCTTGCGGGATCCGTACACTTCCTCGTGACCAACAACACCAACTACAAAAGGTTCAAGAGGATACACAACGAGGCCACCGCCCCCGGCGCGGAATACGACGGCCCGATATCCGGAGAAACGGCAAAATATTACAGGGACTCGTACAGAAGGCTCAGGGACTATTCGATAGTGGCCGTCGCGGGTTTTTACCTGCTTCAGATAATAGACGCCAACGTATTTTCCTACATGCAGGATTTCGACCTCGGCAACGACATATCGCTGCACATAAGCCCCGCGGCGCTCGGACCTGACAATGCCTATGCGGCGATTCCGCAGCAGCCTACGGCGATGGGCCTGAAGCTGGGGTTCAACTTCTAAACGATTGATCATGAAACGTATTGCTACCATATTGCTTTGCCTCGCTTTTGCCGCGTTCAATTCGTATGCAGGCATGCAGGCCGACGGCGATGGCAGAAGGGCCTCCGCCAGGACAAAGAAACAGCTTGTAAAAGAAAACGAAGAATTGCGCCGGCAGGTGAACGATCTGCTCGAAGAACTCGAATCGTTCAGGACGGCGGAGGCCGACACCACGGACGTGCTTTTGGAAGAAATGGAAATACGGGAAGGCGTGTTCGACGGCGCGATGGACCCGGAAGACTATTCTCCGGAAGCCACGGACAGCCTGCTCAGCATCTGGTATATCCACCGGCAGGTCCGCGAAAGCGACGAAGGGGAATTCTACAGCCCGGACAGCGTGAAACTTGCATCCAACGTACCCGACTCAGTGATAATAGGCAGGCTCGAGAAAATAAACTCCTTCATCACGCTGCCTTACAACGAGACGGTAAGGAACAACATAATACTATACTCGGAAAAAATGCCTTCCAAAATGGGGAACATAATGGCGCTTGCCACCTACTACATGCCCATTTTCGAAGAGACCTTCAACAAATACGACATGCCGGAGGAACTGAAATATCTGGCCATAGTCGAATCGGCCCTGAACCCGACGGCGGTGTCGAGGGCCAATGCCAAAGGAATGTGGCAATTCATGTACTCCACGGCGAAGAACTACGGACTTAAGATCGACTCCTATGTGGACGAACGCTTCGATCCGTTCAAATCGGCCGATGCCGCGGCCAGGTATCTTCAGGATGCCTACAGGATATTCGGGGACTGGAGCCTCGCCATATCGTCCTACAACTGCGGGTCCGGCAACGTGAACAAAGCCATAAAGCGGAGCGGCGGCAAACGCGATTTCTGGTCCATATACCAGTATCTCCCGAGGGAGACGAGAGGCTACGTGCCCGCCATGGTGGGAGCGATGTACGCCATGACATACTACAAGGAATGCGGCATAGAGCCGGCTCCCGTCCACATGCCGCCGAGGGTGGATACCTTCCATGTGAACCGCAACGTCCATTTCCGCCAGATAAGCGACGTCATCGGCATCCCGATAAGCGAACTGCGCAATCTCAACCCCCAGTATTTCAACGACATCATACCGGGGAACAGCGGCGACTACATCCTGCGGCTTCCGTTCAATTTCTCATCCTCCTTCACAGAGTTTCAGGACTCCATATACAGATACAAGGCGGAAGAAGTTATCAGCAAGATAGACGTCAACAAAAACGGCGTCTGGTCCGGCGGAGGCTCGTCGGCGGCAGGAGGAGAGTTCCGCATCTATACGGTCAAAAAAGGCGATTCGCTCGGCAAGATTGCCTCAATGTACAATGTGACCGTGGCGCAGCTCAAGAGCTGGAACAACATAAAGGGAACCACCATACGCATAGGACAAAAACTAAAGATACGGATAAGGGGAGGCTCCGCGGCCAAGGTTTCATCCAAATCCTCCGGCCCGTCGGCGGCAGGAGGAGAGTTCCGCACCTATACGGTCAAAGAAGGCGATTCGCTCGTCAAGATTGCCTCGATGTACAATGTGACCGTGGCGCAGCTCAAGAGCTGGAACAGCATAGAGGGAACCACCATACGCGTAGGACAAAAACTAAAGATACGTAAGAAATGATTCAAAAATCAAGCATATATTGAAATTTAAGCTCGGCCTTGCCGGGCTTTTTCCTTGACGCCCTGAAATACAGCCTGCTCCTGCGCCTTCCTTTTCCGAGCCGGCAGGAGCCGACAAGTGACACCGCAAAGCCGCGGCCATGATATGCCGTGACGTTGAAATTGCCGGGAGCGTCCCGCTCATAGCAATATACCCTGTCGTTCCATTTGTCCGCATCATAATATGTCCCCCGCAGGAACAGCGACATGCGTCCGGCTTCATATCCGCCGTCCAGATAGCACAGCCAGCCGAAAGACTCGGAAGTCACCGCATTCAGACGGGACCTGCATGACCATCTGCCGTCCGACCATCCCAGATCCGCCCGCAGGTCTTCCCTATGTAGGGCGCCGTAGTTGCGCCATCGTCCCGAGAACCTCACCGACAGCGACATGGACGGAGAAAGCATAGAGTCATATCTTGATACAAGCCGCAGCTGTCTCCTGTCCGGATCGCGCACAGGCACGGGCAATGCGGATGCCTCGGCCGTCAGGCTGAACTGATGCCGTATTTTCGATGAACCGAAACCCTGCCTGCCGGCCATCTGCACGTAAGGCCCGGCTGAAAATTCAAAACCGAGAGCCATGCCGTATTCGCCGTTCTTCTTCCCGGAAAATGCCGCAGGAACCATCCTGAGCCGGACCGCTCCCCTGCCTCCGTCAAAAAGGCCGACGGAGGCTCCAGCCGTACCCGCAAAGGCCCCGCCGCCTTTGAGAGCCGCGGCCAGCTCGGAAAAGAGCCGCACTCCCCTTATGTTCCAGTCCGCATCGGCCGAAAGCAGCGATTCGGAAGACGCAGTCACTCCGACCTGCCCGTCCGCCGTGAACCATGTGACGTTGGCACCGCAGAAGAAAGAAGTCCGGGCGGATTTGTTGCCCTGCATCACACGGTCCAGTCCGGGGAACGACATGAGGCACGAAAGCCTGAAATTCCCGACATACTGCTCTACGGCCGCCCCGCGATGCGTGTTTTCGGACGAATATGACCACGAAGGGGATATTCCGGAGGACCTTTTGGAAAAGGCGGACACGGCCGGAACGGACGTCATCTCGAAGCCGCTCCACAATGCGAGCCCCTGCCCGAATCTGGCGTTGTAATCGCCAATGATCATTTTCCCGCGGCCCCGCCTGCCATATTTTACCGCATGGAACGTGTATTCCGGCGGAGGGAAGAAACGCTCGGCGTCATAACTTTTCCGAGCGGTAAGCGCCATTTCAAATACGTCATCCGCCGAATGCCTGTACTTGACCCCGGCGCTCCATCCGCGGCCGTTTTTCCTGCCGTCGTCCCGCGACGCGAAAGACGTCTTCAATATCAGGGAACGGCTTTTTACAGTCTTGTCCGAAAGCCGTTCTCCCGGAAGCGAGGCGGATTCGAACGATAAGAACGGAGCCAGCGCCTCGGCCGCGCCGGAGCCGAAGCCGTCCACGAGAGACAGCTCGGCCGGAGACAGCACATCCCCGTGACGGCTGCGGTAATCGTACAAAGAGGCGGCCTGGTAAGCGGACAGGAGCCCGCTGGACGCTATCCTGCTGCGTGAAGCGGTATTGATCCGCAGCGGAGACGAGGCAAAAGACATGAAGCGTTCAATTTCGCTTTCCGTCAATTCTTCGGCGGAGGACACCCCCACTATGGCTACTATGGCATTAATCAAAGAGTTTGTCCTGTCCGCAGGCTGCTGGAACGCCAAGGCCGCGCAGAAGGCAAGAAGCATTTTCATAGCACAAATTTTTGCGGCTAATATACATGCTCCGCAGTCCCCGAAAAAGTGTTCCCTGTGAGTTTGAATAAATATTTTTCGTTTTTTATAAAAATTTCCGTTTTTTTGCATTTTTAACGGATAAAGATGGATAAGCTTACATTATTCGACAAGACATTCAAGCCTTACATCTCCAATGAAGAGATTGAAAAAGCCATCGACAGGGTTGCGGAAAAATTGAACGGAGACTTCCGCGGATGCGAAGACATTCCCATCCTCCTGTGCGTCCTCAACGGTTCCATAATGTTTATGGGCGAACTGATGAAACGTCTTGACTTCAGATGCCAGATCGTTTCAATCAAACTGACCTCGTATGCCGGCACATCCACCACCGGCGTAGTGAAAACTGCCGTCGGGCTCACCGCCGACATAACGGGCAGGCGCGTCATAATAGTGGAAGACATAGTGGACACAGGGGAGACGATCACGGAACTGAAACGCATCCTGAGGGAAAAAGGAGCGAAAGAAAGCCGCATCTGCACCCTTCTGTTCAAGGAGGACGCCTACAGAAAGGACGAGAAGATAGACTATGTCGCCCTCAAAATCGAAAACAGGTTCATAGTCGGTTTCGGACTCGACTACAATGAACTCGGGCGCAACCTGAAAGACATCTGGATTTTGGACGCTTAACTGAGAAAACAATATGAAATATTTTATTCTTTTCGGACCTCCCGGTGCCGGCAAGGGCACCCAGGCCGCCGCAATGGCGGACAGATACGGACTCTGCCACATTTCCACGGGAGAATTGCTGCGTGCTGAAATAGCGGCGGGCACTGAACTCGGACTGAAGGCGAAGTCGCTCATCGAATCCGGCGCCCTTGTCCCTGACGAGGTCGTGGAAGGCATGATAGAATCCAAATTCGAAAGCACGAAAGGAGTGGAAGGATTCCTTCTGGACGGCTTCCCGCGTACGACGGCCCAGGCCGTGGCGCTGGACGGGATACTTGCGAGACGTTCCGCGGAAGTGACATCGCTCATATCCATAATGATTCCCGACGAGCTTATAAAGGAAAGGATCAGGCACCGCGCCGTCATTGAAGGCAGGGCCGACGACACCAAGGACGAAGTGATTGAAAACAGGATACGTACCTATCACGACAAGACCGAGCCTCTCGCCGAATTCTACAAAAAAGCGGGCAAATACAACGAAATTGACGGCACCGGCAGCATCGAAGAAGTGAGCGGCCGCATTTTCGGCCTCATGGACAATCTTTAGGGAAATTTACAAGGCAGCCTGATTCATTCGCTCTTCGATGCGCTTTCTCAAGGCGCCGGAGAGCGAAATGATATAATCGGCATCCGCACGGTCCAGCCATTTCTCAGCCAGAGAGTATTGGCCCAGCATATAGCATCCGAGCGCGATATCATACTCTGCACATGCGCGGCGCTGAATATTGCCCGTATCAAGGAGCTGCATCCACAGATCTACGGCTTCTTTCCATTCATAGTTGAATGCGGCCTCGGAAGGAGCCTCCCACGACGACATGTCATAATATATGACCGCATGGCTTTCGTTCCTCCATACGTTCAGGAGAGAGCCCGATGCCTGCTGTCCGGCCCTGACTCCGGCAGGCCCCATGAATTTCCATACGCCGGCGGACAGTTCCTTTGCATCGGCGCCGCCGTCGTTGAACACCAAGGTGCGGGAGCTTCCTGAACCGGACAGCGAAAGTACTTCATCCCTGCGATCCATGGAATCGTATGCATAGAGAGTCATTCTGAAAGGCATTTTCACGGTGCAGACATAAGCCGAATCCGCATTTGAGAACGTTCCCGCAAAGGGTTCGTTCACGCCCGCTTCGGGCTCGCCGAACTCGGTTTCGCCTATCAGGAGGACGACATCCCTGCCGGTATCCATCACAAGATTGACCAGCGTATCCTTGTCGCCGTATTCCGCCCCGGCGCGCTTTTCCATGCGGAAAATTCCTATTTCCTGTTCGCCGCCGAAATATTCGTCCTCAAGACGCTGCGCAAGGCCCTCGGCAAGTCCGCCGTCGAAAACCGACTTGCCCGTCCCGTCGTCCAGGTATGCAACGGCTATGCTTTTTCCTGCAAGGTCAAGTCCGGAACTCGACGGATAGCGCATTTCGACGTCCATCGAAAAAAACTTGGGCGAGCAGGACGGCAGCACTGCCAGCGCCAATGCGGCAATCGCCGCGGATATCGCATAAGTCTTCATATCGTACAATTTCAATCGCATACAATTTCGGCGACAAGGTCGAATTCATCGGCCCCGGTTATCCTTGCCTTTACGGTCTCTCCTATCATGGAGTACGGCTCCGCTCCCCCGCAGGCGGCGGAATCGTATTTCACAAGTATCTCGCCGTCGACCTCGGGGCTTTCGTATTCGCTCCGGCACACGAACACTCCGTCGCTGAAATCGTCTATCATGACCTCGGTCACGGAGCCGACCCGCGACAGGTTGAAATCGAGCGAGATCTTCTTCTGGACGTCCATCAGTTCATCAAGCCGCTTGTCCTTGACTTCTTTCGGCACCTCATCGGCGAAATGCGCGGCCCCGTAGGTGCCTTCCTCTTCGGAATAGGCGAAGGCCCCGAGCCTTTCGAAGCGGGCCTCCTTCACAAAGTCCAGCAATTCCGCGAACTCCGCCTCTCCTTCTCCGGGATGGCCCACTATCATGGTGGTCCTCAACACTATTCCGGGCACCCTTTCACGCATCTTCCGGACAAGTTCCCGCGTCCATGCCCCATCCACCTGACGGTGCATATTTTTCAGCACCACGTCCGAAACATGCTGCAGAGGAATGTCCATATAGCGGCACACCTTGGGATTGTCCGCCATTTCGTCAAGGACGTCCTCCGGAAAATCGGCCGGATATGAATAATGCAGGCGTATCCTCCCTATGCCGTCCACGCCGGAAAGCCTGCGCAGCAGCTCGGCCAGAGCCCGCCTGCGATACAAATCGATACCGTAGTAAGTGGTGTCCTGGGCTATCAGGACAAGTTCCTTTATGCCGTTCGACGCAAGCTCTTCGGCTTCGGCCACAATCGTTTCCATAGGCACGGACCTGTGCGCCCCGCGTATGAAAGGGATAGCGCAATAAGAACAGCGCCTGTCGCAGCCTTCGGAAATCTTCAAAAAAGCGTACGGACGTCCGGCCGACGTCAAATACCTCTTGAAATCGGAGGAATGATCAGGCCTGCAGCCCAAAGCCTCTATCAGGGAGTCCTGCTCCCGGGCGCCGAACCATCCGTCCACCTCGGGAATCAAAGACGGCAGTTCATGCATATAGCGCTGTGACAGGCATCCGAATACGAACACCTTGCCGGCGGTTCCCCTGTCTTTTCGGGCCGCCGCCTCAAGCACCGCCTGGACGGACTCCTCCTTGGCGTCCCCTATGAAACCGCAGGTATTGACGAGCAGGTAATCCACATGGCGCTCCTCTCCTTCAGGCACAATGTCGTAACTGTCCTGCAGCTGATACAGCAGATGTTCGGTGTCGACGGTATTCTTGGAGCATCCGAGCGTTATCGCCTGCAACGATTTGCGTCCGACGGCCATGGCTGACTATTCGGCGGCATCCGTCTTGCCGTCAGCGTCCGTCTTGCCGTCGGCGGTTTCCTCGCCTTTTTCTCCATCCTCTTTTTCATCTTCGAAATCGAGGGAGGCGTGGGCGGCGAGATCGTTATACCATTCGACAACCTTCTTCATGTGGGAAACATAGAAGCGGTCCTCGTCATAGTCGGGAAGCGCCTCCGCGAAAAAGGCCTTGAGTTCATCGGCCGGATCCTTGGACGTAAGCGCGGGACGGTCTCCGAGTGTCTCTTTGATTTTCTTGAAAACCTCCTGCAGCTTCACTTCCCCGTCGGACGTATATATGGCCACGTCGGAAAGGGCCGTGATGCGGCTGCTGGAGCCGAAAGCCGTCCGGCTGCCGTCGGCGAGGGATTCGGCGATGACGCCGTTCCGCGCCTGAGCCACGAACCTGTACAGTCCGTGCCGTCCGGATATTGAAAGGATTTTTGAAAGATCTGTCTTCATGTCTTGCATTATAAGTTACGGCCCGTCAGAGAGCCTCTATTATTCCTGTGAACAGCCGGGACATCTTCTCGGCGGCTGCGTCCGCGGCCTCCACCACGGCGTCCCCGTCGTTTGCATAGTCCTCGGCATAATCATCGTGGGCCTCGTTGGTTATCACCGACATGCCGAATACCGGGATGCCGCAGTGACGTGCCACGATCACCTCCGGAATGGTGCTCATGCCCACCGCATCGGCCCCGACGGACCTGAAATATTTGTATTCCGCTGGGGTTTCATAGGAAGGCCCCGTACCTGCGAGATATACGCCCTCCCTTACTTCTATGCCGTATTCTCCTGCAAGCTTCCTGGCAAGCGCGATAAGACGCGGCTCGTAAGGCCGGGTCATGTCGGGAAAACGTGGGCCCATCTCATCGAGGTTGGGACCTATCAGCGGATTGGGCAACAGGTTGATATGGTCGCGTATGATCATCAGATCTCCTACGTGGAAGCTGAAATTGACGCCGCCCGCGGCATTGGAGACGAAAAGATATTGAATGCCGAGCACCTTCATCACGCGTATCGGAAGGGTGACGAGTTCCATCGGGTAGCCTTCGTAATAATGAAGCCTTCCCTGCATGGCTATGACGCACTTCCCGCCGAGGCTGCCGACTATGAAGTTGCCCTTGTGCCCTATGGCCGTAGAGACGGGAAAACCGGGGATGGTCCGGTACGGTATCGTGACCGGGTCCGCTATGTTTTCCGCAAGCCTGCCGAGGCCGCTGCCGAGCACTATGCCGGCCACCGGCCTGAGTCCGCCGATTCGCTGCCTTACAAAATCCGCAGCAGCGTGTATTCTTTCGAGTCTTGGATCCATAACGAATAATTGATTATTTCAGTTCATCCAGCATTTTGCGCGCCGATTCGAGAATCTCCTTCTCCCCTTGCACCGCCCTGTGTCTCATGACGAATTTTCCTCCCGCGATGACGGAGTCGATGCAGTCGCTGTGGGCGGAATAGATGTAATTGGCAAGGAACGAGCCTGGCGAAAGGAAGAAACTGTTGTCCGTATCGACGATGAGTATGTCGGCCAAAGAGCCTTCGCGCAGGACGCCCGTATCCAATCCGAGGGCCTTGGCCCCGTTCACCGTGGCCATCGCGATCAATTCATCGAGCGGCATGGCGGCCGGATCCTTCCTCCAGGCTTTCTGGAACAGCGCAGTGGTCTTCATGGCTTCGAGCATGTCCAGATTGTTGGAAGATGCGCAGCCGTCGGTGCCTATGCACACGTTTGCCCCCGCATCGCGGAGTTCATTGTATTTGAACTTGTATCCGGAAGCCAGCTTCGTATTGGAATTGATGTTGTGCACGCAGTTCACCCTGTGCTCGCCGAGCAGCTCTATGTCATGTCCACTGAGCCACAGGGTGTGAGCTCCTATGACATGCGGTCCCAGCACGCCGAGCCTGTCGAGGTATTCGACAGGGGAAAGTCCCCCGTTGGCCGCCTTGCAGTCGAGGTCCTCGCGTTCGGATTCCGCTATGTGTATGTGCAGCTTAAGTCCGTGGCTCCTGGCGAAGTCCGAGGCCCAGACTATGAGTTCCTCGCTCACGGAATAGACCGCATGCACCGATACCGTGAATATTGAGCCGTCATTCCACGAGGAAGCCTCCTCATACATCCTGACGCATTGTTCTTTCTGCCTTTCCGCCTCATTCCTGTTCATATGGTCGAGCACGACGTATGAAACGGCCGGGCGCAGGCCCATTTCCGTCGCGGCCCTGTGCGCCGCGGGAAAGGACCAATACTGGTCGTTGAAAGTGACGGTGCCGGTCTTTATCATCTCGAGACAGGCCACCTTGGTGCCCCAATATATGAATTCCGAGTCTATCTTGGCCTCGTGCTCCCAGATTTTCCCGAGCCATTCCGCCAGAGGCACGTCCTCCTCTATGCCGCGCATAAGGGACATGGCCGCATGCGTGTGCATATTGACGAAAGCCGGCATCGCGACCTTGCCGTCGCAGTCCATCACCTCGGCTCCCGGCACGGCCGCCGCGTCCGCAGAAGCCAAAGCAGAAGCCGGCGCAATCTTCACTATATGGGCACCGTCGACAAGAATATCGACCTTTTTGCCATCCAGAAGGATTTTTTTCAGCAGAATCATATTCTCGATTTTTTACAAATATAGTGCGGATTCAAAGGACATCAGGAGCCGGGGATTCTCCTGAAGGACATCTTTCGCGTATATACTTAAGCACTTCTTCCAGTCCTTCGGTGAATTTGTCAAAATCCTCCTTGTATAGAAAGACCGTATGTTTGTCGAATGAAAACGAACCGTCCGTCTCCGGCCGGCGCCTGCTTTCCGTGATGGTGACGTACAAATCTTTGCCGCCCTTGGTGGATTTTACGTCAAAAAAATAGGTGCGCTTCCCCGCCCTGACGGATTTTGAGAATATATCCGATTCCGAAATGTCCCTGTACATATTTTTCTATATTGTTTAAACGCCAAATATAGTAAAATTAATCGACAGGGCAATCAGTCCGCCGTTTTTGGAATTACATTTTGGGAAATACCGTTTGGATGCCGGCGAAAAATGCGTATCTTTGCCGCTGAAATGAAAACGAACTGTTCCATATATTTTTCTTTTGTCCGACTTCAGGAGGCGTAGAACCCTCCCAAAATTCGGAAAATTCAGTTCAACCTATAATTTCACGATCAGAATTTTCGCCTGATAATTGCAATTGACAATCTCGGTTTGTCTTGCCGTTAGGGCGTCTGTTATGTAAATGCAAATGAACATCAATGTGGTCGTGGCGGAAGAATGCCACACTAAATATGCCGAAACGATATGCCGCGAAATTTACGTTTCATCCCTCGAACGGAAGACCGGCATAGCCAAGCGCACTCCGGAATACATATGCGAAAAAATCCGGGCCGGCAAGGCCGTCATAGCCCTTGCCGACGATGGCGAATTCGTCGGTTTCTCATACATAGAATCATGGGGAGGAAAGAGTTTCATCGCCAATTCCGGACTCATAGTCGCACATAAATACAGGGGGATGGGAGTGGCCAAGATGATAAAGAAACAGACTTTCCTGCTCTCCAGGAAGCTCGCGCCCGACGCCAAGATATTCTCCATCACCACCGGGGCGGCGGTCATGAAAATCAATTACGAATTCGGATTCAGGCCGGTCCCGTTCTCGGAACTGACGGACGACGCCGAATTCTGGAAAGGCTGCGAAGGATGCTGCCATTTCGACATCCTGAAAAGCCACGACTACAAGATGTGCATCTGCACGGGCCTGCTCTATGATCCGAAAGAACACCTTGAAATACACCATCCGGATGAATAACGATATGAAAAAGAAAAAAGTAGTGGTCGCATTCAGCGGCGGTCTCGATACATCCTACGCCGTGATGTATCTTGCGAAGGAAAAAGGCTTCGAAGTGCATGCCGTATGCGCTGATACCGGAGGCTTCAGCGCAGAGCAGCTGAAGGCCAACGAAGAAAACGCCTACAAGCTCGGCGCGGCGAAATACGTCACTCTCGACGTCACGGGCGAATATTATGAAAAGAGCCTTAAATACATGATTTGGGGCAACGTACTCCGCAACGGCACATACCCTGTGTCAGTATCGTCCGAGCGCATATTCCAGGGCATGGCCATAGCCCGCTACGCCAATAAGATAGGGGCCGACGCCATAGCGCACGGATCCACCGGCGCGGGGAACGACCAGGTACGGTTCGACATGACCTTCCTCGTCATGTGCTCGGACATGGAAATAATAACGCTCACCCGCGACGGCAACCTTTCCCGCAAGGAAGAGGCCGATTACCTCAACGGCCACGGTTTCAAGGCCGACTTCGCGAAACTCAAATATTCGTACAACGTGGGCATATGGGGCACTTCCATCTGCGGCGGCGAAATCCTCGATTCGGCATGCGGACTTCCCGAAAGCGCCTACCTCAAACAGGTAAGCCGCAGCGGCGTCGAAACGATGAGGCTCGGCTTCCGCCACGGGGAACTGTGCTCCGTAAACGGCACGGAATACGACGACAGGATCGCAGCCATCAAGGCCGTGGAGGAAACGGGGGCGGCATACGGAATAGGGCGCGACATGCACGTGGGAGACACCATAATAGGCATCAAGGGGCGCGTAGGCTTCGAAGCGGCGGCTCCGGCGCTCATAATCGGGGCGCACAAATTCCTCGAGAAATTCACCCTGTCGAAATGGCAGCAGTACTGGAAAGACCAGATAGCCAACTGGTACGGAATGTTCCTGCATGAGAGCCAGTATCTCGAGCCAGTGATGCGCGACATGGAAGCCATGCTCGAAAGCAGCCAGCGCAACGTCAACGGCACCGTATCGCTCGAGCTCCGTCCCTACGGATTCTCCGCCATTGGAGTCGAATCGGACGACGATCTCGTCAGATCCAAGTTCGGAGAATACGGCGAATCGGGAAAAGGCTGGACGGCAGAGGACGCCAAGGGCTTCATAAAGGTGCTGTCCACGCCCCTGCGGGTCTATTACGGCAACCATGCCGATGAAATGCCTGAATTCGGACGGAAATGATACGGGCCGGGATAATAGGAGGCGCCGGATACACGGCGGGAGAACTGATACGGATACTCGTGAACCATCCGCAGACGGAACTGGCGTTCGTGCATTCGGAAAGCAACGCCGGCAATCCGATATGCGAAGTCCATGCAGGACTTTACGGAGACACCGGCATGAAATTCTGCGACAGCTTCGACCTTTCCGGAATCGATGTCCTGTTCATGTGCTCGGCGCACGGCAGGAGCCGCGGATTCTGGACGGAGCACGAATGTCCCGCCGGTCTGAAAATCATAGACATGGCGCAGGATTTCAGGGACGAATCCGACGGATATGTCTACGGGCTGCCGGAGATGCAGAGGGATAGGATACGCCGCTCGGACAAGACGGCCAATCCGGGATGTTTCGCCACGGCCATACAGCTGGCGCTGCTGCCGCTCGCCTGCGCCGGTCTGCTTCATGACGAAATAGAAGTGACCGCCGTGACGGGCTCCACCGGCGCGGGAGCCAAACCCGGCCCCACGACGCATTTCAGCTGGAGAAACGACAACGTGTCGGCATACAAGACATTCACCCATCAGCATCTTGAAGAGATTGAACGCAATCTGCGCACAATGCAGAAAGGTTTTTCCCCGGCAATAAATTTCATCCCGATGAGAGGCGGCTTCGCCAGGGGCATCTTCGCCACGGTCCACACCGTATGTCCCCTGAGCGCCGCGGAGGCCGAAAAACTGTACGCAGACTACTATTCCGACGCCGCATTCACCCATACAATAGGCAGGCCTGTAGATCTCAAACAGGTAGTCAACACCAACAAATGCATCATTACGACAGAAAAGCACGGCGACAGGCTCGTCGTCTTTTCTGTGATAGACAATCTTCTGAAAGGAGCCTCGGGGCAGGCCGTGCAGAACATGAACCTCATGTTCGGACTGCCGGAAGACACGGGACTGAAACTGAAGGCATCGGCTTTTTAAACGACGGAAATGGAACTTTTCAAAGTATATCAGACATGGGACATCGAGCCCGTACGCGGACTCGGCACATCGCTGTGGGACAAGGACGGCACAGAATACACCGACCTCTACGGAGGGCACGCCGTCATAAGCATAGGGCACTGCCATCCGCATTACGTGGAGGCCGTCGGCTCACAGCTGAAGAAGCTCGGATTCTATTCCAACGCAGTGGTGAACGGACTTCAGTCCGAACTTGCCGCAAGGCTCGGAAAGGCGTGCGGCTATGAAGATTACAGCCTTTTCCTCTGCAACAGCGGAGCCGAAGCCAACGAAAATGCCATGAAGCTCGCATCATTCGCCACGGGAAAGGCAAAGGTACTGGCTTTCCGCAAGGCGTTCCACGGCAGGACGAGCGGCGCCGTAAGCGCCACGGACAACCCGCGCATCAGTTCTCCGTTCAACGTCTCCGATAAGGTCGGCTTCGTGCCTCTCAACGACATCGAAGCCGTCGGACGCGAACTCTCGGGCGGCGGATACGCGGCCGTCATAATCGAGGGCATACAGGGCGTGGCAGGCATATTCGAGCCATCGGACGATTTTCTAAGGGACCTGCGCGACGTCTGCGACAGATACGGCACGCTGCTCATACTTGACGAGATACAGTCCGGATACGGCCGCACGGGCAGATTCTTCGCCCATCAGCACGCCGGCATCAGGGCGGACATCGTCACCGTCGCCAAAGGCATGGCCAACGGCATTCCCATAGGGGGCGTACTCATTTCCCCGGCCATAAAGGCGGAATACGGCATGCTCGGCACCACATTCGGGGGCAACCACATCGCCTGCGCAGCCGCCATCGCCGTACTCGACGTCATAGAGGACGAGCATCTGATAGAAAATGCGGCACGTGTCGGGGAACATTTCAAAAAAGCGTTCGAAGGCGATCCTGCGATAAAGGAATACAGAGGCAGGGGACTCATGATAGGCCTCGGACTCAAAGAAGGATACGGACGGCTCAGGGAAAGGCTGCTGTTCGAAAAACATTTCTTTACAGGCGCCGCGGGAGCGGACGTAATCCGCCTGCTGCCGTCGCTGACCATAAGCATGGATACGGCGGACGCATTCATCAAAAGCTGGAGGGAACTTACAAAATGAGACATTTTACTTCCGTAACACAGCTCGGCGACCTGCGGGACGCATTCGCCGAAGCCGCACGGATAAAAGAAAATCCGTTCGCGGACCAACATCTGGGGAAAAACAAGACGCTGCTGCTGGTCTTTTTCAACAACAGCCTGCGCACCCGGCTGAGCACATGGAAAGCCGCGACCAACCTCGGCATGAACGTGATCGTGCTCGACGTGAATCAGGGCGCATGGAAGCTCGAAACAGAGCGTGGCGTGATAATGGACGGCGACAAGAGCGAGCACATCCTCGAGGCCATTCCCGTAATGGGCAGCTATTGCGACATCATAGGAGTGCGCTCGTTCGCACGCTTTGAAAGCCGCGAAGACGACTACGGGGAAGTCATTCTGAACCGGTTCATACAATATTCCGGAAAACCCGTATTCAGCATGGAAGCGGCCACGAGGCATCCGCTGCAGACATTCGCCGACATGATCACCATAGAAGAATACAAGAAAAAAAGCCGTCCGAAGGTGGTCATGACATGGGCGCCGCATCCCAAGGCGCTTCCGCAGGCGGTTCCGAACTCATTTGCGGAAGGGATGAGACTGGCCGGATATGACTTCGTCATCGCCAATCCCGAAGGCTACGACCTCGCTCCGGAATTCACCGAAGGTGTCACGGTCACGCACGACCAGGATGAAGCCCTGCGCGGGGCCGACTTCGTATATGCAAAGAACTGGGCTTCGTACTCGAATTACGGCAAGGTGTTGAGCCGCGACAAGGGGTGGACCGTGACGGAGGAAAAGATGGCGCTCACGGACAATGCTTATTTCATGCACTGCCTGCCGGTAAGGAGAAACATGATAGTGTCGGACGACGTGATAGAAGGTCCGCGGTCGCTCGTCATACCGGAAGCCGCCAACCGCGTGGTATCGGCCCAGACGGTGATAAAAAGGATTCTGGAGAGCCTATGACGAAGGTGGTGAAGATAGGCGGCGGGGTGGTCGCCGACGAAAGCGCGCTCAAGGCGTTCTGCAAGGATTTCGCCGCCATGCAAGGCCCGAAGGTGCTCGTACACGGAGGCGGGACGATGGCAAACAGGCTGCTGAAGGCCCTCGGGCACGAGCCCGTCATGACGGAAGGCCGCAGAGTGACGGACGAAAATACGCTGAAGGCGGTGACCATGGTATATGCGGGATGGTGCAACAGGCACATCACCGCCCTGCTGCAATCTTTCGGCTGCAACGCCATAGGCCTCGCCGGCTGCGACGCATCGTCCATAAAAGCCGAACGCAGGGCGCCGAGGGTTCTGTCCGACGGCAGGACGACGGTGGACTACGGATTTGTCGGAGACGTCACTCCGGAATCCGTGAATGTAGGCTTCATACTCGGCCTGCTCGAAGCCGGCATCACCCCGGCATTCTGCGCCATAAACCATGACGGCAGGGGCAATCTGCTGAACACCAATGCCGATACCATAGCGTCCAGCATCGCGTCCGCCCTGCATGCGGAACTGATCTGCTGCTTCGATAAAAAAGGCGTGCTGTACGACAAGGACGACGCGGACAGCGTCATCCCGGAACTGACCGAAGCGGACTGCGAAAGACTCAGGCGCGAAGGCAGGATATCCGAAGGCATGCTTCCCAAAATAGAAAACTCATTTGCTGCCCTCAGATCAGGCACTGCCTCCGTAAGGATTACGCACGCCGCCTGTCTGCTCAGCGGCTCAGGAACATTGCTGAAGCCATGAAGATGAAGTACCAGGCTTATTCCGACCTGCTGCGCCGCATGGTGCGGATACCCTCCCCCTCATACGGCGAAGCGGAGGTTTGCGCGCTGCTGAGCGGTTTCTTAGATGACATAGGCATAGCGCACGAAGTGCAAAGGGGCAACATCGTGGCCGTAAACAAACATTTCGATCCTACCAAAAAGACTCTGGCGATAGATGCGCACATGGATACAGTCCTGCCGGCCGACGGCTACGCCAGGGATCCCTACGATCCCGGGAACGAGGACGGCGTCATATACGGCCTCGGCTCCAACGACGACGGAGGCAGCGTCGTATCCATGACGGCGGCGTTCCGCCATTTCTACGATATGGACCTGCCGGCCAATCTCATGCTCATCCTTTCCGTGGAAGAGGAGCGCTCAGGCCCGGACGGCACAAGTTGGCTTTTCGCCGAAGACGGATTCTTCGCCGGCCATGGGAAATATCCGGTTCCGGACTGGGTGATAGTGGGCGAACCGACCGGCATGAAAGCCGCCACGAGCGAAAGAGGGCTTATCGTCATAGACGGCACGGCGCACGGCGTCGCAGGGCACGCCGCAAGGGGCGACGGAGAGAACGCGCTGTACAAGGCGCTGGACGACATAGCCGCACTGCGTGCACACAGGTTCGGACGCATCTCCCCCGTAATGGGAGAAGTAAAGCTGAACGTCACCATGATAGAAGCGGGAAAGGCGCACAACGTGATTCCGGACCTGTGCCGCTTCGTCGTAGACATAAGGACTACGGAGCAATACACTGCCCCGGAAATTCTGTCGGAACTGCAGGCGATATGCAAAAGCGTACTGAAGGCGAGAAACCTCGACAACCGGTCGTCAGCCACATATCCCGATTCGCCGCTGCTCGGGACGGCGTCAGCGCTCGGCATCGAATGCTTTTCCTCGCCCACGACATCAGACTGGATGCGCATAAACGGAGATGCGATCAAGATGGGCCCTGGAATGTCGTCCAGATCACACAAAGCCGACGAATATATACTTACGGACGAAATATATGAGGCGATAGACACATACATAAGGTTCATCGAAAAATTTTTCTATGGCAACACTTTGGAACAAAGGTTTCTCCGCCACTGAAAAGGTGGAGAATTTCACGGTAGGGAACGACAGGGTCCTCGACATGAAACTTGCCGCATACGACGTGCGCGGCTCCAAGGCCCACATCGAAATGCTGCACAGCATCGGGCTGCTGGAGAAAAAGGAGCTGGAGACGCTCGGCGCAGGGCTTGACCGCATCGCCGAAAGCATAGCGGCGGGCGATTTCAGGGTAGAAGACGATGTTGAAGACATACATTCGCAGATAGAGCTGATGCTCACGAGGGAGTTCGGCGAAGCCGGAAAGAAAATCCATGCCGGACGTTCGCGCAACGACCAGGTGATGCTGGACATAAAACTTTTCCTTCGCGACGAACTCAAAACGACGAGGGATGAGATGCTGCATCTGTTCGCGACGCTGCAGGGCCTCAGCGAAAAACACAGGGAAACGCTGCTGCCGGGCTACACCCACGGACAGACGGCCATGCCTTCGTCCTTCGGCATGTGGTTCGGCGCATACGCCGAAGCTCTGGCGGAAGACATGTTCATGCTCGGCGGGGCATACCGCGTCATCAACCGCAATCCGCTCGGCTCGGCGGCCGGGTACGGGAATTCATTCCCGCTCGACAGGGAAATGACCTCCGTACTCCTCGGATTCGACGGCCCCGTCTACAACAGCATTGCCGCGCAGATGGGCAGGGGCAAGGCCGAAAGGTGCGCCGCCTCGGCGATCGGCGCCGTCGCCCTGACTCTGAACAAATTCGCTTCGGACTGCTGCATGTACATGTGCCCCAACTTCGGTTTCATTTCATTCCCCGACGATCTCACCACCGGTTCGAGCATAATGCCGCACAAAAAGAATCCTGACGTCTGGGAAACGGTGCGCGGCAGGTGCAACCGCATCCTCGCCTGCGAGAACGAAATATCGATGCTGTGCAGCAACATGCCGCACGGCTACCACAGGGACTACCAGATGCTCAAGGACATATTGTTCCCCGCCCTCGAAATGACGCACGGCTGCCTGCAGATGACGGACTATATGCTCGGCTACATAAGCGTGAACGAGAACATACTCGACAATCCCCTATATGACTATCTTTTCACCGTAGAAGAAGTGAACCGCAGGGTGCTCGCCGGGACTCCGTTCCGGGAGGCCTACGTGCAGGTGGGCAAAGAAACGGCAAACGGAACGTTCAGGTATTCGGGGGCCGGCGGCAGGCCGCGGAAGGCTTCCGACCTCGGGCACTCGCACATCGGAAGCGTCGGTAACCTGTGCAACGACAAGATTTCGGCCCTTATGGAAAAGGCCTCCGACTGGGAACTGAAATGACGGAAACGATGAAAAAGGCCGCGCTTATACTCCGCAACGGACGCAGAATGCAGGGATGGAGCTTCGGATACGACGGTCCGGCGTCGGGCGAAGTCGTGTTCTCCACGGCTATGGTAGGCTATCCGGAGAGTCTGACGGACCCGTCGTATTCGGGACAGATACTGTGCGTAAGCTATCCTCTCATAGGGAATTATGGCATACCTCCGGCCGAATTCGACGAGGACGGCCTCAGCGTCCATTTCGAGTCAGAAAAGATACATGCAAAAGGCATAATAATCTCGGACTACAGCGACAAATACAGCCACTGGGACGCCGTCAGGAGCCTCGACGACTGGCTAAAGGAAGAAAAGGTGCCTGGCATCTTCGGCATTGACACGCGGGAACTGACCAAGACATTGAGGGAGTGCGGTTCCATGCCCGGGAAGATAATCCCGGAAGGCTCCGCGGAAGACATCCCGTTCCTCGACCCCGACGCCGAAAACCAGGTGGCGGCCGTAAGCTGCAGGGAAACGATACGCTACGGCTGCGGAAAAAAGAAGATAGTCCTCGTGGATTGCGGAGTGAAGCATCAGATAATACGATGCCTCGTCAGGCGCGGCGTCGAGGTGGTGCGCGTCCCATGGGACTATGATTTCAACCGGCTCGAATGGGACGGGCTGTTCATTTCCAACGGCCCCGGCAATCCGTCCCATTGCGGTGTCACCGTCGAAAACATCCGGAAGGCGATGGAAAGGAACAAGCCCATATTCGGGATATGCATGGGGAACCAGCTGCTGTGCATGGCGGGAGGCGCAGGCATATTCAAATTGAAATACGGGCACAGGAGCCACAACCAGCCGGTAAGGATGTGCGGCAGCGACAAATGTTTCATAACCTCGCAGAACCACGGTTTCGCGGTGGATACGGGCACGCTCGGAAAAGACTGGGAGCCTTGCTTCATAAACATGAACGACGGCACCAACGAAGGCATAAGGCACAGGAGCAAACCGTTCTTCTCCGCGCAGTTCCATCCGGAAGCCTCCAGCGGCCCGGTAGATACCGAATTTCTTTTCGATGAATTCATTTCCCTTTTATAAATCATGATCGACAGAAGCATAAGGAAAGTCTTGGTGCTCGGCTCGGGCGCACTTAAAATCGGCGAAGCCGGAGAATTCGACTACAGCGGTTCGCAGGCCCTCAAAGCCATGCGCGAAGAAGGCATAGAGACTGTGCTGATCAATCCCAACATAGCCACGGTGCAGACTTCGGAAGAAACGGCCGGCAAAGTCTACTTCCTGCCCGTGACGCCCTTTTTCGTGGAAAAAGTGATCGCCAAAGAAAGGCCGCAGGGAATCCTGCTCTCATTCGGCGGACAGACGGCCCTGAACTGCGGAGTGGAGCTGCACAATGCCGGAATACTTGAAAAATACGGCATCAAAGTGCTCGGCACGCCGATCCGGGCCATAATGGAAACGGAGGACAGGGATCTTTTCGTCAGGAAACTCGACGAAATAGGGGTAAAGACCATAAAGTCGCATGCCGCCGCCGACATCGCGGAAGCGCGCGCCGCAGCCGCCGGAATAGGTTATCCCGTGATCATACGCGCAGCCTACGCCTTAGGCGGACTCGGATCCGGATTCTGCGAAAACGAAGAGGAACTCGACGCGGTCGCCGGCAAGGCGTTCTCGTTCTCGCCGCAGGTGCTCGTGGAAAAATCCCTGAAAGGCTGGAAAGAAATAGAATACGAAGTGGTGCGCGACGCCTACGACAATTGCATAGCCGTCTGCAACATGGAAAATTTCGACCCTTTGGGCATCCATACCGGGGAAAGCATAGTGGTGGCGCCGTCACAGACACTGTCCAACGACGAATTTCATTTTCTCCGCAAGACCGCTTTCAGCATAGTACGCCATCTGGGCATTATAGGAGAATGCAACGTGCAGTACGCATTCGACCCCGACGGGGAAGACTACCGCGTCATAGAAGTCAATGCACGCCTCAGCCGGTCTTCCGCGCTGGCGTCCAAGGCCACCGGATATCCCCTCGCCTTCATAGCGGCCAAGCTCGGGCTCGGCTACGGGCTCTTCGACCTCAAGAACACGGTCACCAAGACTACGCCGGCCTTTTTCGAGCCTGCCCTCGACTACGTGACATGCAAGATACCCCGCTGGGATTTAGGCAAATTCAAGGGAGTGTCCCGTGAAATAGGCTCAAGCATGAAAAGCGTGGGCGAAGTGATGGCGATAGGGAGAAATTTCGAAGAAGCCATCCAGAAGGGACTCAGGATGATAGGACAGGGAGCCTTCGGATTCGTGTGCAACAAGCCCTACAAGACGGAGGATCTGGACTGCGCGCTCAAGAACCCCACGGACACGCGCATTTTCGCCATAGCGGCGGCGTTCGAATCCGGATACGGCGTGGACAGGATATGCAAGCTCACGCACATTGACAAATGGTTCATCGACAGGCTCCGCAACATAGAAGACACATACCGCGAACTCGAGGCCTGCGAAGATCTCGCCCACCTGGACAGGGAACTGTTCCTACGGGCCAAGCGCCGCGGCTTCTCGGACATGCAGATCGGCCGCGTATTCCATGTCGGCGAGGCCGAGGTGAGGGCCGTGCGCAAGGGGCTGGGACTGACTCCGCACGTAAAACAGATAGACACACTCGCCGCGGAGTTCCCCTCCGACACCAACTACCTGTATCTGACTTACAACGGGGAGAGCGACGACGTGGCTTTCACTGACGGGGCCGGGACGGTGGCCGTCCTCGGTTCGGGAGCATACAGGATAGGCAGCAGCGTAGAATTCGACTGGTGCGGCGTGAACGCCCTCAGTACGCTCCGCAAAAGCGGATACAAATCGATAATGATCAATTGCAATCCGGAAACGGTATCCACGGACTACGACGTCTGCGACAGGCTGTACTTCGACGATCTCAGCTATGAAACCGTGATGGACATATGCGAAAAGGAAAATCCGTCCGGAGTGATAGTCAGCGTCGGCGGGCAGATACCCAACAACCTCGCCGTCCCGCTCTCGCGCAGCGGAATCAGGATTCTCGGCACTTCCGCCGACGACATAGACAGGGCCGAAGACCGAAAGAAATTCTCCGTCGTCGTAGACCGCCTCGGCATAGACCAGCCCCGCTGGAAGGAACTGACCACATGGGAGGAAATAGACGGATTCGTGGACGAAGTGGGCTTCCCCGTGCTCGTCCGCCCGTCGTACGTCCTCTCAGGAGCCGCCATGAACGTGTGCTACAGTAAAAAAGACATGAAGACATTCCTCGAAATGGCCGTAGAAGTGTCGGAAGAGCATCCCGTCGTCATAAGTTCTTTCATGCAGCGGTGCAGGGAAATAGAGTGCGATGCGGTGGCCGACGGAGGCCGGGTCATCGCGTCCGCCGTTTCGGAGCACGTCGAATATGCCGGAGTCCACTCAGGCGACGCCACCATACAGTTCCCGGTGCTGAAAATGAACGCGGCCACGGCTGACGGGATAAAGAAGACGGCCGCCGCCATAGCCGAAAATCTGCATATCACGGGACCGTTCAACATACAGTTCCTCGCCACCGACGGATACCTCAAAGTCATAGAATGCAACCTGAGGGCTTCGAGAAGTTTCCCGTTCGTATCCAAAGTAATGAACGTAAACCTTATAGATCTCGCCATCCGGTGCATGCTCGGCGAACATCCCCGTCCTATGGAGACCGATCCGTCCCGCCTCGGGCACGTGGGCGTAAAATGCTCCCAGTTCTCATTCTCAAGGCTCAGCCATGCCGATCCCGTGCTCGGCGTGGACATGGCGTCGACCGGCGAAGTAGGCTGCATCGGGGACGATTTCGACGAAGCGCTGCTCAAATCCATGCTGTCCGTGGGACATCGGATTCCCGAAAATTCGGCGCTGATATCCTCGGGCGACGCCGGACAGAAGGCCGACATGCTCGAAGCCTGCCGGAATCTGCATGAAAAAGGCATAAAGATTTACGCCACGACAGGGACATGGCGCTACCTGAACGAAAACGGCGTGCCGGCCGCGAGGGCCTTGTGGCCCGATGAGGACGAAGAGGGAACGCCGTCCGCCATAGAACTTATCCGCGGCCACAAGGTCGATCTCGTGGTGAACATTCCCAAAAACTATTCCGAGGCCGAACTCGGCAACGGATACGCGATACGACGCGCCGCCATAGACTTCAACGTCCCGCTGATAACAAACAGCAGACTCGCCACGGCCTACATAAGGGCATTCTGCGGCAAGTCTCCTGAATCCTTAAGCATAAAAAGCCGGGACGAATACTTCTAAGCATCCGTCCGCGACATTCATTTCTTTTTTACGAGCCTGAGCACTTCGGCTCCGTCGGCATCCAAAAAGACTATCGTGCCCTTGTCCTTCGCTTCGGCGGATACGACGGTATGAAGGGCGTCCCTGAGCTTGGACTCGACCTCCATGTCCTGCGGCAGGCCGGCCATCATGGTCATGCCGAGCTCGCCGAGGGAGAGCCTGCCCTCTTCAAAAGTGTAGTTCCCCGTCACGTTGTTCACGCCGAGGCAGCCGTACACCCTGTTCTCCTTGACGTCAAAGCCTATGAAAGCCTCCTTTTCAGCGGTTTCGACCTTCTCTCCCTTCAGGGCGTCGATTTTCCATTCGCCCGCAAGGATATTCTTGGTGCCGCATGAAATTGCCAGCAATGACGCCATAGCCATCAACAAAACAGAAATTCTTTTCATCTTACAATATTTTTACGTTTGCATTCCAATGTAACAATATCCATACCCGCATCCTTCAGAGCCTGATGCAGCCCCGACGCCACAGTCTCCGGCGCCGCGTCTTCGGCTATTTCCAAATGCGCCGTAAGGGCGGTTTCCACGACGCTCACCGGCCAGATCCTCAGATCGGACACGGATTCCACTCCCGGATATCCGGCAATCATTTTCCGGATGCCGTCATAATCCACTCCATCCGGGACCGCGTCTATAAGCATCCGGACGCTTTCCGACAAGAGCTTCACCGTATTGAAAAGTATGACGGCCGCTATCACGAGACTTATGACCGGATCGATCACCGACAGTCCGGTGACGGAGATGATTATGCCCGAAAGTACTACGCCGACTGACACAAGAGCGTCGGCGGCCATATGGAGAAAGGCCGCCTTGGTATTGATGTCGCGGCTCCGGGAACGCATCAAGACAAAGGCGCTCGCCCCGCTGACAAGGATGCCTGCGCCTGCCGTCCACGAAACGGCGGCTCCGTTTATTTCCGCAGGCTCCCCTATTTTTTTAATGCTCTCCGCCACTATCACGCACACTGCGGCCAACAGCAGGCAGGCGTTGAAAAATGACATCAGCACGGAGGTCTTGCGGTATCCGTAGGTGAATCTGACGTCCGATGGGCTCTTGGCCAGCCTGAAGGCGACAAGAGCTATGACAAGAGAAAAGACGTCCGTCAGCTTATGCCCCGCATCGGACAGAAGGCCCGTGGAATCAAACAGGAATCCGGCCGCTGTTTCCGCCGCCACGAAGCACAGATTGAGTGCCATGGCGACGCCATAGGCGACGTTGAGGGATGCAGAAAGACTGCCATACCCGTGATGTCCGTGATGGAAATGCACCATACGAGATTCTGCAACAGCATTAGTCCGCAAATGTAATCATTTTATTCCGCAGGACAAAGCCGCCGTCAACAAGCGAATGGATTATTCAGAAAAATTTGCTATGTTTACGGCGCGAACCAAAACAAATTCGAAATGAAAAAAAATCTCGGAGCACATCCGTACGTATTTCCGATGCCGGTGCTGATGGTGGCCACCTATTGCGAAGACGGCACGGTGGACGTCATGAATATGGCATGGGGAGGCATTTGCGGCAATAAATATGTGGCGCTCAACCTCGACGAAGAGCACAAGACCATGGAGAACATACGCATGCGCGGAGCATTCACCCTCAGCATAGCCGACGCCGCGCACATGGCGGAAGCGGATTTCTTCGGCATCGCATCGGCCAACACCATGCATGACAAATTCGCCCGCAGCGGCATGCACGCCGTGAAAAGCGCCTTCGTGGACGCGCCGGTGATAGAAGAATTCCCGGTGGCCATCGAATGCAGCCTGTTCAAAGTGGACGAATGGGAGCACGGGCCGCGCGTCATAGGGGAAATAATGAACGTAAGCGCCGAAGAAAGCATACTCGGAGCCGACGGGAAAGTGGACGTCTCCAAAATAGACGCCCTGATTTTCGACCAGTTCGGGGGATGCTACTACAAAGTCGGCGAAAAAGCCGGGAAAGCCTGGTCGGAAGGCAAAAAATTCATGTAGGCGGCAGTGCGGAAAATTACCGTCATATTGTCCGTCCTGGCCATCGCTCTGTCCGTGTCGGTCCGGGCGCAGACCACGAGGGTGAAAGGCAGGGTGACCGACGCCTCCACCGGCTCCGGCCTGCCTTTCGCCGCAGTGTATTTCGAAAACACCGAAACGGGCGTATCCACGGACCTGGACGGCTATTACTACATGGAAACGCGTGACACGGCCGTACACGTCCTGTGCGCCCAGCTGCTCGGATACGAACTCGAGTCCGTTCCCATAGCCAACGGCGCCTTTTCGCACGTGGATTTCAGGCTGCGGCAGGCCTACGACCGCATAGACGCCGCAGTGGTGAAGCCGGACGACAGCCGCATGAAGTTCATCCTGTCGCAGATAGCCGCCAACAGGCACCGCCACGATCCTGAAAGATCGGACAGATACGGCTGCGAGGTATATACCAAGATGGAAATGGACGTAAGCAACGCGGAGAATCTGATCGACGACATAATGCTGCGGAAAAATTTCGGCTTCGTACTCGACTATATCGACACTTCCGTGGTTTCCGGAGCGCCATACCTGCCCGTGATGATGTCGGAGACGGTGGCGAAGCGCTATCACAGCTCCGACCCGGCCGTAGACGGCGAAGTGATAGAGGCCAACCGCATCTCAGGGCTGAATCCCGAAAACGTGCTGCAGCAGTTCACGGGAAGCATGCACATGCAGACAAATTTCTACGACGACTATATCAATCTGTTCAACATAGACATCCCCTCGCCGCTGTCATCGCACGGGAGCTCGTTCTACGACTACTACCTCATAGACAGCCTCCTTACTGACGGGCGCAAGACGTTCAGGATACGCTACCACCCGAAACGCTCCGCCTCCTCCCCCGCGTTCGACGGCGAGATGTCCGTGGATGCTGAGGAATACGCGCTGAGGGACATACATGCCAGGCTCGAAAAAGGCTCGGGCATAAACTGGATAAGGGACCTTGCCATAGACGTGCGCAACAAGCGCCTCGGCGACGGCAAATGGTTCTATCTCGAAAACCGCATGTACGCCGACTTTTCCGTCACGTCCAAAGATTTTCCGTGGATGATATCGTTCATAGGCAGACGCGAACAGCATTTCGCATCCCCGAACTTCGAAAATGTTCCCATCCCCGGTAGGACGGCAAGGGGAGACAAGGTCACGGTACGGTCGGACGCCGGAAAGAAAAATGAAGAATACTGGCGGCGGACGCGTCCTTTCGTCCTTTCCAAAAAGGAAAGCGGGATCTACGAGATGGTGGATTCGATACAGAGCGTGCCGGTCTACCGCAACATATATTCCTTATTCAACATGCTGGGCACCGGCTATCTGGAAAGGAAATACGTAGGGTTCGGCCCGGTCATGGAGATCGTCAGTTTCAACGACCTCGAAGGCATAAGGCTCAGAATGGGCGTGCGCACGACAAAGGACTTCAGCCGGAAATACCGCCTGATGGTCTACGGCGCCTACGGGACGAAAGACAGGCATCTCAAAGGCGGCGGACGCTTCGAATACATGTTCGGCAACTCCCCCACCAGAAAGCTGACGCTCATCGCCAAGCACGAACTCGTGCAGCTCGGGCGGAGCGAGACGTCCGTCTTTACCGAGAGCAACCTGCTCAATTCCGTCCTTACGAAAGCCGGAACGTTCAAAAAAAGCCCCGTGACCGAATTTTCCGTGAAATACGACCACGAATGGTCCCCAGGCTTCAACAACGTCATATCCCTCGAAACGATGAGGGTATTCGCCAACCGGTACATCCCCATGATAAAGCCCGACGGGAGCGCGGCTTCCAGCATCGCATACCACCAGCTGCATTATGCCGCACGCTTTTCCCGCGACGAGGCCGTCACCCGCGGAGTATTCGACAAATCGTACATATACACGAAATATCCCGTGGTAAGGTTCGACATCTACGGGGCCGTCAAGGGCATAGCCAAAAACGACTATAGCTTCATGCGCACGGAAATTACGGTCAATTACCGAATAAACACGCCGCCTGCCGGAGTCTCCGACATTTCGTTCAACGCCGGGCACATCCATGGCACCGTCCCCTACCCGCTGCTGAAGCTCCATGAGGGCAACAACTCATACTTCTTCGACCGGAACGCCTTCGCCTGCATGGACTATTACGAATTCGCTTCGGACTCATGGGCAACGCTTTTCTACGAACACAATTTCAACGGTTTCCTCCTCGGCAGGATTCCTTTGATAAAACGCCTGCAATGGCGCGAAATATTCACGCTGAAGGCCGCATACGGCAGAGTGTCGGACAAAAACAACGGCATTGCCGGAACGCCGCAGTCGCTGAAGGCCCCCATGATGTTCCCGGAAAACATGTCTGACCTGAGGACGCCGTACGTAGAAGTCGGGGCAGGCATATCCAACATCCTGCGCATATTCAGGGTGGATGCCTTCTGGCGGCTTACGCACCGCTACAGGGATGTCGGCGGAGAACGGGTTAGGAACGGCTGCTTTGCGCTGAACTTCGGAATGGAGCTGCATTTTTAGAATGAACCTGCCGGACACCGGCGAAAAAATATTTTTATGAACAACAAAAGTACTGTAATTGCATCCGTCATCATCGGAGCAAGCATCGTGATTTTCGGCATTCTGCTGAAAAGCGGAATAGACAATTTCACGAACAAGGACAGGAGGGTCACCGTAAAAGGACTGTCGGAAATAGAGGTCCCTGCGGACAGAGTGACATGGAGCATCGCCGCATACAGGACGGGCAATGATCTCCCGACGCTCTACAAGGAAATGACCGCCACCGTCGAGAACGTATCCGCCTTCCTCAAGGACAACGGAATACAGGAAGACGAAATATCGTTCTATCCTCCGGAAGTGGACGACAGGGTGTCGAACCGCTACTCGGCCGACGTGCGCATCCCGTTCAACTACAAGCTGACCACGCGCATCAGCATCACTTCGCACAACGTAGACCTCGTCAAGGACATCATCGGCAGGCAGGGCGAACTCATAGCCAGGGGAATCGCTCTCGGCGGCTACAATTCGATCAACTACGAATATACCGGATTCCAGGAGATGAAGCCCAGCATGATGGAAGAAGCCATAGCCAACGCGCAGGCCACGGCGGAGAAATTCGCCGCCAACTCCGGCAGCCGCCTGGACAAGATCATAACGGCCGACCAGGGACAATTCTCCATCTACAGCAACGAAGACAATCCGAGCATGATGAAAGTGCGCGTAGTGTCCACCATCACCTACTCGCTCAAAAACTGATCGCCGGACGGTCAGTACTTATCTCAGACGATTCCGGAGAAAATACCGCCGCGTATGCAAAAAGAAAAACAACATGCCGGCGGCATTGACTGCACATGCGCCCCAGAACGCCGCATGATAGCCCGCCGACTCCGCGAGCATGCCTCCGAAAAGCACTCCGAGGCCTATGCCTATGTCCCATGACACCAACTGCGTGGAATTGGCCGTGCCCCGCCTGTCATTGGATGCAAGATTGATGAACATGGTCTGGAACGCCGGGTACATGTGCCCGTTGCCGAGGCCTATCACGAGCGCCGCGCCGTAATACCCGAAATCGTTGTGCATGGTCGCGAACAAAAGGTATCCGGCGAGAGACACGAGTATGCCCGAAGCCGCATTCTGTACAATCCTGCCCTGCCGCAGCGCCTTGCTCCCGGTCAGGCGGGATATGATGAGCCCGATGGCGAAAAGCATGAAGAACACCCCGGTGCCGCCCGTGATGCCGAGTTCCTCCTTCCCGTATATGGCTATATATGTGGAAAGCACTCCGTATGAAAAGGCGAAGCATATGAGGCAAAGGCCGCAGCTCCACCCTTTGAGCAGGAAAAAGCGATCCCACGACAGCGGCGGACGCACCACTTTCTCGCGTACGGGCAGATGAAGGGTGCAGTCGATCATAAATCCGACGGCCGCAAAAAGTATGGACAGCATAAAAATCGGATTGTAGCTTCCTGTCATGCCGTATATCAACAATGCCAGCGTGGGGCCGGTGGCGGTGGCGAGGTTGCTGCTGAGGCCGTAATAGCCGATGCCCTCAGCCCGCCGGGAAGACGGAAGCACGTCGATGGCGACGGTGCTGTTGGCCACCGTAGACGCCCCGAACGGCACTCCGTGCAGGGTTCGGATGATTGCGAACAGCACTATCGAGCCGGCCAATGGATAGCCTATGAAAATGGCCGCCAAGAAAAAATAGCTGATCAGAAGCACCGTCTTGCGAGGAAAACTGTCGACGAAATATCCGCTGAAAGGCCTTATTACGAGCGCGGCGATGGTATACCCCGACAGGACAAACCCTATCGTCTGCTTGTCCGCGTTGAAAGTTTCGCTGAGATACAGCGGAAACAGAGGGGTAAGCAGCATAAACGAAAAGAAAAGCATGAAATTGGATATCCATGCTTTCAGATAATCGGCGTTCCACAGCACATCGGCGGAACCATTGTTTTTCTTGTGCATCCTGTATAATATGCAAAACCGTGCACGGTGCTACATCAGTCGCAATGCGCCTGACGCCGCGCCGCCGCACGCATTATTTTACCACCGCGCCGGCCACAATGTTGGAAACGGTGGCGCGCAGACGGCTTATGCTGCCCTTGTCCGCCGGATGCACCCTGTGCGCGAGCAGGATGACGGCAGTCCTGGAATCGAGGTCTATCACGATGGACGTCCCCGTGTAGCCGGTATGGTTGATCGTGCGGGTACGGCTGAATATGTCACCCTTGAACCACGAATAGTCGCTCCATATATCCCAGCCGAGGGCCCTGCCGACGTGCGGAGCGTTCTCGGAAGGCACCGAAGCCATCATCTCCACGGTAAGCGGACCGAGTATCCTGCGGCCGTTCACCGCACCGCCGTTCATCAAGGCCGCCGCCACTACGGAAAGGTCTTCGGCGTTCGAGAAAACTCCGGCATTGCCGGAATTGCCGGCGTTCAGGCGCCATGCGATGGGATCATGCACCGTGCCGAGAAATGGCCTGCCGTCCTTCTGCACCTCCGTGGGCGCCACAAGGGGCATTATGTCCGGATGCAGATAAGCGTTGTAGCATGTATGCCTGAGGCCGAGAACGTCGAAAACGTTTTTCTGAGCATAATCTTCGAGCTTCTGCCCCGTGACGTTCTGAAGGATGTTCTGCAGGGTGACGAAATTCAGGCAGCTGTAGGTAAAATCCGTCTTCGGACGGAACTGGCGCGGGACTTCGCGGGCGATATATGCCATCAGCGAATCAGGGCAGGGCTCGCCGTATCTTTCGGCCACCCTGTCGACGGCCACATAGGCTGCCAGGCCCGAAGTATGGGTGAGCAGGTCCTGTACGGTGATGTCCACCTTCTCGCCGGTCTCCGGATCCACCCAGGGAGCGAAACCCGGAATATAGCGGTCCACATTGTCCGTAAGCCTTACATTCCCTTTCTCCACGAGCTGCATGAAAGACAGCGTAGTGCCCACGACCTTGCTGCATGAAGCCAGATCGAACACGACATCCGTAGTCATGGCCACAGTGTCGGGAACTACGGACTTGTTGCCGTAAGCCTTGAGAAGCACTATCTTGTCATCCCTGACCACTGAAATGACCGCACCGGGAATCTGATGATCTTCGATGGCCCTGTTTATGACGGAATCCACCCTCGACAGCTTTCCGGAATCCATGCCCATCTCTTCCGGGGAGGCGAATTCCAGCCCTCCTTTCTCATTGCCGCCGCAGCCGCAAATCGCAGACACCGCAGCCGCAAAGGACAGAGAATATAACAAAAATCGTTTCATATCGCTTGCTTTTTTCACAATCATTCCATATGCGCCGGACGCAAAAGGTCGAGCACCGTCTTCACCGGATTGAACGTATCGGACGGCACTTCCACGAAAAGAGTGTTCCAGTCGCTCATGGCCCCGTTCCACAGTCCGGGCAGCTCAAGCGCCTTCAGTTCCCGGCCCTGATAGCTCTTGGAACTGATGAAGCCGGCCCGGTGATCAACATGCGAAAGTAGGTCGAACTTCCGTCCCTTATAGTCGTGCAGACAGCATATTATGTCCACCGGATTGAAATGCGTGGAACGGCCCACGGCGTCCGCAGTCCCCTTGTCCTCTTTGTTGAACTGCACGCTTTCAAGAATCTGCAGAGAAGTGGAACCGTCTTTGCCTGCCACTATGAAAGGCCCGCCTCCGGGTTCGCCCTCGTTGCGCACCATGCCGCAGACGCGGACGGGACGGTCCAGCTTTTCGCGCAGCATCGACACGCGCTCGGCACAATCATGTGTCAGCGGAAGCTGGACGCACAGCACCCTGTCGAAGAAATTTTCCACTTCGTCGCACAGCTGCCTGCATTCGGCCGAACGCGGATCCGGCAGTGCGTCGAAACGCCGCAGGTAGCCGAACAGCCTGTCCCTAAGTTCAAGCGCCTTGCCGATCAGCACCTTCTTGTACCGGACCGTCACGGGCAGCAGCTTTTCATGGGCCACGTTGTCTATGTTCTTTATGGACACGAGTTCTTCGTTCACCTTGTCAAGATTGTAGATGAGGGCCCCGTGGCCGGCGGGACGGAAAAGCAGGGAGCCGTCGTCGGTGCGGAACGGGCGGTTCTTCCTGTCCACGGCTATGGTGTCCGTGGCCTTGTCCTGAACCGTAAATTCGACATCGTACCGCACTCCGTAGCGCTTTTCGTATATGCCGCGGATTTCGCCGAGGGCTTCTTCGAACAGACCGCGGTGCTCCGGAGAAATGGTCACCACAAGGCGGCAGACGCTGTCGGCGCCGCGCATGTAGGCCTGAGCCTCGACAAGATGCTCCGCAATGGCCGTGCGCACCTCATCGGCATATCTGTGGAACTTTATGACGCCCTTGGGCTTGGAGCCGTACCCGAGGCCGGGCTCGCCGAGAACCTTAGAAAGGGCCGTCCTGCGAAAGGCAGCGCTGTCCTCCGGCTCGCCGAACAGCTTTTCGTCATAAAAGGCGAACTTCTCTATCTGCGAGGCCAGACGCCTTCCCGGATCGTCCGGATCCAGATCCTTTCCGTCTTCAAGTACCGAAAGCGCGGAAAAAATGTCCTTGAACATCCTCGAAGCCGCTCCCGAGGCTGGCACGAACTTGCATTTGCCGTCGACGGAGGCATTGGCGCAATATTCCTCAGCCTCGCGTTCCTCTTCCGGAGAAAGCACGCATATGCCGCGTTCAGGAGTGGCCGGTCCCACTATCTTCATCCACGGGAAACCGTTCTTGAAATGTTCTATCTGGGCGTCCACATTCTTTATGGAGGCTCCGCGGCCCTCGATCTGGGCGATGTCTTTTTGGTTGAACATAATATGTCGCATTATACGTTTCCGGAATCATCACGGGCACCGCAGGCGCAGTTCCCGCCTGTAAGCATACTCCGAACGCATTTTCTCGAAACCGTCCGGAGACGAGCGCAATTTCAAATCATCCGTAAAAATAGGATAATTATTTTGAAAAACCTCGGCAATCTCACTCTGAGTTTTTCCGGATACGTCCACATATTTGGGGCTCAAGTCTTTGTCCTCCGTTTCGGGGAAGAATCCACGCAGCGGAGCCATGCCGAAAAAATCCGCCACGGCGTGCACGGCGTCAGCCGTCCCGCGCTGCTTTCCGTAATATGAATAGCCGGCTATGTGCGGAGTGGCTATCGCCGCCTGCCGCATCAAGGAGACATTTATCTCAGGCTCGCGGCACCATGTATCGATTATCACCGGGCCGAGCCGCGGGACGGCCGCGGACAGTGCGCCTTCATCCACCACTTCCCCGCGGGACGCGTTTATGAAAAAGGCGCCGGGGCGCATCCGCATGAAAAAATCCTTGCCGGCCATGCCGTATGTGGTCCCGTCGAGGGGTACATGAAGGGTGACTATGTCGGAATGGGCGAGCAGGAAGTCCATGCCGCAGAATTTCCGGGAGCCTTCCGCGGCGGCGCGGGGCGGATCGCAAAGGAGCACTTCGAAGCCGAGCATGCGTGCATAGCTCTCAACTATGCCGCCGACGTGCCCCACGCCGATGATGCCTATGGTCATCCCGCCGAGATCCACGCCCGCCCGCGCCGCCGCGGCATATATGGCGGTGAACACATAGTCGGCCACTGCCCACGCATTGCAGCCGGCGGCATTCTTCACCGTTATTCCCCGGGCGCCGCAATATCCGGCGTCTATATGGTCCGTCCCTATCGTTGCGCTCGCTATCAGCTTCACCGGAGAGCCTTCCAGCAATTCCCTGCGGCATGCCGTGCGCGTCCGCACGACGAGAGCGTCCGCATCGGCGACGTCTTCCCTGCATATTGCGGCGCCCGGCCTGTAAAGGACGTCCGCATAAGGCTCGAACACCCCTTTCAGAAACGGTATGGCATCGTCTGCGACTATTTTTGTCATTTCAGCACTAATTTTTTCACCGGACAGGCCTCCCCCTTGAACATGGGGTCGAGGGCAAGGCGTCCGTTCATCCGCTCCACCAATATGTCACGCTGAAAATAAAGCTGGCTCCTCACCATCGAAGAAGACACGGTCACATACAGGACGCCACCGCGGAAATATCTGCGCAGCGTATGTCCGGAAGCGCCTGAGACCTCATTCCATGCGGCATATATCCGCCTGGCGTTCAGTCCCTCCCGCAGCTTCATCCCGTCGATGTACAACGCGATCAGCTTGTCGATGCCTACGGCCTCCTTGCGGGATATGCGTACCGATTCACCGTTTTCCACGATCATACCCTCCTGAATTCTCCGGCGGACGCGTCGAAATAGGCCCTGTCGTCCGTGATGGAGTCGACTATGCCCGAAAGCCGCACCTTGTCGGAATCCGTTATGAAAATCTGCCCGAACCCGCTTCCGGCCACCATGGATATGAGGTTGGATATGCGGTTCATGTCGAGCTTGTCGAAAACATCGTCCAGCAGCAGCATAGGCGCGAAGCCGTAACTGTTTTTCATTATTTCATACTGTGCGAACTTCAGCGACACCATGAACGATTTCTGCTGGCCCTGCGAACCGCACCGGCGTATGGGATGTCCGTTCATCATGAAAATGAAATCGTCCCTCTGGACTCCGGCGGAAGTGAATCCGAGAATCCTGTCCCTTTCGCGCGAAGCGGCGAAAATGTCTTCGAGGCTCCCGTGCCGCAGGTCGGAACGGTACGACAGAGACACTTCCTCCCGGCCTCCGGAAAGAAGCCTGTAATATTCCCCCACCACGGGATTGAGCTCCCCGGCGAGCCGATCGCGGGCCTCGAATATCAATGCGGCCGAGCGGGACATCCTCGCGTCGAACACGGACAGCAATCCGTCGTCGGGAGCGCCGCCCTTCAGCATCTTGTTGCGCTGCAGGAGCAGCCTGCCATAATCCTGGACCGCCTTCAGATATTCTCCGTCAAGCTGCGAAAGCACTGCGTTGGCAAAACGGCGCCTGTCCTCCCCCGATTCGCTGACCATGGAAATGTCAGCAGGGGACACCATCACCACCGGAAGCATGCCTATGTGCTCGGAAATGCGTCCGTACGCCTTGCCGTCCCGCATCATCTTCTTCTCGCCTGTGCCTCCCGCCGAAACGGAGAACTTCGACTCGGTGCCGCCGGGCATGCCGTAGGTGCCGGCTATCGCGAATCCACCCGCGCCGTAACGGCAGTTGTATCTGTCCGGAGCCGGAAACGCGCTTTTCCCCATCGACAGATAGTAGATAGCGTCCATAAGGTTGGTCTTGCCCTCGCCGTTGCCTCCGCTGATACAGTTCACGTTAGGTGAAAACTCAAGATCCTGGAACGCAATGTTCCTGAAATCCTGCACTATTATTTTTTTAAGTATCGGCATTCTCAAAACGGTCCGGCGGACAAAGGCGCCGGCACGGCACGGCAAATGTACGCAAAAAACGCCAAAAATGCAGAAACGGGCCGCACGCTCCGATTTCAACAATTACACTTTTGTGCAATTGCCTTTGTCAACAAATCAGGCTACATTTCCTCGTCTGATGAACGGCAAAATAGAAATAAAAGCGTAAAACAAACCGACATTCGTATATCGGGACGGAATGCTGTCGGACACCATATATGTAGAGTGGCTTTCAGATGTAAAAACTCGTTTCCGCCAAAGTCAGACAAAGGCCTCCCATTCGGGTTAATACTGCTATGCTTGAGTTCTATTGGTTAGTGGTCAATTTAGGGCGTCCAACAGTATACACTCGTCGAGAGACGTTTGCCCATGTTGTTTTTCCCCTGTT
>CANPZS010000007.1 GCA_947588835.1 uncultured Bacteroidales bacterium | reverse complement strand
GCTCATGAAACGTCATCAACGCATCGCACCTCTATTCACTGATGAATTTTGGGGTACGCATTGACGAAGTCAGGAAAAAATCCACTTTGATGCGACACAAAGATGCATAATATTTGTAAATTTTGAAATAAAAATGAATAATTATTTTCTTGGCGGCATCAGAGTGCTTTGCAGGCCGGTTTAAATGGGCTCAGTCAAGCTTTTGTACCGTGACGGAGATGAGATCCCTTGAGTTCCACAGCCAGATCATCCCGTCGTCGTTGATTTTTTCCACGGTGAAGCGAATGCCGTTTCTGTGCCCCGAGGATGAGGGCGTTTTCCATTCGAGCGAGGCCTTGACGGTCTGCTCCTCACGGACCGGCAGGTCGTTGCATGTGAATATGAAATAAATGCTCATGTCGTCGTTGCAGGCACGGAACTGGCGTCGGCTTTCGCTGTATGCGAGCTGCCCTGTGAGCGGAGAATGTACATAGGCCGTCGTGCCGTTGATGCGCAGGGCGATGTCGTTGCTTTCGATGAACGCCGGATCCATTTCTTCGCGGACGCAGCCGCACAGCAGCGCCATGCAGCAGGCAAGGAGCATGATATGAGATTTTAAGTTTTTCATTGTCTGACGGTTATCTGTTTCGATATCGTTTCGGAGGAGCCGTCCGGATAGGTTATTTCGGCTCTCAGTTCCCCGCTGCGGCGGAGCAGGAAATATCCGTTTTCCCCGGGGACGGCCTCGTCTTTGCCGAAGGTCCATTTCACCGAGCGTGCGGTTACCGCGTTGCGCAGCCGCAGGGGGATTTCCGTGTCGGGCCTGAACGAGCCGTCGGCGTTGCGGACTATGCCGTCCAGACAGATATAGGGGTAGGAGTCGTCTTCGCAGGTGGCGGTCGTGAATTCGCTTTCGATGATTTTCCCGGGATGTCCGTTTTCCATGAAAAAGACTTTGATGCCGTAGGTCTTGCCGGGAGACAGATTTTCAATCGTGAACGAATACTGCCCGGGGCTGTACGGCTCCACGCTCACGGGCTCGTCTTCGCCTACGCTCAGGTATGATGTGCCGCCGTCTTCGGCGTCCGTGGAGGACCATTGTATGATGGCCGCGTCCTGGAATATGTCTGTGCGGTCTATGCGGGCGCCGGGAACTTTGTTCTCGGCCGTGGCGGTGAAGATCACGTTGTCCCCGTCCTGCTCTATGTCGGAGATCCTGAACGGCGCGAGTTCTCCGCTCCAGAACTCAAGCTGCGGCACGGAGCCTCCAGTGAAGAATACTGAACCGATGTTTTCCGGAGAAAAGGTAAGGTCCGGCACGGCTTCTATGAGGTCTATGCATTCGTGTCCGGGGTTGCAGTTCACCTCGTTGTCCTCCCACCTGCGGGCGGCGGTGACGGTCTCTTTCCAGTGCCTGTCCGAAATGCCGGCGCTTTTGGAGGACCTGTCTATGTGATATATCAGCATGCCGCTGCCGCCTATGTGGCGGTCCCTGCCGGTGTTTCCGCGGCATTCTATCAGGAAGCATTCCCCGTCGTAGCCGCCTTCCATAATATAATAGGAGCCGCTGACCCCGACGGGCTCCATGGTGATGCGCCCTTCGTGCAGCTCCATGGGCTCCGTTATCCCGAGCAGATACCTTTCGACGGCGTTGTAGTCCGGAGGGGTGAGGCCCCCGTCGTTGAAGTTGCCGCTGTCCATGAGTCCGGTGGAGCGCCAGAGCCCGTTGGCGAGGCCGCCGCTGCCCGTATAGTCGGTGTCGTACATGTCCGGCAGGCCGAAGGTGTGGCTGTATTCGTGGCAGAAGGTGCCTATGCCGGACAGTTCGGCGGTGAAGCCGTCTTCGGATGAATAGACTCTGCGCAGTTCCGAGCCGCAGGCATAGTCGGAGATGGTCTTTCCGTTCAGGACCAGTCCTTTGGGCAGCACCGCATGGTGCGACCAGAGGTGGTTTTCGTCGGCTCCGTGCGCCTCGTCCTGCCCGGCGAAGAATACGAATATGTTGTCCACGTCGCCGTCGCCGTCGTCATCGTACAGGGAGAAGTCGGTGCCGCTTTCGGCTGCGGCCCTGCAGGCCTCGGCGATGAAGGCGTCCGCGTTCATGTCGTTGCCGTATCTGTCGTTGCGGCCGTAATAGGACATCCCGCGGGATACGGTGACTATTTCGCTGACGTCGAATCTGAAATCGACCGTGCCGTTGAACTGGCTGTCGAACCAGTCAAGGGCGCCGCCCTCCTGCCGCCCGTTTATGAGCCGGATGAAATCATCCCTTGAATATGTGAACGAAGTGTCCCTGAACTGGGCGAGGATGATCAGGCCGTGCTTTTCCCTGGGCCCGGACGCCTTGGTGACCGGCCGGATTGGTTTCAGGATGTTTTTCCCCGGCCGGCACGACATGCGCGCGGCTTCCGCACGTGCGCCGAGCTTTTCGAAAGGTATTTTTCTGCAGGCCGCCTTTATGTGCGCGGGTACGGCGTCGTCCCCCACGTGCCAGCCGCTGCTTGTCTTGCCGCCGTCGTCATCGTAGCATGCGTAGCAGTACCATCCGTCTTCGTCGAGAGTTATGGAGCAGCCGTCGGCCGTGGAGAGTATTTTCATGAATTCGTCGCCTCTCAGCCTCGCTTCGAAGCGGCTGCCGTCAGGCTGCGTGAGAAAGAAGTTATGCCTTATGGCCCTGATTGCAAGAACGTCGGTGCCTGTCAAGACAAGCAGCGCGGAGAGCAGCAGGACCTTTGGTTTCATATCGCTTGCAAAATGATTTACGCTGCATAGATAAAAAATTTTTGCGATATATCAAAACCGAAAAGGGGCCCGGAATCGCTTCCTGCAAGCCCCCTTCAGACGTGTACTAAAACCTAAACCTGTACTATAGATGCAAATCTTTCCACAAACGTTGCAGGGAAATGGAAAAAAAACATATAAAAAAGCGGCCGCCTTTGTTGGTGCCGCTTCAATGAAGAGTGAAGAAAAATTATTCACCTTTAGCCGCTTCGACAGAAACTTTCCTGAATTCTTTGAAATCTTTCATGAGATTCAGGGCCGCTTTGCGTGCTCTTGCACCTGCCGCTTTGTTGCCTTTTACGACCTGAGCTTCGGCGTTTTTCGCGAACTCAGCGTACTCTGCTGCGATTTTTTCTACGAGCTGTTTCATCTTGATAAAGTTAGTTATTATCCGTTAAATATTATGTATCAAAAACTTGCGCAATATAAACATTTATTCATAAAAAACAAAAGTTTGTGCGGTTTTTTTTAAATATCTGTTTTACGGGATTTTGCGTTAAGGGAGTTCATGGCCTTTTCCGGACCGGCCAAGGCAAAGTCTTTTATGCCTGCGATAACCCTTTCAGAGACTTCAGCGACGATTTTTTTCTCTTCTTCGGAAATTTTGCCGAGCACGAAATCCACCTGTCCGCCCTTTTGGAAATCGTTGCCTATGCCTATTCTGATTCTGGCATAGTCCTGGGTCTCTATCATGTCTTCTATGTTCTGCAGTCCGTTGTGGCCGCCCGCGCTCCCTTTTTTGCGCATCCGGACCGTGCCGAAAGGCAGGTTCAGGTCGTCCGAGATGACGAGCAGGTTTTCTGCGGGCAGCTCGAGGCGCCTCAGCCAGTATCTCACGGCATTGCCGCTCAGGTTCATGTATGTGGAAGGTTTCAGCAATATGAATTTCCTGCCCCTGAACGGGATTTCGGCTATGTCCCCGTACCTTTCCGTCCTAAAGACGACATTGGATGCCTGGGCCCAGGCATCCAATATCATGAATCCCATGTTGTGCCGGGTGAATGCATACTCGGAACCTATGTTTCCAAGACCTGCGATCAGATAATTCATGCCCGGACGCTTTTGGGAAGACTATTTTGCGACTTCTGCGGCAGCGGCGGCCTGGGTTGCGCGCGTCGTCTTGACGGAGCAGATGATGGCCGTCTTCTGGCTCAGTATGGTGAGATTGTCGAAATGCAGTTCGCCTACCGTAAGCCTCTTGTCGAGACCGAGCGGGGTGATGTCCACCTCGAGTTCGTCCGGAAGGTCATTCATGAGGGCGCTGACGCGCACCTTGCGGAGAAGCTGCGTGAATTTGCCGCCCGCCTGCACGCCTACGGGGTGTCCCGAGAGCTTGAGGGGAACGTTGATGGCGATGGGCCTGTCCTCCGAAACGGCGAGGAAGTCCACGTGAAGGCAGTTGTCCTTGACCGGATGGAACTGGAGCTCGTGGATGACGGCGTAATATTTCTTGTTGCCGAGCACGAGGTCTATGATATACGACTTGGGCGTGTCCGTGATGGCCTTCAGCTCCTTGGCATCAACGGTGAACAATACGTTTTCAATCCCGCCCCCGTAGAGGTTGCAGGGTACCAGACCCTGTCTGCGGAGCTCTTTTACCGCGGCCTTGTTGCCCGTCTGGCGCAGCTGGCCCTTCAGTTCAAAATGTTTCATTGCAATAAATTTAAAATGTGTTACTCAATCCGGAATGCACCGGACCCCATTGCACCAAAAAGCACCTTTGCTTTTTATGAGCCTGCAAATATATGCAAAATTATTTGAATTCGCTGAAATTTTATGCATTGCGTATTGCCGGGGCAAAGCATCCGCGCATGCGGAGCTATTCCAGCAGGCCCGTGGCGGCGTTCCATGTGATGTCGCCGCGGTAGAATGTGTTCAGATAGCGGCTCGACTGGATAGGGAGATACATGCTTAGTCCGGAATAGTGCCTTATTTCGAAGCCGCCGTAATTGAAGCCTCCGTAAGATGAGAGGAATGAGGGCGTCGCCGCCTTGTAGACGATGCATCCGTCCAATGCGGCCCGCAGCTCCGCCTGTTCCGCGCCGTCGATTCCCGCCTGCAGGAGGATGTCCTCGAGATCATAGAACCATCGGTAGTCGTAGCAATAATATCTCTGCACCCTGGCAGGGTTGAGCGCGGCGATATTGTCGGCGTATTTGTCGAAAAGCGTCCTGCACACCTCGGCCACCGGTCCGATTTTCCTTAGATCCACGAGCGTGATCGTGGCCGCCCGCTCTATTCCTTCCCTTGTGTCGTAATATTCGAAATAGTCCGAACACAGGCCCTTCAGGTCAGGTTCGTCGCGCTCCAACAGACGGGAGGCGACTTTGGTGTAGTCGAAGCCTGCCGCAAGCACTTCGGCGGGGGAGAACGCCACTTCGTCCGCCACGTCTTTCAGTCCGTACGCGACTTCTATGCAGCCCATCAGGCATGCGTCGAAAATTATATAGTCGAGCCTGAACGGTATGGCGCCGACGAATTCTTTTACGGTAAGTTCATAGGCATTTCCGTCGACTATGTCCTGGCCTATGCTTTTGGTCCTCGGCTCTCCTGGCCTGAGCTTCGGCGCGACGTAGGGCACGGCCCCGTCAGGAAGCCCGGAAGGTACGGACGATACGCCGGCGCCCCTTTCATAGGACGAGGAATTGGCGTAATAGCCTTTGGGAAGCCATCCGGTGGCATGTGAGGAGAACATCATGCCGTAACTGCCGGCCGGGAATGCGTCCCTGACGAATTCAAGGACTTCTTTCAAAGTGGCGGGATCGGCCGCGTTGGTGTTTTTGGGGAACACTTTCAGGGTGTCGGCCGCCGGCATGCCTGCGCTGCCTTTGTAATACCTGAGCAGGACCGGGGCGGTCTGCATGTCGGATGTCATGGTTGCGGTGCTGCTGTTGCGTGCGATGCGCTGGAACACGAGCAGTATGTCGTCTTCGTCGCCGGCGGCCGGGAGATAGCCTTTTTTCAGATCCTGCAGGTTGGCGTATATGTCGTCCCTCAGGTCGTTGTGTGCCGCCGCATACAGCAGAAACACTTTCCTCGAACCCGGGTCGATGAAATTATCCTTGTGGCAGGATATGGACACGGCCGCGCACATCGCCGCGGCCGCCAGGGCACGTGTCATCGCAAACAGTCTTCGCATGATTTCCTGTTCTGTAATACGGACAAAATTACGCATTATTTGATATAATTCAAAAGTGTTTCTTAATTTTGCAGGAGTTATTCAGTTGATATAAAATGAACGTTATTTCCAAAATGACAATTTTTGCCGGAGCCGTGTCGATAGTTGCGGCATGCGGTAAAAATCCGGCCGGAGATGCCGGAAAGGACGGTTTCAAATATACCGTGGACGAGTTCGCCGATCTCAAGGTGCTGCGTTTTCAGGTGCCAGGATGGGAGTCGCTCAGTCTGAGGCAGAAAGAATATGCCTACCATCTTTCGGAGGCCGCAAAATACGGCCGCGACATTACCTGGGACCAATATTGCGCCTGGAACCTGCCGGTGCGCCATGCGGTGGAGAAGATTCTTGAAGACTACGGCGGGGACAGGGGGGCGTCGGATTTCGCCCTGTTCGAGGAATACGCCAAGAGGCTGTTTTTCAGCTGCGGCGTGCATCATCATTATGCGGAGGACAAGTTCGTGCCTTCGTGCCCGAAAGAATATTTTGCGTCGCTTATGGATGCCGTCGGTGTTGCGGACGGCAGGCTTCTCGATTTCATTTATGACAGGGACGACCTTTATCAGCGCCGCTCCACTGCGACGGACGGCGACATAGTGGCCCTGTCGGCCGTCAATTTCTATGAAGGCGTCACCCGCGGCGAGGTCGAGCGCTACTATGCCGGCATCGTGGATCCGGATGATCCGGAGCCTGTTTCCTACGGTCTCAACAGCAAGGTGGTCAAAGGCGCCGACGGCGTGGTGAGAGAAGAAAAGTGGAAGATAGGCGGCATCTACGGCCCGGCCCTCGAGAAGATTGCCGGAGAATTGGAGAAGGCGGCCGCCGTGGCGGAGAACGACATCCAGAAACGCGCCCTCGGGCTGCTCGTGGAGTATTACCGCACGGGCGATTTGAAGCTGTGGGACGAATTCAACATCGAATGGGTGAAAGATACTCTCGGCACCGTGGATTTCATAAACGGCTTCATAGAGGATTATGACGATCCTCTCGGACGCAAGGCCACATGGGAGGGCTACGTACACATTAAGGATCCCGACGCTTCCGCAAGGACCGAGCTGCTCAGCGCCAATGCGCAGTGGTTTGAAGACAATTCTCCCGTGGATCCCCGTTTCAGGAAAAAGAACGTGAAGGGCATTTCGGCCAAGGTGGTGAATGCGGTAGCCCTCGCCGGCGCCTGCTACCCGGCCACGCCCATCGGGATCAATCTTCCCAACGCTGACTGGATCCGCAAGGAGCACGGTTCCAAATCGGTGACGATCGCCAATATCACCCATGCATATGATTTCGCGGCTTTGGAGTCTCCCAACAGCGTCCTGGGCGAATTCGCATGGTCGGAGGATGAGATTGCCGCGTACAAGAAATACGGCAATTACACGGACGAGGTGCATACCGACCTTCACGAATGCCTCGGACACGCTTCGGGACAGCTTCTGCCGGGAGTGTCATCCACGGCGATGGGCGAATACGGCTCGGCTCTCGAAGAGGCCCGCGCCGATCTTTTCGCGCTGTATTACATAGCCGATCCCAAGCTTGTCGAGCTCGGCATCATTCCTGACGCCGAGGCATACAAGGTGCAGTATACTGAATATATACGCAACGGACTCTTCACGCAGTTCACCAGGGTAGAGCTCGGCCGGCCCAATACCGAGGCCCACATGCAGAACCGCAAGCTGATTGCTCAGTGGTGCTATGAAAAAGGTCTGAAAGACAATGTCATAGAGAAAAAGGTCCGCGACGGCAAGACTTATTTCGTCGTCAATGATTTCGAGGCGCTGCGCGGCCTGTTCGCCGAACTGCTCGCCGAGATACAGCGGATAAAGTCCGAGGGCGATTTTGAAGCCGGAAAGGCCCTTATAGAAACGTATGCGGTGAACATAGATCCGGAGCTGCACGCTGAGGTACGCCAAAGGTATGCTGCACTCGGCCTGAAGCCGTACAGCGGATTCGTCAATCCGGACATTGTGCCCGTAGTGAAAAACGGGAAGACGGTCGATTACGAGATAGTGGCCGTGGACGATTTTCTCGGCCAGCAGCTGGAGTACGGCAGGAAGTATTCCACTCTTTGACGGCCTTGCATGGACGGGCCTGCGGGAAGGATACTCAGGGACTATTCCTATTACCTGAAAGTCGAAAGGGGGATGTCGCCGAATACGGTGGCATCCTATGTTTCCGATGTCTCCGAATTTATGGACGTTGTGGACAAGTCCCTGAAGGACATCGGCACGGGGGATATAATATCTTATTTCGCCGGGAGAAGCGGGCTGTCGGGCAGGTCGCAGGCGCGCATGCTGAGTGCATTCCGGTCTTTTTTCGGCTGGGCTGTGATGGAAGGGGAGCGCAAGGACAATCCCTGCGACGGCATGGATTCCCCGAAGCTCGGGCTTTATCTGCCGGAAGTCCTTTCGGTGGAGGAAGTGGAGAGGATAATCGAATCGGTGGACCTGAAGTCGCCGTCCGGGCCGCGGGACAGGGCCCTGCTGGAGGTATTGTACGGCTGCGGACTGCGGGTGTCGGAGGCCGTCGGGCTTAAGATATCCAATGTGTATCTGCAGGACGGGTTCGTCAGCGTCATAGGCAAGGGGGACAAACAAAGGATGGTGCCCCTCGGCGAAATGGCCGCGGAGGCGATTGTCCGCTATATGGACGTCCGTATCGGGCCGGCGTCTCCGGAATATTCGGACATCCTGTTCCTCAACCGTTTCGGCAGGTCGCTGAGCCGCGTGTCAGTGTTCAGTATGGTCAAGCGGCAGGCGGTCGCGGCCGGTGTCCAAAAAGAGATTTCCCCTCATACGTTCAGGCATTCTTTTGCGACGCATCTCATCGAGAACGGCGCCGACCTCCGCGTGGTACAGGAGATGCTCGGACACGAAAGCATCCTTACTACTGAAATATATACGCATATAGACAGCAGCACGTGGCAGTCCGCCATTCTGAGCCATCATCCCCGCCGCGGCAAGGCATGATGCTGCGGCAATGCATGATTTCGCGGACAGTGCCTGACTTTATTTGACTTTATTGAAGCATTCGCGGCACAGCGGCTCGTAGACGTCCTTCTCTCCGAGCACCACCAGTTCGTCGCTCGTGGTGAGACGGTGGGAGAAGTTGGCCAGGTTGCCGCATTTGACGCATATCGCATGGACTTTCTGCACGTCTTCCGCTATCGCCATCAGTCCCGGCATGGGGCCGAACGGCTTGCCTGAATAGTCCATGTCGAGGCCGGCGACTACGACGCGCACTCCGCGGTCGGCAAGCTGCTGCACTATCTCGATCAGGCTTTCGCCGAAGAATTGCGCTTCGTCGATTCCTACTACCTGCACGTCCGGGGAAATGTTCAGTATGTCTTCGGGATTCCGTACTGGAGTGCTCGGAATGCTGTGGCTGTCATGCGATACTACGTCCTTGTCGGAATAGCGGTTGTCGATGGCCGGCTTGAAAATTTCTATTTTCTGGTTGGCGAACCGGGCCCTTTTAAGCCTGCGGATCAGTTCTTCGGTCTTTCCTGAGAACATGGAGCCGCAAATGACTTCGATACATCCTGTTTTTTTTGTTTTTTCTGAGAACATTTCCTTAACTTTGATGATTGTGTTGCAAATATAGTATTTTATGGACAAAAGGACGGAAATACTTGACGAAATACAGGCCGGCATACGCTCGTTGAGGGAACGGCTCGAAGAACTGGAAAGGCGTGTTGAAGAGCTGGGCGCCCCGGACGGACAGGGATTGCGGCAGGATTCCGCTGAGCCGGAGGCGGAGGATGCTCCGGTGGACTGGAGCGAAATCGCAGTGCCTGCGCCCGAACCGGAGCCTGTGCCTGAATCTGCGCCTGTGCCTGCGGCTGCTTCAGTGCCTGAAGCTGAACTATCGCAGGAAGTTGAGCCTGCGCCCGCGGCTGCTTCAGTGCCGGATGCTGAGCAGGTGTCTGCAACAGAGCTTGTGCCTGAATCTGAACCTGTGCCCGCGACAGAACCTGTGCCTGCGACAGAGCCTGCGCCCGCGGCTGAGCCGGCACCGGCAGTTGAGACAGCACCTGCGGCTGAGGCCGGCGATGAATTTGTGCAGGAAACGGCCGAAGCGCCTGCGGAAACTGTTGAGACTGATACACCTGTGGAAGCAGATACAGCTGAAGTGTCTGCGGAGACAGTGCCTGAGGTGCAAGAAGAAGTCGTGCCGGAGTCTGCACAATCGCCGGAATCTGCACTGGAACCGGAATCTGCACTGGAACCGGAATCTGCACTGGAACCGGAATCTGCACCGGAACCGGAATCTGCGTCGGAACCGCAGAAGCATTATGCATGGCAGAGCGATTTGCCCGGCGTGCCGGTGAAAAATATACGCAGCGCCATTTCGCTGTATGACAGGGCTTTGTTCATTAATACCCTGTTCCGCGAAGATAATGTATTGTATGACAAGACTATAAATGACCTCAATGCCGCCGGATCCATTGCCGAGGCGGAAAAATATGTCATGAAACATTTTCCAGACTGGAATTTCGGTTCGGAGGTGGTGTATTGCTTTATGATGGCGGTGAGGAAAAAACTCGGATAGGACGTGGCGGGGTTGCTTTACATAGTGCCGACGCCTGTCGGAAATCTTGAGGATATGACGCTCAGGGCCGTCAGGGTGCTTAAGGAGGCTGATTTGATACTTGCCGAGGATACCCGCACCAGTTCGGTGCTGTTGAAGCATTACGGCATAGAAGGGCGCGTGCAGTCTCATCATAAGTTCAACGAGCACAAGACCGTAGGGCAGATAAAGGAGCGCATCATGGCCGGAATGAACGTCGCGTTGATAAGCGACGCCGGCACTCCCGGCATATCCGATCCGGGGTTCCTGCTTGTGCGCACCTGTGCGGAGGAGGGGATAGAGGTCCGCACGCTTCCGGGCGCCACCGCCTGCATTCCGGCAGTGGTCACTTCCGGCCTGCCGTGCGACAGGTTTTGTTTCGAAGGGTTCCTGCCTGTGAAGAAGGGCCGCATGACAAGGTTGCAGGAACTTGCCTCCGAGACGAGGACGATGATTTTTTACGAGTCGCCGTATCGTCTCGTGAAGACGCTGGAACAGTTTGCCGAGACATTCGGGGCGGACAGGGAATGTTCCGTCGCGAGGGAAATGTCCAAAGTGCATGAAGAACACCGCCGCGGCACTCTCGCCGAAGTCGCGGCATGGTATGCGGCGCATGAGCCGAAGGGCGAGATAGTCATCATCGTTGCGGGAGCGCAGCATAAACGTTCAGGAAGAGGGGGAGAATATGGAGAGGAAGAAACGGAAAGAGGATGAGGGAACCCCGAGGTCCTCGTTTGCCATGGGCGCAATAGCTTTAATGTTTCTGATAATAGGTTATCAGATAGCTCTTTTTGTACATAAGGCAGTCGTCGGGAGGGTGTCGGAGGCCAATGACCGTCCGGATACGGTGTTCGTCATCGACCGTGCGTTGGCGGAGTCCATCCTGTCGTCGCTTTCCGACGCCGAGGTCGATAGCCTGAAATCCGTCGCGGGCCTGTCCCGTGATGCCGGGGCGCCGCGAGGGGGCTACGGAGACGTCACGGTGCGGCGGGCGCACGCGCATCCGCGCGTGGCGGAGCGCCAGGCCGTCTATGGACGGCCTGCCCGCCGCGTCGAGTCGTTCGATTTCGACCCCAACACGGTGAGCGTGGAGGACCTGCAGCGTCTCGGCTTTTCCCCTAAACAGGCCCAGGCCATAGAAAATTACCGCTCCAAAGGCGGACGTTTTCACAGGCCCGAAGACTTCTCCCGCTCATTCGTAGTGTCGGACAGTGTCTACAGGCGTCTGGAGCCGTTCATCGCCATTCCTAAAATAGATATAAACACGGCCGATTCGGCCCTGTTCGAACTCCTTCCCGGCATCGGAAAATATTTCGCCTCCAGAATGGTGTCATACCGCGGGGAACTGCACGGGTATTCCCATACGGCCCAGCTGATGGATATATACAATTTCTCGGAGGAAAAATATGAAGCCTTGTCGGATCTGATCACGCTTTCCCCTCCGGAACCGTATCCCCTGTGGACACTGCCTGAGGACTCGCTTGCCCTGCATCCGTACATAGGCAGGCGTGCGGCGCACGGCATAGTGCTCTATCGGGACAACCAGCCGCGCGGGGAATGGACCGTCGAGGGGCTGAAACAAGCCGGCGTACTCGATGAAGAGTCCGCCGGCCGCCTTTCGAAATGCCTCATCGCCGCGCCGCTCTGAGCGGCGGACACGATGGGCATCGCTTAGTCTTTCAGGTTTTTCATGATCTCCCGGATTTTGGCTTCTATTTCTTCGCAAAGTTCCGGGTTGTCCGCAAGCAGCTGCTTGGTGCCTTCGCGCCCCTGAGCGAGCTTTTGGTCGTTGTAGCTGAACCACGAGCCGCTCTTGATTACGACTCCGGTCTCCACGCCGAGATCGAGCACCTCGCCTATGTGGGAAATCCCTTCTCCGAACACTATGTCGAATTCCGCTTTCTTGAAAGGCGGAGCCATCTTGTTCTTCACAACCTTGACCTTGGTCCTGTTGCCGAGGGCCTCGTCCCCGTCTTTTATCTGGGTTGTCCTGCGCACGTCGATGCGCACCGAAGCGTAGAATTTGAGGGCGTTGCCTCCCGTGGTCGTCTCCGGATTTCCGAACATTATGCCGATTTTCTCGCGGAGCTGGTTGATGAATATGCAGCAGGTGTTGGTCTTGCTTATGTTCGCGGTCAGCTTGCGGAGCGCCTGGCTCATCAGCCTTGCCTGCAGGCCCACCTTGTTGTCTCCCATCTCGCCCTCTATCTCGGCTTTCGGGGTCAGCGCGGCCACGGAGTCTATGACTATGATGTCTACGGCTCCGGAACGTATGAGGTTGTCGGCTATTTCAAGAGCCTGTTCGCCGTTGTCGGGCTGGGAAATCAGCAGAGTTTCGAGGTCCACTCCGAGATTCTTGGCGTATGTCCTGTCGAAGGCATGCTCCGCATCTATCATGGCCGCTATCCCTCCGAGCTTCTGGGCCTGCGCTATCGCATGTATGGCAAGCGTGGTCTTTCCGCTGGACTCAGGGCCGTAAATCTCGATGATCCTTCCCCTGGGATAGCCGCCGATGCCGAGCGCGTGGTCGAGGGCGATGGAGCCGCTCGGGATGACCTGCTTCTCGTCCCATTCCGGCCGGTCGGTGAGCTTCATTATGGTGCCCTTTCCGTAATCTTTTTCGATTTTGTCTATGGTAGCCTGCAGCGCCTTGAGCTTTGCGGCATTGAGCTCAGCACCGGGCTTCTCTTCAGTTCCTTTGGTCATAATGTCTTAATAACAGTTTAAGTGATAATTCAATGGGCGGCAGACAGCATCCGCACCGCCATTTACAAAGTTATGAAATAAAGCCGGAATTGCCATTAAGAAACAGAAAAAACTTTTTTATGATGCAGCGCTCCGACTTTCCGGCCGAGTTACGTCAAGCCGCACCCTAAATCATTTCAGGTGCGGAGAGTTGTCCGATGCGGGACAAAATCTCCTCATGAACAATCTTTGTCCATCGGCTGTCTATTCCGGCCTTGACGGCATATTCCGGATAATTGCGCGCAATGTCAGCCGCTTTGTCGATGCTGGAGCGGGCGGATTTTATTCCGAATCTCTCCGCCACGGCCAGCAGATCGGCTCGGGAGACGCACTCGTTCTTGCCGTTTATGGTCATGCTATGCCGGTTGACATACCGTGGCGCCGCGGGGTCGACGGCGAAAGTGAAGTCGTATGCCGGCGCGACGTGCCACTGCCCGTCGGGCTGCATCGTGAAGCTGAAATTCTTGTTGTGGTCGTCCACATTTCCGCACAGCACATTCATCACCATCATCCTGAACAGCTGCGCGACTTCCGCAGACGGAACGCCGATTTTGCAGGCTGTGCCGATAAGGTCCTCATATGATTTGGACGAAGGATTCAATGCGGCCAACGTCTGGACGTGGACTTTCTCGTTTCCTTTTCTGTCGAACCGTTCCGTAATGAAATGTGCATTGTGTTCTCCTTCCAGCAGGCGGCTCGGCATCATCGGGAGGCCGGCGTCTGGCGCCATGAGATAATAACTGTATTCTATCCGTGTCGTCGGCATGGTGCCGTATTCGTCGAATTTGATGATTACAGGCGTATATCCCGGATATGGCGTGCCGACCTGTCCGGAATAGCACTGTCCGGTCCCGTAGTTTACGTTGATGACTGCCTTCGGACGTTTGCCGCCGGCCGAGGTGCCCACCCGGAACAAACTTTCAATCATCAGATCGCCCGACATGACGGCCTTGAAATCTTTTGCCTTTTCATATGTCCTGCGGGCAAGCTCATAGAGCTCCGCGACTTCTACCTTGAACGGCGTTTCCAGTTCCTCGGCTGTCGGAGGGATGAACTCCAGCGCCCCCATTCCGCGACGGCCGATGTACGCCAGGCGGTCCAGCGCGGTCAGATCTTTTATGCGGATACCATGTGTACTGGCCCATTCGCTGAACACCGTATTTCCCCAATTGTCCGGAAGGGAGTCTGCGATGAAAGACGGCAGACCGCCGAAAATCTTGTCATCTTCCGGATATACCGGCAATCCCTTTTGTGCGGCGGCGTCGTTTATAGGGGCCCGCAACGGCGCTATATCATATCCGTTCCGGACATATTCCCGGTCGAAATAGAAACAGATTCTTTCGCGATATTTTTCACGGCCGGCGACCAGCGCTCCGACTTTCCGGCCCCACAGCATCACGTCCAGGCTCTCAATCATGTCTTGCCCTCCGCACTCTTTTGGGAATCAATTTCTCGATTTCTTTCAAGGCCATAGGCGGAACGGGCAGTTCGGGCAGCAATTCCTCGATGCGCCGTTCCTGCCCGACGACACGCAGCAGCGATATGAAATTCCCCAAAGTCAGATTGACGTTCTGTCCCTGCTCAAAGCGGCATATCGTGCTCTTGCTGACGCCCGATTCCTCCGCCATTTCCTGCTGGCTGATGCGCGCCGCCAGACGATATTCACGGATGCGTTTTGCCAAAAGCCGCATCAGATCCCAGTTGGTCGTGTATTCTTCCATGCGTGCAATATATGACTATTTAATTGCAAATATAGCAATATATATTCATATATGACAACAACAGATGCGCTATTTCATTTCAATTGTGTTGAATCTGTTCAGTCCTGTATTGTCCGTGCCCGATTCATTGATCATCTTGCTTGCATGCCTTCTTGATCTGCCGACGGAGAAAGTGTAGGTAGCCGTCAACTGCACCAAATGATAAGGGCGCCAGTCCTGTCTTTCGTAGAATCTGAATGCAGGCAATTCGGCGGCGGTGTAGTCGTTGTGTCCTCTATAATTGCATCTTACGCCGACGGACCAGTCGCCTATCTTATATTGCACGACCCCTGCATACTGAAGACTTCCGCGTGACAGCAAATCTCCGTCGTATTCCTTGGTCGGAGAATTTATGGCGACGATCATCTCCACATTCCTGACCGATGCCGTGATGTTGCCTCCGACGCGCCAGTAATCGAATTTCACTTTTTGTGCGGGCGTGTCGAATCTCGAGCGGTAATACTCTACGTACGGGGACAATTCAAGCCACTTGAACGGATACAGGCTGCCGTACGCATAGAGCATGAACTCGAAATCGCCTCCGATGTTCTGCGGCTTTAAATATATGTTTTCACCCTCCTTGACCACGGTGGTGGCTATCTTGTCGCTGGCGTACGACGGAGACAGCTTGACAAAAAGCTGATTTCTGGAACTGGTGGGGAACCATCCCAGAACCAGATCTCCGGAGTAGATCAGGCTGCTTTTCAAATGCGGGTTCCCTATGGAAATCAGCCACGGATCCAGATATGTCGTGCTTTCGGTAAGTTTGTCCAATGACGGGACGGTATTGCGCATCAGCAATGTCATCTGTACGGTTAGTCCGTCGGCTTTGCCTTTTCCCCACCAGTCGCAATACAATCTCAGGTAAGGCGACGCTGATGTCTGAGACACGCCGGCCGACTCTTGCTTCACTATTTTCACGCCAGCCGTAGGAACAAAAGACATACCATTGTTAAACCAGGCTCCTCCGGCGTTCAGGGATCCAGTGTGCGAATAAGGTCTGTATTCGTTGCCGGATGAAACCTGGTCAAGCTGCCTGTATTCATATCTTGAGCTGGCGCTTATCCTGCCGCCCCAGAGCGGAGCGGTATAAAGGGCGTTTCCGATCAATGAATAGGAATCATTGTCCACTCTCGACCGGATGTCGTAATCATAGCCTGCGGCTTCGGAGCCGTCGAATTTCATCGACCGTTCGGAATCCGAGAAACTGTTGCCGAAAGTATTTACGACGTTTATGGCGAACAGCCCGCCGTTGTCCATATTATAACTGTAGTACAAGTCCGCCGCCAGCGTGTTGGATGAGGTCTTCATGGCATTGATGCCGGAGCCTTGATATGTGCCGTCCGGGGCGGTGATGACGCCTGTCCTCGTTTCAATATCCTGCAGCGGCATAAGTCTGGTGTAGAGTCTCGCGTTGAACAGGTGTTTGCCCTGGAATCTCTGGTATGAGGCCCCGATGTTGTGCAGAGTCCCCTTGTACCGGCTTGGCCCGTCATATTGCGTATGCAATTGGGATCCATAGGTATATTCGGCCTGTCTGCCGAGCCTGCCGTAATTCCTGTAACTGTACAGATAGTCCAGCTTCACCTGATTCAATGAATCGGAGTATGTCAGATCCGCCTGATTCTCCCCGAATCCCGTGTTTACGGCATTGAGCAAATTGAAATATCCGGTATACTGAACGTCATGCCTCTTTTTGACGATGACGTTGACTACGGGGCCTTCGGTCAGGCTCATATATTGTGCGGGAGCGACAGGATAATACTCCACCTTTTTTATATCCTGACCCTTGTAGCCTCTGAGGTCGTATGCCGTCGACGGAACGCCGTTTATAAGTATATATACCGCTTTCCTGTCCCACGACGTAAGCACCGTTTCGTTGAGTGCACTCTGAAACATATCCAGCGATGACACGGCATCCAATGCGTTCGTCCCGAACGACTTGTTGGCTTCGGACGGATACATCACATGATGGTCCCCTTTGTGGATGATTCTCTCTGCCTTGATAACCGACGTCTCAAGCGTGTAGTTCAGACTGTCCGGCACTTCCTGCGCATATCCGGAGACTGCGGCGGACAGAGACAGGACAAGCATGCAAAGTATAGCTTTCATAGATTCAATATGTTGATACACGCAAAATTAATAATTAATTCATAAAAAAAACATTATCGCGTTTTTTTATGATTTCTGCGAAATAATCGTTAAAATTGCAGATTGCAAGCCGAGGGCATCGATATTGTGGCATCGTTATGAAGGGAATAGTACTCGCAGGAGGCGGCGGCACCCGCCTTTATCCTATAACAAAGGGCGTCAGCAAGCAGCTTTTGCCCGTTTTCGACAAGCCGATGATTTATTATCCGGTCTCCGTGCTCATGCAGGCCGGGATACGGGACATCCTCGTCATTGCCACGCCCTGCGACATGCCTTGCTTCAAAAGGCTGCTCGGCGACGGATCGGAGATAGGCGTAAGGTTTTCGTATGAGGTGCAGCCCTCTCCGGACGGCATCGCCCAGGCTTTCATCATAGGCAGGGAATTCATAGGCGACGATGCCGTCTGCCTTGTCCTCGGGGACAATATCTTTCATGGAAACGGTTTCGTGCCTCTGCTGCGCGAGGCCGTGCATGATGCCGAGGAGGAGGCGAAAGCCACCGTATTCGCCTACTGGGTGGATGATCCGCAGCGCTACGGCGTGGTGGAGACGGACGGGGACGGCAACTGTCTAGGCATCGAGGAAAAGCCTGCGGAGCCAAAGTCGAACTATGCGGTGACGGGGCTGTATTTCTATCCGAACGAGGTGGTCGGAGTGGCCGGGGACATAAAGCCTTCCGCGCGCGGGGAACTTGAAATTACCTCCGTGAACCAACGCTTTCTCCGTGACGGGAAGCTGAAGGTGCGGAAATTGGAAAGGGGCTTCGCCTGGCTCGATACCGGCACTCATGATTCGCTGTCGGAGGCTTCGACCTATATCGAGGTAATCGAGAAGAGGCAGGGGCTCAAAGTGGCCTGCATAGAGGAAATCGCTTACGTGAACGGCTGGATAGACGCCGACGGGCTGGCCTCCCTTGCGCGTCCGATGCTCAAGAACCAGTACGGGCAATATCTGCTGAAAATAGCCGGCCGCGGAGGACGGGGGGCATGAACATTCTCGTCACAGGGGCCAACGGCCAGCTGGGGACTGAGTTGAGGCGTGCAGCCGCGACGGGCTCCGACAGGTATGTCTTCACCGACGTGAACCGCATGCCGGGCGTGGAGACGGTCTATCTCGACATTACGAACATAAAGGCGGTGCGGCTGACGTGCGGCTCCGAGAAGATAGACGCCATAGTGAACTGCGCGGCCTACAATGACGTGGAACGGGCCGAGACCGACGTGGACATGGCCGACGCCCTCAATCATGTGGCTCCGGGCAATCTGGCGGCCGTGGCGGCGGAACGCGGGGCGTCGCTCATCCATATTTCCAGCGACTATGTCTTCCGCGGCGACCGTTCCGTGCCTTACACGGAGGACGTGCCGCCGGCGCCTCTCGGGGTATACGGGGCCACCAAGATGCTCGGCGAAGAGGCCGTTGCATCGTCCGGCTGCCCTTTCATCATATTCCGCACCGCATGGCTGTATTCTCCTTACGGCAAGAATTTCGTCAAGACCATCCGCAGGCTCACTTCCGAAAAGGACGTCATAAAGGTGGTGTCCGACCAGGTGGGCAGCCCCACTTGTGCCGCCGACCTCGCCGCGGTGATCATGAAAGTGATAGGAGAACGCAGGACAGACGTGTCCGGCATATATCATTACAGCGGCGAAGGTGTATGCTCGTGGTTCGATTTCGCCTGCGCCATACGGGACCTGAGCGGCAACGAATGCCGCATAGAGCCTTGCCGCAGCGATGAATATCCCGGCAGGGTGCGTCGGCCCCATTATTCGGTGCTCGACAAGACAAAGGTTAAAAACGTGTTCGGCGTCCGCGTGCCGCATTGGTACGAGTCGCTTTGCAAATGCATGGAAAGATTATGAATGTCATAAGGACGGATATCGATGGCGTGGTGATAATAGAACCGCGCGTGTTCAATGACGGCAGGGGATATTTTTTCGAGTCCTTTTCCGAACGGGACTTTTCGGCGAAGGTGGCTCCGGTCCGTTTCGTGCAGGACAATGAAAGTCGTTCATCATACGGCGTCATCCGCGGCCTGCATTTCCAGAAGCCCCCGTTCAGCCAGGCCAAGCTGCTCCGCGTGGTATGCGGCCGGGTGCTTGACGTGGCCGTCGACCTGCGCAGGAGTTCCCCGACTTTCGGGAAGCACGTGGCGGTGGAGCTGAGCGGCGAGAACCACAGGCAGCTGTTCATCCCGCGCGGTTTAGCGCATGGTTTCAGCGTCCTGTCGGACGAGGTGGTGTTCCAGTACAAGTGCGACAATTTCTACGCTCCGGAGTCGGAGGGAGGCATCGCATGGAACGATCCCGCCCTCGGCATCGACTGGGGCGTTCCGGCCGACAAAGTGAGAGTGTCCACGAAGGACGGATGCCGTCCGCCGTTGTCGGAAGTCGAAGATCTCTTTTGACATGGCGGGACCGTTTTATGGAAATATAAAAACACAATACTGATAGCCATTATGCCAACGATTTCACAAAGAGGCCATGAAATGCCCGCTTCTCCCATAAGGAAGCTGGCTCCTTTCGCCGCGGCAGCCAAGGAGCGCGGCGTGAAAGTGTATCATCTCAACATAGGGCAGCCGGACCTGCCGACGCCCCGGAAGGCATTGGATGCATTGAAGAACATCGACCGCAGGACTCTCGAATACAGCCCCAGCCAGGGATATGCTTCCCTTCGGGAAAAGCTGTGCGGCTATTACCGGCGTTTCGGCGTCGAGGTCACGCCCGACGAGATCACCATTACCGCGGGAGGCTCCGAAGCGCTGCTGCTCACATTCCTGGCATGCCTTAATCCGGGCGACGAGATCATAGTGCCGGAGCCGTGCTATGCCAATTATCTTTCATTCGCGGTCGCGGCCGGCGTCATTGTCCGTACGGTCACCTCCACCATCGAGAACGGCTTTGCGCTGCCGTCGGTGGAAGAGTTCGAACAGGCCGTCACTCCGCGCACAAGGGCCATCCTTATATGCAATCCCAACAACCCCACGGGCTGCCTGTACTCCGGGGAGGAGCTGCACCGGCTCCGCGACATAGTGCGCGGCCACGATCTGTATCTCATTGCCGACGAGGTGTACAGGGAGTTCGTCTACAACGGAAAGCCCTATCTCTCGACGATGTGTCTGGAAGGCATCGACGAAAACGTCATAATGGTGGACAGCGTCTCCAAGCGCTATTCGGAGTGCGGAGTGCGCATAGGCATGGTAGTGACGCGCAACGCGGCGGTCCGCGAAACCATATTGAAATTCTGCCAGGCGCGCCTGAGCCCGCCGCTCGTCGGCCAGATAGTCGCCGAGGCTTCCATCGAAGGCACCGAGGACTATGCCCGCGAATGTTTTGAGGAATACAAGGCCCGCCGCGATTTCTTCATAGACGGGCTGAACAGGATCCCCGGGGTCTATTCTCCTATGCCTCAGGGAGCATTCTATACGGTGGCTTCACTGCCGGTGGACGATGCCGAGGATTTCTGCAGATGGCTGCTCACCGATTTCGAATACCGCGAGACTCCGGATTCAGTGCCGGAGACGGTGATGATGGCCCCCTGCGCCGGGTTCTACAGCAATCATGAGCTCGGACGGCGCCAGGTCCGCGTGGCGTATGTCCTTAATATCGAGGATCTGCGGCGCGCCCTGAAAGTGCTTGACGCGGCGTTGAAAGTTTATTGCAAATAAAAAGTTGAAAGTTCATTGCAGATAAAAATATAATGATATGAAAAATTATAGGGAAATAGCCGAAGAATGGCTGAAAGGTGATTTCGATCCGCAGACCAAGGCAAGGGTGGCGGAACTCCGTGACAATGATCCCGCGGGGCTTGAGGATGCATTTTACAAGAACCTCGAATTCGGCACGGGCGGACTGCGCGGCATAATGGACGCAGGCACCAACCGTATGAACAGATACACCGTAGGCATGGCTACGCAGGGACTTGCCAATTACATGAAGTCCCATGCGGACGGAAAGGCGCTCAGCGCGTGCGTATCTTATGACAGCCGCAACAACAGCGAACTTTTCGCCAGGATAACTGCCGACGTGCTGTCCAACAACGGCATACATGTCTATCTTTTCGACGGCATACGGCCCACTCCGGAGCTCAGCTATTCCATAAGGGCCAAGGGCGCCACGGCAGGCATCATGATAACGGCTTCGCACAATCCCAAGGAGTACAACGGCTATAAGGTGTTCTGGTCGGATGGCGGGCAGATCACTTCTCCCGTGGACAAGGACATCGTCGCCGAAGTCGCGAAGATCACCGGGCCTTCCATGGTGAAGTTCTCGGCCTCGGGCGCCACGGGCGGCATAGAAATCATGGGCAAGGAGATGGACGAAATGTATCTGAACGATATACTTTCGCTTACCCTTTCTCCGGAGGCCCGCGCCGCCCACAGGGACATCAAGATTGTGTATACCCCGCTTCACGGATGCGGAGTAAGGCTCGTGCCGGAGTGCCTCGCGCGCCTCGGCTTCTCGAACGTATTCCATGTCCCTGAGCAGGATGTCAGCGACGGGAATTTCCCGACGGTGGTCTCTCCCAATCCCGAAGAGCCGGCGGCGATGAAGATGGCCATTGAAAAGGCTGACGAGGTCGGGGCGGACATAGTCATGGCCACGGATCCGGACGCCGACCGCATGGGCATCGCCGTGCGCGACAACGATGGTAAGATGGTGCTTTTCAACGGGAACCAGACGGCTTCGATGCTTACATATTATATCCTCACGCGCTGGAAGGAGCTCGGCAGGCTCGGCGAAGGCAAATACTGCGTCAAGACCATAGTCACCACCGAGCTGATGGCGGACATCTGCAAGTCGTTCGGAGTCAAGTGCTACAATGTGCTTACAGGATTCAAGTACATTGCCGATGTGGTGAAGGCGCACGAACTGACCGGAGAATTCATATGCGGCGGCGAGGAAAGCTACGGCTTCAACGTGGGACAGTTCGTGCGCGACAAATGCGCCCAGGTGTCCTGCTCGATGGTGGCCGAATGCGCGGCATGGGCCGCCGAACGGGGCCTTACGCTTTATCAGCTGATGGACAAGATATATGCCGAATACGGCCGTAGGCTCGAAAGCATGGTGTATATCGTGCGGAGCGGCAAGAGCGGCGCCGAGGAAATACAGAAGATAATGGCCGGCTACCGCGCGACGCCTCCCGCCGAACTGGCAGGAAGCAAGGTGGTGAAAGTCATTGACTATGACAGGCCTGACGAGACGGGACTGCCGAAGTCCAACGTACTGCAGTTCTTTAGCGAGGCCGGCGACGTGGTGACCGTGCGCCCTTCGGGCACGGAGCCGAAGATCAAATTCTATTTCGGCGCCAAAGGGGATGATGCGGCGGCCAAGATAGAACGTCTTAAAGCACAGTTTGTCAATTGATCTGAAAAAATATGGGAAATCGACGTATAGTCCGCCTCCTCGCTTTTCTGCCGCTGGCGCTTGTGCCGGCGTGCAACGCGGCGGATGACGGGAACGAGGGTCTCGAATTGTTTTACGACGCCCCTGCGGAGATATGGGAGGAGACACTTCCGCTCGGCAACGGACGTCTGGGCGCCATGCCTGACGGAGGCGTCCGCCATGAACGCATAGTGCTGAACGAGGAATCCATGTGGAGCGGCTCGGAGTTCGACGCGGGCAATCCCGATGCGCTCAAGGCGCTCTCGGAGATACGCCGTCTGCTTCTTGAAGGCCGCAACTTGGAGGCTCAGGACCTCATGTACAGGCGTTTCGTGTGTGCCAACGGAGGCTCCGCCTCGGCCGCATACGGAAGCTATCAGATACTTGCGGACCTCGACCTGCATTTCGGCTTTGAGACCTGTGACGTCGGCGGCTACCGGCGCAGCCTGTCCCTGCCCGATGCGGAGGCCTTTACGGTTTTTACCGCCGGGGGCGTAGAATATAGGCGCGAATATCTCGTGTCCATGACAAGGGACGTCATTGCCGTGCATCTGAGTGCGTCCGAGCCCGGTTCACTGGATTTTTCCTTGTCTCTGTCACGTCCCGAAAGGGGAACGGCGGCCGCTTCCGGCGGGACAGTCACGCTCAGCGGAGAACTTGACAGCGGACAGGAAGGCGTCGAAGGTGTGCGTTATGTGGCCATGGCCCGCGTGGTGGCCGACGGAGGCGCCGTGACGGCCGGAGGCGACAGCCTTGCGGTAAGCGGTGCGGATGAGGCGACGATATATGTCTCCGCCGCCACTTCGTACAGGGGAGACGATTTCGCGGCCAGGGTCGACAGCCTCATGCGCGGAGCCGTGGAATGCGGTTTCGGCAGAATGGAAAGCGAGCACCGCGAGGCTTTCGGACGGCTTTTCGACAGGGTGTCCCTGACTCTCGGAGACGGGAAGGCCCATGACGCGGCGGTCCCTGTCGACAGGAGGCTTGAGAATTTCGCCGCCGGACAGGACGATCCGGCTCTCGCCGCCCTTTATATGCAGTACGGCCGCTATCTGTTCATATCGTCGACGGCCCGCGGCATATTGCCGCCCAATCTGCAGGGACTGTGGGCCAATACGATACGTACGCCGTGGAACGGGGACTACCATCTGAACATAAACGTGGAGATGAACCATTGGGTGGCCGAGCAGGGCAATCTGTCGGAACTGCATCTGCCGCTGACGGAATACGTGAAGCGGCTTGCGGTGTCGGGAGCCGAATCCGCCCGCACGTTCTATGGCGCCGACGGGTGGTGCGCCCACGTGCTGGCGAACGCATGGAATTTCTCCGCCCCCTCCGAGGACCCGTCATGGGGCGCCACGAATACCGGGGGCGCGTGGCTTGCCCTGCATCTTTGGCAGCATTACCTTTATACGCTTGACGAGGACTATCTCCGCGACGTGTGGCCTGTGCTGCGCGGGGCCGCGGATTTCTTCCGGTCCATCCTTATAGAGGAGCCCTCCCACGGCTGGCTGGTCACTTCGCCTACTTCGTCGCCCGAAAACGGCTATTATGATGAAAGCGACGATATCGTCACGTATGTGTGTCTCGGTTCCACGATGGACAATCAGATCGTGCGCGAACTATTTTCCGCTGCGGCGGATGCCGCCGACGTGCTCGGCATCGAAGGAGAATACGCTTCGTCGCTTCGCGGGACGGCGCTCAGGCTCCCTCCGAACAGGGTCGGATCTGACGGCCGCCTGATGGAGTGGCTCGAAGAATACAGGGAGATGGACGTCCATCACCGTCACGTGTCCCATCTGTTCGGCCTCCACCCGGGCACGGAGATTACCCGCAGCCGTACGCCGGAGCTTATTGATGCCTGCCGTGCTACTCTTGACATGAGAGGCGACGGGGGCACGGGCTGGTCCCGCGCATGGAAAGTGAATTTCTGGGCCCGCATCGGGGATGGGGACAGGGCATATAAATTGCTTTGCAACCTGCTGCATCCTGCCATAGCCGGCGACGGACGTCATGGCGGCGGCACCTATCCCAACCTGTTCTGCGCCCATCCGCCTTTCCAGATAGACGGCAATTTCGGCGGATCTTCGGGAATAATGGAAATGCTGCTGCAAAGCCACGACGGTGCGATCGAATTTTTGCCTGCGCTGCCTTCCGCATGGCCGGAGGGCCGTTTCGACGGCCTTGTGGCGCAAGGTGGCGTCGTAGCGGGCTGTACGTGGAAAGACGGTGAAATAGTCGAATGCCGGCTTGTCGCGCCGCGTGACGGCGTCTATAAGGTCCGTTTCCCTGACGGGAAGGAGTCGGACATAAGCTGCAGGCAAGGAAAAACAGTGAAATTCGGACGGTAACGGCGGATCAGAACAGCGACAGGGACAGTTCTATCACTTCTTCGTCGATTTTTTCGGTGCAGGTCTCGTTCTGACATACGAAGAGACGTCCTCTGTGCGTCTCGAATATGCTGCGGTTGTGCGTCACCATCACCACGGCCGTGCCGTTTTCGCAGTTTATGCGCTTCAGCAGTTTTATGATGCCTTCCGCGGTCTCGTTGTCGAGATTGCCGGTGGGCTCGTCGGCCAGTATCACTTCGGGGTTGTTGAGGATGGAGCGGGCTATGGCAATCCTCTGCTGTTCTCCTCCTGAAAGCTGGTGAGGCATTTTGTGGGATTTGGTCGACATGCCTACGTCGTGAAGGACTTCCTCTATCCTCTTTTCCGTCTGCACCTTGTCTTTCCACCCGGTGGCGCGCAGGACGAATTCGAGGTTGTCGTGGACGCTCCTGTCCATCAGCAGCTGGAAATCCTGGAAGACGACGCCTATCTTGCGCCTGAGGTACGGGATGTCCTTTTCCTTCAGGCGGTCGAGCCTGAAGCCGCATATTTCGCCGCGGCCTTTCAGCAGCGGGTTTTCGCCTGTCATGGTGCGTATTATGGAGGTCTTGCCGCAGCCCACGCGTCCTATTATGTAGACGAAATCCCCTTTGCATACGGTCATGTCGAGCCCGTATATGACGGTGCTTTCGCCGTTTACGATGTCGGCCGAAGAAAATGATATGAGAACCTGGCGTTCGTTCATGGTGTCGGTGGATTAACGCGCAAATATAATAATTAAAAATTCTTCTCGCACCAGCCGCTGAGCCGGCATCCGTCGCATTTCGGGGCCCGTGCCGTGCATACGTATCTGCCGTGCAGTATGAGCCAGTGATGGGATTTTGCCCTGAGCCGTTCCGGCACGTGCCTTTCCAGATCCCTTTCCACGGCGTCCACCGTCTTCCCGTCCGACAGGCCGAGCCGCCTCGCGACCCTGAACACGTGCGTGTCCACCGCTATCACCGGCTTGTCGTAGACTATGGATGCGATGACGTTGGCGGTCTTTCTGCCGACTCCGGGGAGGCTCATCAGGTCGTCGATGTCCGACGGCACTTTCCCGCCGAAGTCCGACACGAGCTTCCCGGCCATTCCTATGAGGTGGGCGGCCTTGCTGTTGGGGTACGAGACGCTGCCGATGTACCGTAGGAGCTCGCCGGCGTCGGCTGCGGCCATGCTCTCCGGATCGGGGAAGCGTTCGAAGAGGGCCGGCGTCACAGTGTTCACCCGCTTGTCAGTACATTGGGCCGACAATATGACGGCCACCAGCAGCTGGAATGGGGAATCGTATCTGAGTTCCGTCTCCGCCGCCGGCCTGTTCGTTTCGAACCAGTCAAGGATGCGGGAATATCTCTCCTCTTTTGTCATCATAAAACTGTAGGAAAATGCAAATATACTGGAAAAAATGATTAGATTTGTAAAATAATTTCCAGGCCTGGAAGAGGCCTGACAAAGTAGATTCTATGCTCAGAAAGTTTTTTTCCGCCGTGCTTGCGGCCGTGCTTCTTTCCTGTTCCATTGCATCGGCCGGGGACGTCAGCCGCTCTAAGGAGTTCAGAACTGCTGTAAGGCTGTACGGACACGGGATGTACGAGAGGGCGAGAAACATTTTCAATTCTTTTGAAAACGAGCCTTTGGCCGAGGGATATTCGGCCCTGTGCGCCGTAAGCATGAAATCCGACGACTGCCGCGAGGCCGCGGAGCTCTATTGCGCGCGCTGTCCGGAGTCGTTCCTTGTGCCCGCGATACGCTACGGGCTGGCGCTTGTCGTTTTCGACGATCAGGAATACGGGTATGCGCTGAAACTGTTTTCGTCAGTGGACGAAGATGCGCTTCCCCGCAAGGAGAAGGCAGAATACGGCTTCAAGCGCGCATACAGCGCCTTCCGCGTCGGGGACTATGTACAGGCGGACCGTCTTTTCCGGACGGTGGAGGGCCGCAGGCATTCGGACTATTCCGCGCCGTCGAGGTTCCTGATAGGCTACATAGCTTATTCGGACAGGCGTTTCGCCGAAGCCGAAGAATGGTTCGGCAAGTCGGCCGGCGATCCGCGCTTCAGCCAGTTGTCGGACTATTACATACTTGAGTGCCGCTTTATGCTCAAGGACTACGGATATGTGGCCGGACACGGCGAGGAGATGTACGACTCCGTGCCCGACAACCGCAAGCCGCACCTTGCGCGCATCATTTCCGAGTCCTATCTCGTGCTCGGTGACGCCGGCAAGGCCATGGAATATTACGAAAAGAACAGCGACGCGGCGCTCAGCGGAGGCCGTTCCGACTATTTCTATGCCGGCTCGCTGATGTACGCCATGCAGGATTACCGCGGAGCCATAGACAATTATTTGAAAATGAGCGGACGCGACGGCGACGACATAGGGCAGATAGCCAACTATCATCTCGGCTACAGCTACATAGAGACCAAGGACAAGGTCGCCGCCATGGATGCGTTCCGCGCGGCCGCGGACGCCTCTTTCGACAAGGCCATACAGGAAGACGCCTATTTCAATTACGCCAAGCTCGCTTTCGACCTGAATCATGACGCGTCGGCTTTCAAAGAGTATCTCGTGAAGTTCGACAATCCTGGCAGAAGCGACAAAATATATGGCTATATAGCACTTGCATGCCTTTATAACCATGATTACGAAGGTGCCGTAGAAGCCTATGACAAGATAGACGAATTGGACGGGGAGATGAGGGGCAATTATATGAAGGCCTATTTCCTGAGGGCGGAACAGCTCGTGTCCGGAGGCTCCTACCGCAAGGCAATTCCCTGCCTTAAGGCTGCGTCGTATTACAGCACGCGCAGGGATCCGTTCAACCAGCTTTCGAGGTATTGGCTCGCCGAGTCATATTTCAGGGACGAAAACTATGCGGAAGCCCTTGCAGGCTTTACCGACCTTTACAACCAGGCGGCCCTGGACGGCCATACGGAAGGCAGCCTGCTGCCCTATGACATAGCCTATTGCTATTTCAGGAGCGGCGACTATGCCGATGCCATAAAATGGTTCGACAGATATGTGGACAGCGGCCACGGACTTTACAGGGCCGATGCCGAGACGCGCAAGGGCGACTGCTATTTCAATGAGAAGGATTTCAAGTCCGCTGTGGCGGCGTACGAGGCCAAGATAAATGAATATCCCGATGCGGACGACGTATATCCTTATTATCGTGCGGGCATTTCTTTAGGTCTTGCCGGCGACAAGGCGGGAAAGGTCCGCATGCTTGAAAACGTGCGCGGGGCGTCCGCGGGAGCGGCCTACCGTTCCGACGCCATGTATGAGCTCGGACGCGCTTACGTGGCCAACGGCCAGGACGACGAGGCGGTGGCCGTGTTCCGGGAAATGGCGGCCTCGTCCCCGGACAAGATGTCCAAGTCTTCTGCCCTCATCGAGCTGGGAATGATAAGCCGCAACGCCGGCCGTTACGACGAGGCTCTCGGATATTATAAGCAGGTGGTAGCCCTCGTGCCGGCCTCGGAGTCCGCCGAAGCGGCGCTTCTCGCAATAGAGTCCATCTATCAGTCGAAGCAGGCTCCGGACGAATATCTGGCGTATCTCGAGGGGCTCGGACAGGGGACCGACAAGACGGACGAGGAAAAGGAAACGATGTACTTCAACACTGCGGAGCAGGTGTTCCTTTCAGAAAATTACGAAAAGACGCTCAGCCTTCTGCAGGATTACATGCAGCGCTATCCGTCCGGAAGCCACAGGGGCGCCGCGGAGTTCTACATGGCGGAAAGCTACAAGCAGCTCGGCAGGAAGGAGCAGGCGAGAGACTGGTACAGGCATGCCATCGACAGCGGCGACGGCTCTTTCGTGGAATTGTCCATGCTCAATTTCGCCAATCTGTCCTATTCTCTTGAACACTATTCCGACGCATACGAGGCCTATGTCTCCCTGCTCGATGCGGCCAAGCTCGAGAACAACCGCTATGCCGCCGTGCAGGGCATGATGCGTTCGGCGTACAGGAGACACGATTATGCAAGCGCCATAAACGCCGCGGCCGCGGTGCGCCGCGAGGCCCGCGCGAACGCAGACGACAAGCGGGAGGCCGATTACATCGAGGCCAAATCCTTGCTCGCCACCAGCGAGCGCGACAAGGCTTTCTCCATTCTGGAGCGCCTGAGCAGGCATCCGTCCACCTCGGAGGGCGCCGAAGCGTCATATATGATCATTCAGGACCTTTACGACAGGGGGCGTTTCGACGGCATAGAAGACAAGGTGTACGCGTTCTCGGATTCGGCCGGGGGCCAGGCCTACTGGCTCGCCAAGGCTTTCATCGTGCTGGGCGATTCTTTCATGGAAAGGGACAACGTGGCGCAGGCACGGGCTACCTACGAAAGCGTGCTGAACGGATATGAGCCCGAAACCGGTACTTCGGACGATATAAGGAGCCAGATTGAGATGAGGCTGGCCAAAATTGAGGAGGAAAACAAATAAGCGGTATGGACATGAAAAAACTTTTTTTTGCGACAGCCGCGGCTGCGGTCTTTGTGCCGGCGCTGTCATCGGGACAGAACCTGAATCCGACCGTGGACGTGACGCGGGACTATGAAGTGAGGACTCCGGAGATACGGAAGCCTCTCCAGTCCATGAACATACCGGACTCCGTGCTCAGATTCAACATGGCGGTGGACTATTCCGTATTCGACAATCCCTACGGAGGTTCATACGATTTTTCGCCGTACCTCATCAACGTGCGTCCCGACGTGCGGAAAGCCGACGACGGCAAATTCTATTTCAGGCTCGGCGGAGGCTTCCCGTTGCATCCGGAGGGAGACATAGTGTTCTCGCCGCGCCTCGACGGACCGTTCCGTTTCAGCATATACGGACATCATCTTTCGTATCTCGGCAAATATCACGGCATAACGCCGGACGGCGGCTCTTTGGTCAAAAGCGGGGAGTTCTGGGACGGACGCGACATGACGACCAAGGCCGGCCTGGACGGGCTCTATGCGTGGAAAAACGGTTTGCTGACCTTTGACGCATCGTTCGGCAATCTCATGGTGAAGGACAATGCCGTCGACAGGATGTTCAACTCAGGCGAATTCAATCTGAGAGCCTTTTCCGAGAACAGTGACAAGAAGGGCATCTCCTACGACGTGAGGCTGTCCGGGCGCTTCGGCGCGGATTCTTTCAAGGCATACGCGGCCGACGGACTCAATGAAGGCGGACTGGTGCTGGACGCATCCGTAGGGGGAGCGCTGCGCTCGAAAAGCGTTTTTTCGGCGGACGTGCACGCTGACGTGTCCAAATGCGACGGTTCCATTGACGATCTTGCCGGCACCGTAAGCGTCACCGGGAAATACAGTTTCTCTTCGGGCATATTCCATTTGGACTTAGGCGGCAAATTGTCAGTCATGACCCATCCGGGGGGCAATGAAGAGCCTAAGGAATATTTCGAAAAGAGGGTAAGGGGACAGTTCCTGTATCCGGACGTCAGGCTCAGCCTCACTTCTCGGAACGGCAGGTTCTCGTTCTACATAAAGGCTGAAGGAGGGGACAGGTTCAATTCATATTCCGACATGCTGCGCGGGAACAGTCATTTCCATCCGCTTTACGGTATCTACGACGGCAGGAGGGCTCTCGACCACACCGTGGAACGCATAAATGCGGCCGCCGGCGTGCGCGTCGGGGACGCCTCGGTCTTCCAGCTTGATTTTTCCGGTGGCTATTCCAACGTCGCGAACGGCCTCTTGGACGGATGGAAGGAAGATTTGTCCGTGCCTGTCATAGGCTATGCCGACTACGGCATGGTCTACGCCGACCTGTTTTATGCGGTAAAGTCGCATACGGTGGATTTCAACGGGCACGTATCGTTCAAGAATGCTTCGATGTCCGAGGATGCCGGGCAGGGGCTTTTCAAGCCTGCGATGTTCTCGGGTGACATGGAGCTTACCATCACCGCCGGCGACGCCGTCAAGGCGGGCCTGTCATGCAGATTCTCGTCTTCGCGCGAAGCCCTGAACGGAACGAAGCTGCCGGGATATGCCGATTTCGGGGTATTTGCGGAGACTCCGCTTACAAAGTCTCTTTCGCTTTGGGCCAAAGGCTCCAATCTGCTCGGCATGACGGTACAGAGAGTGCCCGGCTTCGCCGAAAAAGGCGCTTGGGCCACGGGCGGGATATGCTTGAATTTCTGATTTTGATTTGAAATAGCTATCTTTGTATGTTATATTTAAAAATGACACGATGATAGAAAACGAGGAGATGAAGATGGCGGAAGAACAATATTCCGCCAACAGCATCCAGGTTCTGGAAGGTCTGGAAGCGGTGCGCAAAAGACCTTCGATGTACATTGGAGACATAGGGGAGAGAGGTTTGCACCACTTGGTGTATGAAGTGGTGGACAACAGCATAGACGAAGCGCTTGCAGGTTTCTGCGATGAAATTCACGTCACGATAGGGGAGGACAACTCCGTCAGCGTCCGCGACAACGGCCGAGGCATCCCCACGGGCATGCATGAAAAAGAACACCGTTCGGCCCTCGAAGTGGTGATGACCATCCTTCATGCGGGCGGCAAATTCTCGAAGTCGAACTACAAGGTTTCCGGCGGTCTGCACGGCGTAGGCGTATCCTGCGTGAACGCCCTGTCCGACCTGCTCGTGGCGGAAGTCCACAGGGAAGGCAAAGTGTTCGTGCAGAAATATTCCAAAGGCAAGCCGATAACCGACGTACATGTGACGGGCGAGGCCTCCGATACCGGGACGATAATCACTTTTCATCCCGATCCTACCATTTTCACGCAGACGATCACGTATAAATACGATACCCTTGCCAACAGGCTCAGGGAACTTTCGTTCCTCAACAAGGGCATCAAGCTGACGCTGACCGACTTGAGGGAAAAGGTGGAGGAATTCGTCACCGACGCGAACGGCGAGCGCCGCGCCACCGGCGCCGAGGTCTACCGCAGCGACGTGTTCTATTCGGCCGAGGGACTGAAGGAGTTTATCTATTATCTTGACGCGGGGGCGCAGCAGCTGATACCTGAACCGGTATCCGTCACTTCCGAGAAGGTGATACCCATAGACATAGCCCTCCAGTACAATACCGGCTATATGGAGAAAATCTATTCTTACGTAAACAATATACACACCATAGAGGGCGGCACGCATCTGCAGGGCTTCAAGATGGGGCTCTCGAGGACGCTCAAGAATTACGCCGAGAAAAACAACCTGCTTTCGAAGTTCAAGGGGGAACTTTCTCCGGAGGACTTCAGGGAGGGTCTAACGGCCGTCATTTCCGTCAAGGTGGCCGAGCCTCAGTTCGAAGGGCAGACGAAGACCAAACTGGGCAACAGCGAGGTGACCTCCGCCGTATCGCAGGCCACCGCCGCCGCGCTTGACGCCTATCTGGAGGAGCATCCGAAGGAGGCGAGGCTCATAGTGGACAAAATAGTCCTCGCAGCTACGGCCCGTGCCGCGGCACGCAAGGCGAGGGAACTCGTTCAGAGGAAGACCGTGATGTCCGGAGCCGGCCTGCCGGGAAAATTGGCCGACTGCTCCGAGAGGGATCCTGAGATATGCGAGCTCTTCCTCGTGGAGGGAGACTCCGCGGGCGGAACTGCCAAGCAGGGACGCGACAGGCGCACGCAGGCCATCCTGCCTCTGAGGGGCAAGATCCTCAACGTCGAGAAGGCGGCCGGCGACAGGGCTTTTGAAAGCCAGGAAGTGCGCAACATCTATACGGCGCTCGGCGTCACCGTGGCGCAGGAGGATGAGAACGGGGAGAAAAAGATGGACCTAAGCCGTCTCCGCTACCACAAGGTGATCATAATGACCGATGCCGACGTGGACGGAAGCCATATCGCATGCCTCATTCTGACATTCTTCTTCCGCTACATGTTCGATCTCATAAAGAACGGATACGTATATCTGGCGACCCCTCCGCTTTACCTCGTGAAGAAAGGCAAGGAGGAGGTATATTGCTGGACCGAGGAACAGAGGGACGAGGCTTCCGCAAGGCTGGGCAAAGGCTCCGACAAGGGAGTCGCCATACAGCGGTACAAAGGTCTCGGAGAGATGAGCGACGAGCAGCTGTGGAGCACCACGATGAACCCGCGCACCCGCCTGTTGCGCCAGATCACCATAGAAAACGCCGCGGAAGCGGAGCGGACTTTCTCCATGCTTATGGGAGACGACGTACCGCCGCGCCGGCAGTTCATCGAAGAAAACGCCCATTATGCGAATATCGACGCATGACATCAACACGTACTAAAACTATACTTCTGCAATGGCAAAACTTGACATTTTCGACCGCATCTCGCGTGATTCCGGAGGCCCCATAGGGCAATACCGTGAGCAGGGATTCGGTTATTATATGTTTCCGCGCCTCGAAGGCGAACTCGGCCCCCACATGACGTTCAACGGAGTGGAGTGCCTTAACTGGAGCCTGAACAATTATCTCGGCCTCGCCAATCATCCCGAGGTTCGCAAGGCGGATGCCGAAGCGGCCCGTGAATGGGGCCTGGCATATCCCATGGGGAGCCGCATGCTGACAGGACATACCCGCTGGCATGAGGAACTCGAACGGAAGCTGGCCGCATTCGAGAAGAAGGAGGACGCTTTCCTGTTCAATTTCGGCTACCAGGGCATAGTGTCGGCCATAGATTCCCTTCTGGCCCGTCATGACGTGGTGGTTTACGACGCTGAATGCCATGCCTGCCTGCTTGACGGCATCAGGCTTCATGCCGGCGAGAAATACAAATATCGCCACAACGACATAGCGCATTGCGAACAGATAATCTCCCGCGCCTGCGCAAAGGCCGAAGAACAGGGCGGAGGCGTGCTGCTCATCACCGAAGGGGTGTACGGCATGACCGGCGCATTGGGCATACTCGACAAGATCGTCGCCCTGAAAAAGAAATACGATTTCAGGATAATGATAGACGACGCCCACGGATTCGGAGTAATGGGAGAGCACGGACGCGGCACCTCCGAGCACTTCGGAGTGATGGACGGGATAGACCTCTACATAGGCGCGTTCGCCAAGTCGATGGCTTCGATAGGCGGCTTCATAGCCGGGCCGGCTTCGATAATCGGATACCTGCGTTTCAACATGCGTTCCCAGATGTACGCCAAGGCGCTGCCGATGCCTTTCGTAATGGGCAATCTGAAACGCCTCGAGATAATAGATTCTCCTGAGGGAGATGAACTTCGCAGGCGCCTGTTCATCGTTACCCGTGCATTGCAGGACGGTTTCCGCAAGGAAGGATTCGACATAGGCGAGGCCGAGGCCTGCGTGACTCCGGTGAAGGTGAAGGGCGGCATTTCCGAGGCCACCAACGTGGTGAAGGACCTGCGCGAAAATTACAAGATCTTCTGCTCCATGGTCATTTATCCGGTGATACCCAAGGGAATGATTATATTCCGCATCATCGCCACCGCTGCGCATACGCTTGATGACGTGCAGAGGACGCTCGATGCCTTCAAGGAAATACGCAAGAAGCTGCAGGAAGGATATTACAGCGACGAAATCGCACAGATGACTGTAAAATAGTGGATTTCTTCAGGGACAAGACAATAATCGTTACGGGAGCGAGTTCAGGAATCGGGCTTGCTTCCGCACGATTGTTCGGATCCCTCGGGGCCAACGTCGTGATGGCCGCGAGATCCCTTGAGAAGATGGAGGAACTCGCCCATTCCGTGTCGCCTGATGCGTCCAGGGTGCTGTGCGTCAAGACCGACGTAAGCGTCGAAGAAGATTGCCGCAGCCTCGTGGACCGTACCGTAGAGCGTTTCGGAGGCATTGACATACTTGTCAACAACGCCGGCATATCCATGAGGGCGATGTTCCGCGATCTGGACCTTAAGGTCATCAGGTCGCTTATGGACGTCAATTTCTGGGGCACCGTCTATTGCACCAAGTACGCGCTTCCATGGCTGCTCAGGAGCAAGGGGCAGGTGGTCGGAGTCATAAGCATCGCAGGGTATTCAGCCCTGCCGGCCAGAAGCGGCTATTCGAGTTCGAAATATGCCGTCCGCGGATTTCTCGATACTCTGCGCATCGAACATATGAAGGACGGGCTCAACGTGCTCGTGTTCGCTCCCGGGTACACGGCGTCCAACGTGAGGTGCGCCGCGCTGACCGCCGACGGTTCCGCGCAGGGAGAGACTCCGCTCGACGAAAGCCGGCTGATGAGCGCCGAAGAATGCGCCCGGCATCTGGCGGACGGGCTACGCAGGCGCAGGAAGGAAATTATACTGACCGGTCTCGGCAAGGCCACCGTATTGGCCCACAGGCTTTTCCCGAGGCTGACGGACCGTCTTACCTACAGCTTCATCGCCAAGGAGAGCGACAGTCCGTTCAAATGATACCGTCCATGCACCAAAACGTTATACCACCGCATTCTCCGAGAATCGTTCTGCCGTTGGCAGTCCTGCTCCTTTTCCTCGTCGCACTGATGCCGAGGATGGGAAAGTTCAGCTATGACTATCGCCGCGGCTCTCCGTGGCAATACGAGACGCTCATTTCCAAGATAGATTTTCCCATACTCAAGACCGATGAGCAGATGGAGCTTGAAAGGGAAAAGGCCGGCAAGGGGATAGTACCTTATTTCAGATATTCCGATTCCAAGATGAACGGCAGCATCCGTGCCCTCGAAGGACTTGATTTCGGCGAATACGGATACATAAGGCCCAACCTGATCCTGTCGTTCAGGAAAATCTATGCCAACGGCGTCATGCCCGACGGCGAGATACGCCTCGAAAGGGGAGTGGGGGCTGTGTCCGAAGACGTGCTGTTCATACAAAAGGACAAAAGGGCCGACAAATATCCGGTTTCGGAGGTGTACAATGTATCATCGGCACGCGACAAGCTGCTTGCGGACATGTCGGGGCTATATACCCGCATCAACATGGATTCGCTGTTCAGCAAGACCGGGGTATACAACCTCATAGCTCCCAACCTCGTATTTGACAAGGCGGCCACCGAGCTCGTACATGCCCAGTCCGCGGACTACATCTCGCCCACCCAGGGGTACGTGAGCGCCGGCCAGACCATAGTCTCCAAAGGAGAGATAGTCACGGCCGAGATAGCGCAGATATTGGATTCTTACAGGGTGGAATACGACAGCGCCTTCGGCTACGAAAGGCCCATCGTCCTCCTATGGCTCGGGAACATCCTGCTGGCCCTCAGTATGGTGCTTATATTGTACCTGAGCATCTGGTACACCAATCCCTTCGTCTTTGCGGACAGGAACCGCTACATTTATCTTCTGTTCGTATTCTTCATATCGTCGGCCGCGGCATTTTCCGTGGAAAGGTTCATCCCCGAATACGTCTATCTCATTCCTTTCCCGTCCATAGCGCTGTTCATGCTGGCGTTTTTCCAGAAAAGGGTCGTGCTGCCGGTATATATCATATCCCTGCTGCCGCTCCTGATGTTTTCAGGCAACGGCGTGGAGCTTTTCACCATGTATCTCACGGCCGGCGTCGTGACGATATATGCGTTCCAGTTTTTCAACCGCGGGTGGAAACAATTCATCACGGCGCTTATTTCCTTCGCCGTACTGGCTATAGTACATTGCGGTTTCATCCTTACGGATCAGGCGGATGCCAACGCTCTGAAGCCTCTGCTGCTCATGTTCCTCGGCTCGATGCTTTCGGTGGCGGCATATCCTCTTATATATCTGTTCGAAAAATTGTTCAACCTCGTGTCAACGGCGAGGCTCATCGAATTGAGCGACACCAACAACGCCTTGCTGCAGGAACTTGCGCATAAGGCGCCCGGGACTTTCCAGCATTCGCTTCAGGTCATGAACATGTCCGAGGCCGCCGCCAGGGCCGTGAACGCCAACGTGGAGCTGGTCCGTGCCGGAGCCCTCTACCATGACATAGGCAAGATGCGCAATCCGTTGTGCTTCATCGAGAACGAGACTTCCGGCGCCGGCAGCGTCAATTATCATGCGGGGCTCGATCCCAAGCAGAGCGCCAGGGACATAATACGGCATGTAAGCGACGGCATTGAAATAGCCGTCAAATACGGACTTCCGGACGTAATCAAGGAGTTCATAATGAGCCATCACGGCACTTCCGCCACGGGATATTTCTACAACCGTTATCTGAACGGCGGGGGCGATCCGGACGACGTGAAGGATTTTTTCTATACGGGTGTCAAGCCGGAGACGAGGGAGCAGGTGATACTGATGCTCTGCGACTCGATCGAGGCTGCGTCCAGGACAGTGAAGGATTCTTCGCCCGACGCTTATTCTAAGCTCGTGGACAATATCGTGGCGGGAAAGAACCGCGACGGGCAGTTCGAAAACGCCGACATTTCCATACGCGACTTCAACAAAGTGACCGACGTCATCAAATCTTATCTTCTGCAGCTGTACCATGAACGGGTGGAATATCCCAAGAGGCAGAGATAGGAATTTGCGATTTGCGGTATAATGACTATTTTTGCTGACTTTTTTGATAAAACATATGCACTATGAATATACAGACAAACAAAATCGATGATCTTAATCTTCAGCTGGTCCTTTCGGTTTCCAAGGAGGACTATGCCGAGGCCGAGATGAAGAAACTGAAGGAACACAAGAGAAATGCGGAGTTCAAGGGCTTCCGCAAGGGAATGGTTCCCATGAGCCTGATACAAAGGATTTACGGCGAGCAGGTCAAAGCCGAGAGCGTGAACGCAGTCATTTCGGAGCAGCTGGATTCGTATATAAATACCAACAAGCTCCGCATAGTCGGGGAACCGCTTGCCAGCGAGGATCAGGAGACCGTGGACTGGAAGTCGGACGAAAATTTCACTTTCAAGTTCGACATCGCTGTCACTCCGGAGATAACATTTGCGGTGGACAAAGAAGACGTATTGCCCTATTATGAAATCGAGGTGACGGACAAGGCCAGAAAGGACATGAAATCCGAGATGCTGCGCCAGTACGGCTCCATGCAGGAGACCGAGGCGGCGGGTGCCGAGGACTATGTGATAGCCGACCTCACCAACGGCGAGCATTCCGTGGAATCGGCTTACATCTCCATCCCGAACGTGGCCGGAGCCGCCCATGACAGATTCATCGGCGCCAAGGCCGGGGACAAGATAGAACTTGACGTGAATCAGGCTTTCACGAACGAGACCGACAGGGCTTCGCTGCTCAGGACGGACAAAGGCAAGCTTGCGGAACTGAATCCGCAGTTCGTGGCGACGATCGTGAACGTCAAGACTTTCGTGCCGGCCGAGGCGAATCAGGAGACTTTCGACAAAATGTTCGGCGAGGGTGCCGTCAAGACTGAAGAAGAATTCGACGCCAAGATAGAGGAGCGCCTTAAGGCCGAATACAGGCAGGAAGCGGATTATCGATTCTCCAAGGACGTGCGCGACCATTTCCTGAACAAGGCCGCGATAGCTCTGCCGGAAGCTTTCCTGAAGAGATGGCTGCTTGAGGCCAACCGCGGCAAAGTGACCGAAGAAGACGTGGAGAAAGAATTCGGCGCCTTCCTCGAAGATTTCCGCTGGCAGCTTGTCCGCGGGCATATAATGCAGCTTTTCGGCCTCAAGGTGGAAGAGAATGACCTGCATGAGGCGGCGGAGTCATACGTGGCCTATCAGTATGCCATGTACGGCATCGCCAACGTGCCGCAGGACCAGATCCATGAAGCCGCGCATCATATTCTCGGCGACGAGCGCCAGGTGCGCCGTCTCGAGGAACAGGTGGAGGACAACAAGGCCATCGCCGCCGTGCGCGAACACGCCGCATTGGAAAACAAGAAAATCGGTCACGATGAATTCATTGCATTGAAATAGTCATGAACGGGAAGGAATTTGAAAAATATGCGGTGTCGGACCGCGGTATCAGTTCGATGACGCTTCATCGCTACGCTTCCGTAAGCGCTTCTTATATAAATCCCACCATCATTGAAGAAAGGAAACTGAACGTGGCCTCCATGGACGTGTTCAGCCGTCTGATGATGGACCGCATCATTTTTCTCGGGGTTCCCATCGACGATGACGTGGCCAACATAATCCAGGCGCAGCTTCTGTTCCTGGCGTCTACCGACAGCGGGGCCGACATATCCCTGTATCTCAATACTCCCGGCGGCAAGGTAAGTTCGGGCCTCGGGATTTACGACACCATGCAGCTTGTCACTCCTGACGTGGCGACCATCTGCACCGGACTGGCCGCTTCGATGGGTTCCGTCCTGCTTTGCGCCGGGGCTCCGGGCAAGCGCGCCGCGCTGCCGCATTCGAGGGTGCTCATACATCAGCCTCTCGGGGGAGCCGAAGGACAGGCCTCGGACATCATTATAGCCGCCCGAGAGATTGAAAAGATACGCGAAGAACTTTGCCGCATCATATCCGCGCACAGCGGCCGGCCGTACGATCAGGTGTTCAAGGATGCGGACAGGGATTTCTGGATGACTTCACAGGAAGCTCTTGAATACGGCATGATCGATGAAATATTGGTGAAGAAGAAATAGCGATGGCCGGCAAAAATCTGAAACATTGCTCTTTCTGCGGAAGGGGAGAGAACGAAGTCCCTTTTCTGCTGGAGGGTGAAAGCGGCAACATATGCGGGGATTGCGTCAGAATCGCGTCGGACTATCTGAAACGGTTCGAGAAGCAGTCGAAGCATGAAGTCGCGGCCATAGACAACATCCCGAAGCCAAAGGAGATAAAGGCCTTCCTCGACCGTTACGTCATAGGACAGGACCATGCCAAGAAAGTGCTGTCGGTGGCCGTCTACAATCATTACAAACGCATCAACAACAATCTGTGCCGTCCATCGGACGGAGGAGACGACGTCGAGATAGAGAAATCCAACATACTTCTGGTGGGTCCGACCGGTACGGGCAAAACGCTTCTGGCCAAGACCATAGCCCGCATGTTGAAAGTCCCGTTCACCATCGTGGACGCCACCGTGCTTACCGAGGCCGGGTATGTGGGGGAAGACGTCGAGAGTCTGCTTACGAGACTCCTTCAGGAAGCCGATTATGACGTGGCGCAGGCTGAGAGGGGCATAGTCTTCATCGACGAAATAGACAAGATAGCGCGCAAGAGCGACAATCCGTCGATTACCCGCGACGTGTCCGGCGAAGGCGTCCAGCAGGCCCTTCTGAAACTGCTGGAGGGCAGCGTGGTGAACGTGCCTCCGCAGGGCGGCAGGAAGCATCCCGAGCAGGAATTCATCCATGTGGATACGAGCAACATCCTCTTTATATGCGGGGGAGCGTTCGAGGGCATAGAAAGAAAAATAGCCCAGCGGCTGAACACTATGGTGATAGGTTTCGGCAATGAGGCAAAGCACCGCATCGGAACGGATGAACTTCTGCACTACGTCAATGCGAAGGACCTGCGTGCATACGGGCTTATCCCTGAGATCGTCGGGCGCCTGCCTATGGTGACCGGACTGGAGCAGCTCGACCGCGGCGCTCTTCTGCGCATACTCACGGAGCCGAAGAACGCCATAATGCGCCAGTACGAAAGATTGTTCGAGCTCGACGGCATCAGGCTTGAGACGGAACCTGCGGCGCTTGACTTCATCGTCGATACGGCCATCGAAAACAAGCTCGGGGCCAGGGGCCTGCGCGCCATCTGCGAGCAGATAATGAGCGACGCCATGTTTGAGGCTCCTTCGTCGAGGCGCAAGACTTTCAGGCTTACGCTTGACTATGCGAAATCCCGGATTTCCTCATCCAGCTCGATCCGCGCAGACGCAGAAGGAAAATAATTTCCCGGAAATTCAGTTCAAGGCACATGGCGATCCATACGCCCTGAAGGCCCATCGTCTTCGTCGGAACGAATCATCCCGAGCAGTATGTCCTTCCGCCTGTCCGCCACGGAAACTATTTGAAGAGTTCCGTCAAGGCTTTGCCCGGACGGCCGTCGCTTGTATAGGCTCCCATATCGTATGAGCCCCAGCCCTTTTCTTCATATACGGCAGGCTTCCATCCTCCGTAGACTTCCGGCTCCCAGTAGAATACGCCGGCGAAGGCATCGAGCTTCCCCGCTTCCCGGATGAATTCTCCGGTTATCTGCGCGGCAAGCGTCTGGTCCGAAGACTTAGTGCCTATTTCGGATACCATTACCTTGCATCCGAATTCCTTGCCGAGCCTGCCTATGTTCTCGATCGCCTGCGCGTTCATCTCTTTCCAGCTCAATTCACTATTGGTCTGCGGATAATGTGACAGGGCTATCATGTCGAACTTCCCTCCGGCCTCACGTACCTGTTTGAACCACCAGTCCCTGTAGTCATAGGCATTGTCTATGTGCGCTATGGTGATCACCGACGGAAAAACGGATTTTGCCGCCGCGTATCCGGCGTTGAGCAGGGTCGCGAAATGTTTTCTGCCGTCGGGTATGTCTTCCTTGTCGGTCCACAGGCGGCCGCAGTCCCAAAGCATTCCGTTGGTCGTTTCATTCCCGATTTGAACCCATTTGGGAGTGATGTTTTTGGCTTTCAATGCATTCAGTACTTCAGTCGTGTGCTCCGACACGTGCCGTGCCATGGCATCTAAGTCATCGGAGTCGCCGGCCCATGAAGCCGGAATGTCCTGTTTCCCCGGATCGGCGAAAAAGTCGCTGTAATGGAAATCGATCATGATGTCGAGCCCGAGCGCCGCGGCCCTTTCCGCAAGCGATACCACGTCCTCCTTTCCGCTCCAACCTCCGGGCGGATCCACCCAGACGCGCAGCCTTACCGCGTTCATCCCTATCTTCTGCAGCGATTCAAGGACATCGGCCGCATTGCCGTCCGTATCTTTGAATTTCACGCCGTCGTGCTCCATCTCCGACAGCCAGCCGAGGTCGGCTCCTTTCGCATAGTCCGCCTTGCCGCCTGTGTCTTCGTTTTCATCGCCGTCGCCGACGTCTACATTTTCTTTTCCGTTCTCTTTTCCGTTCTCATTCCCGCAGGACACCGTGAGCGCAGTGCCTATGAAGAAGGCCGCCAAAGCCATAGCTGCGGAATATCCTATTTTTTTCATAATCATATTATGTTTATGACCGGAATACAAAGATAATGCAAAAATTTATTACTGTCGTTTCTTTACAAAGCCTTGCTTACATGGTATCATTTCACTTTGTATACTCCGAATTTGATGAGTGTATGTGGTTTGTTTACGGGTGAAGCGTTAGCCAAATCAATAGCTTTGTCCAGATCAACCGCCGATAGTGTCCCGATGTATTCGCCGGATTCAATTATCTGATTGAACTGAAGTTCTTTTATGCGATAGCAGTCAATGAATCTGTATTTATCACCGAGGAAAGAATAGTCCTTTGGGTATGCAATGCTGATATGGAGCGATAATTTTTGCCATATTGGTATTAATATCAGAATTGATAAGAAGCGACCCGACAAGAATGGAATTTTCGTCTTTACCGATGACTACGAAATATTTGGTGCGGGAAGTGTCACCAGCATTTTTAGGCGTGACGCCATCCTTCGGGAACAACGTCATTTTGAATATGCTGCCCGGCTGAATGAAAATACCCTTTAACTGAGAGGAGAGATCGCCTAAATTCATTACTTGAGCATGGAATCAAGTTCAAGATTCTCTTTCAGATACGGAATGGAAGCTTCATCGGCTCCGCCCTCTTTTGCAATTGCCAGACAGTTCATATCCTTACTGTCTTGATTGTTATATGCCCGAGTCCATTCGTCTCCATGAGTGGCATTTACGATTTCTTCAAACGTCATGGAAGAAACAGTTTTGAGTGCCTCATCAAGACATTCAATCGCTGACGGAGACAGATAATTCATATCCGGATTTTCATCGGCGGTAAATATTTCATCGCTGAATGATATCGAATCATATATTAGATGCAGGTCGTCGTTCCTGTGGTAATACATCGCATTTGCATCGCCGCGTGCGATTTTCAGTGCATCATAAATGTCTGAAGGAACCGGCCCGAATTGGAGAGCCATGATCTTATCTTCAAAAAGCGGACACAGATATTTTGCCAGATGTTTCTGCTGCGCGACAAAAGCGATCTTGACGATATAATAAACAGTATGACTTGCTCGAGTCGTACCGTTTTTTAATATGTAAAGAACTATGGCTTTTAGAGTTAATGTTTCTTCTCTGGTCATGGTATTATTTTTTATCGCTGCAAGTGCCTGATTCGTATAGGCGTTTGGAGCACCTTCCCATCAACAAAATCAACTTCATGGGCTGACGGCAGCCGGAAAGAAAACACTGTTTTCCCCTCGGGACACGAGACGGAGAAATCACCTTTTGAAATAATGTCCATTCCAACCAACATGTCAAAGCCGAGCAAGATGCCTTCTGTCACCTGAAGAAAGGGAATCTCAACATTATTCGGCAACATGACATTGACTATGTATGTATTGGAAATTTTTGTGCCTCTTGCATCGTTTACCGGCATTCTCCCTGTAGGTACAAGCTTAAGCGCCCCAACCAGACGGGGTGAAATGACAGAGTTTGTGGCCCCGGTATCCCAGACGCAGGTTACCGTGCAGGTATCGGGCCGTTCCGGGCCTGCCGGATCAAATGCCTGAGAAACTATGCATTCAGACCGAAGGACATTCGCCAATCCGTCGTACTGCTGCGTAAATGCTGAAGTTCTGTGAATATTAGGCATTAGGCAAAGATAACCCGTGAATGATAAGTCTGAGTGTATCCGGAAGATCCGTCAGTACATTCTTGGATGAGAAAGGTCCCAAGTTCATATTTCTTGATAGAATCCAGATATGCGGCGTCTTGGGAGTCATAATCACCTACAACGGCATCTCCGCATATAACGATAAACCGGCCTTTGTAGCGGGATAGAAGTTCCTGTTGGTGTTCAAGGTAATATTTGTACTCGTTGTCCAACATCTTTTGACAAGTTCTATTAGGTACGCAAAAATAAAAATAAATTTCTAATACTTAATCAATTTTCAAGCCAAATTCAATAAATCATCAGGCTGCCGGAAAGTCGGCGGAGGGGCAAAAGAAAAAAATCGTCAATCAACTGATTTTTAGTTAATTGACGATTCATAAAAGTGACTCCTACAGGATTCAAACCTGTAACCTTTTGATCCGTAGTCAAATGCTCTATTCAGTTGAGCTAAGGAGCCAATTATGCCGCCGAAATGTTTCATCGACGGATACAAAGATATGCAATTTCAAACAATCAGACAAATATTTCGGCAACAATCCAAGCAGTGCGCCGCGTATAATGTCTTGATTCGGCAGGCTATTCTTCCGTTTCCTGCTTTACGGCGACGTTAGCCTTTTCCTTGATGCGGGCCTTCTTGCCGGAGAGGTTGCGGAGATAGAATATTCTCGCCCTGCGCACCTTGCCTAACTTGTTGATCTCGATGCTGTCGATGAACGGTGACTGGAACGGGAAAATCCTTTCCACGCCGATGCCGCCGGAAATCTTGCGGACGGTGAAAGTCCTCGAGAAAGCGTCTGCGCCTTTAATCTGAATGACAACGCCTCTGAATTTCTGAAGCCTGTCCTTGTCACCCTCCTTGATGCGATATGTCACCGTCACGGTGTCGCCGGCCCTGAACCGAGGGTATGTAGAGGCTTTCTCGTTCTCAAAAGCCTGCTGGGCAATCTTAATCAAATCCATTTTCGTAATGTTTGCGCAACGTTACAAGGCTGTCCGAGCCGTGGCAGTAAGAGGTTGCTTGTTTTCAAGGGTGCAAAAGTAGCAATAATTTTTATTTACGGCAAACTTTTTTTGCGCCTGCGCCGGAAATTTGTCTATAATTGGAAATTGTTTCTTTCCTTTTCAAAGAGGTTGCGGTCGTCCCTCGACGGGTCCGGCCTGAAAGAGGGACTGTCCTTCATCGAGGCCAGCAGGTCTTTTTCGCTCCGGCTCAGTTTGCGCGGCACCCATACGAGTATCTTCACGAAAAGATCCCCGACGCCCCTGTATCCGTTGGGGGACGGCAGGCCTTGCCCGCGCATTTTTATGATGGTGCCGGACTGCGTGCCGGGCTCTATCTTCAGGCTCAGCCTGTTCCCTATGCCCGGAATGCTTATTTCCGTGCCGAGCATGGCGTCCATAACGGAAATCATGTGGGTATAGTACAGATTCTGTCCCTCACGGAGCAGATTCTTGTCCGCCACTTCCTCTATGGCGACTATGAGGTCGCCGTTTATGCCGTTGTGTGCGGCGGAATGCCCTTCTCCGCTGATTCTGATCTCCATCCCGTCTTCCACTCCCGCTGGTATCTTCACCCTGACGGTCTCCCGCTTGCGCTCCAGTCCGGTCCCGTTGCATCTGCGGCACGGATTGGTGATGATCTTGCCTTCACCCTTGCAGCGCGGGCATTCGGCGTATGAAACGGTGCGGCCGAAAAACGACATGCTCACGTTCTGTACTCTGCCCGTGCCGTTGCAGGTGGGGCAAGTCTTTATGTCCGACGAGTTTATGGCGCCTTTCCCTCCGCATTCGGAGCATGGGCGCAGGCGTTCGAGCTGCCTCTCCTTCTCGCATCCGCGGGCTATTTCCTCAAGGGTGAGCGGTATCCTCGTGATTATGTCGCGCCCTTTGTTTACGCGCTGTTTTTTGGACTGTTTTCCGTAAAGGATGTCCTCTATGTTGATGCCGCCTCCGCCGAAGCCGCTGAAGATGTCCTTGAATATGTCGCCGAAATTGCTGAAGTTGCCGAAATCCTGGCCGCCGAACTGGCCGTTCACCCCGTCAAATCCGAACTGGTCGTATTTTGCCTTTTTGTCAGCATCGCCGAGCACGGAGTAGGCTTCGGCGGCCTCCTTGAAGTTTTCTTCCGCCTTTTTCTTCTCATCTTCAGTGCCGTTCACCCAGCGGTCCGGATGCCACTGCAGCGCCTGCTTCCTGTAAGCCGACTTTATTTCATCAGCCGAGGCGTTCTTGCCGACTCCGAGCACTTCGTAATAATCTCTTTTTGCCATAATTTAAGCTCCTACGACGACTTTTGCATAACGCAGCACCTTGTCACCGAGCATGTAGCCCGTCTGGACTACGTCGATGACCACGCCTTTCTGCTTTTCGTCTTCCACGGGGAAACGTGTGACGGCCTCATGGAAATCAGTGTCGAAAGGCTGGCCTTTCGCTTCGATGGGAGAAAGGCCCCTGCTCTTGAGATATGCAGTCAATTTATTGAAAATAAGTTCGGTCCCTTCTATGGCGGCAGAACTGTCGGAGGTCTTTTTCAATTGTCCGAGAGCTATCTCGCAGTCGTCAAGTATTGGCAGCAGGCCCTTGATGGTCTCCGATGCCGCCGTGGTGACCAGCGTCAGCTTTTCTTCGGCGCTTCTCCTGCGGAAAGTGTCGAATTCCGCCATCAGCCGGAGGTAGTCGTTCTTTTCTTTCTCCAACGCCGCTTCAAGTTCGGCGCCTTTCTTTTCAAGTTCCGCTATCTTATTTTCAAGTTCTTTTGCATGTTTCTGCCCCTCCTTTTGGGGAGAAGCCGCAGCCGTTTCTTTTTTCTTTGCCATGATCAATTGTTATTCCGCCTGTGCATATTCAAATAATCTGCCAAGGACTTTTACTGCCAATCTGTCAGTGCCCGGCTTCCCCGTGCGCACGCTCCAGCATCCTGCCGAAGCATTCTATGGTTTCCACCGTGATGTCAGGCTTCGTTTCCGCGGCCTCCGCCATTTCCGGAGTCGTCTCGCCGCTCAGTACGAGCACGCCGAGCGCCCCCGCGTTCCGGGCGGCCTCGATGTCGGTGTAGAGCCTGTCTCCGCACATGGCCAGCTCGTCCGGGGCCAGCCCGTACTTCTCCATTATCACGCGGAGCATTCCCGGATTGGGCTTCCCGATGACGATGTCGGGCCTGCGTCCGGTGGCCGTCTCGATGGCGTTGCAGACGGAGCCGCAGTCCACGAGCACCGTGCGATCTTCCGTAGGGCATATCCTGTCGGGGTTGGTGGCTATGTAAGGCAGCCCCTGTGCGGCCCACCACGCAGCACGGCACAGGCGGCTGTATGTGAGCGTGGTGTCGAAAGCCACTATGAGCGTGTCCGGCCTGTCGCCGGCGCTGTCCTCCGCGATGGCGAAACCGGCTTCGGCAAATTCTTCCTGCATGCTCGGAGTGCCGAGGATGAACACTTTCCGCACTTCCGGACGGTGCAGTCGGATATAGTCAATGGTGGCCGCCGCCGAGGTGAACATCTGCGACGGAACGGCGTCTATGCCGAGCGAGGACAGCTTCTTAAGGTAGTCCCTGCCGCTCTTGGTGGGGTTGTTCGTAAGGAAAGAATAGCTTATGCCCAGACGCCGCAGGGTTCCGAGGAACGGCTGCGTCCAAGGGAAAAGCCTTGAACCTACATATATGGTCCCGTCCATATCCAATGCCACATGCCTGATGCGGGCGCATGCGGCCGTCAAAGTCTCGTTTTGTCCCATAAATCGGCCAAAGATAACTCTTTTTACCAAATTATTTTCTATTTTTGTGCTCGTGCGGGGGTACGCCCGCGGTGAAAACCGAATAAAGACATGTACTATAACACCATACACATCCCGGCGTTCATCGAGGCCGGAGAAGGCATTCTTCAGGATCTGGATTCACTTTTGGAAGAGTCGCACCTTTTTTTTCCGGAAAAAGTTCTTGTCACCCAGGAAAATCTTTATGACATTTTCAAGGACAAGCTTTCGGGCAACGTTTTTTCGGATATAATATTCTGCAAGGGGGGAGAGCTTGATGAGGCCAACGAGATAATCGGCAGGCTGCGCGATTCGGAGGCCGTGCTCATGGCTTTCGGCGGAGGCAGCGTGCTGGACCTTGTGAAATATGTTGCCACGCGCATAAACAACCCCTATCTCACAGTCCCTTCCACTCTTTCGAACGATGCCATATATTCAAGCGTGGCGCGCCTGACGGCAAATATGAAGAAGCGCAGCTTCACCGTGCAGCCGCCTCTCGGGGTCATCCTCGACCTTTCCGTGATAAAGATGTCCCCGCGGGAACTCATACTTGCCGGCGCCGGCGACCTGATCACCAACCTGTCGGCCGTGAAGGACTGGACGCTCGCGCATGAAAACAACAGAGAATCGATGAATGAACTGGCCTGCATCCTGTCGAAGCAGGCGGCCATATCGATCTGGAATTACACGGAGGACGAGCTTTTCTCCGACAATTTCCTGCTCGACCTCTTCCATGGCCTCGTGACGTCCGGACTCTCCATGACCATAGCGGGAAGCTCCCGTTCATGCAGCGGTTCGGAGCATCTCGTAAGCCACGCCATCGACGAATATTTCTCCGAAAAAGCGACGATGCACGGTATCCAGGCCGCCTGGGCCTTCTTGGAGATCGAGCGCCAGATACGCAAGGACGCCGAGTTCGCCGACAGGCTTCAGGAGTTCTACGACAGGATAGGGCTGTCGAAGGTGATAGCCGACATGATCCCATGGAAAAGCGAGGACTTGCAGGAACTGATTCCTTATGCGAAACGGATCCGCAAGAGATATACCGTGCTCAACACTGTCTGAAACCAATAATGATATGAAAAGAATAAAGTCATTGGCGCTTGCCCTGTCCGCCGTTTTGAGCGTTTCCGCCGTCTATGCCGAGACCACCGTCAAGGTGCAGGAAACAAGAATACCGATATTGATAGAGAGGTACGACAACGTCCTTTTCCGGCTGAAAATCTCCGCCGACGAGGGAGGCCGCCTCGACAGGGTGGCCCTGCAGCTCGGCCCTGAATGCGACGCGTCGCATATCCACAGCCTCAAGTTGTATTACGGAGGCACGGAGTCAAGGACGCGCGACCATCGCGGCGTTTTCGAGCCGGCCGAATATATCGCTTCGAATGATCCCGGAAACACGCTCAAGGCCAATCCTGCGTTCTCTATTCTCAAATGCGAGGTGCGCAACCCCGGCAGGACTGTGACGTTCAATCCGGGCATGACGCTGTTTCCCGGAGTGAATTATCTGTGGGTAAGCGTCCGCATGAAGAACAAGGCGAAGCTGTCCGACAAGATAAGCGCCGCCATCACTTCCGTCCGCATAGACGGCGTCGAGGCGGCTGTGGAGAAAGTATCTCCTGACGGAATAGTGCACCGCATGGGCGTCGGCGTGCGCCATGCCGGGGACGATGGCTCCAAGGCGTTCCGCATTCCGGGGCTCGTGACCTCCAATGCAGGCACTCTCGTGGCCGTTTATGACATCCGCTACGAATCCTCCAGGGACTTGCAGGGACATATAGACATAGGTGTAAGCCGCAGCCGTGACGGCGGACGCACATGGGAAAAGATGCGCCGCGCCATCAGTTACGGAGAATACGGCGGCCTGCCGGCTGCGCAGAACGGGGCGGGGGATCCTGCCATTCTCGTGGACAACGTCACCGGCGACCTTATCATCGCGTCCATCTGGGCGCATGGGATGGGCAACGGCCTTTCGTGGTGGAGCACGGTGCCCGGCATTTCGCCCGACTATACTGCGCAGCTCGTGCTGTCCCGCAGCAGCGACGACGGCAAGACCTGGAGCGCTCCGGTGAGCGTGACGCCTCAGCTCAAGGATTCCTCATGGGCCTTTTTCTTCCAGGGCCCCGGCCGCGGCATCACCACTTCCGACGGCACTCTGGTGTTCGCTACCCAATACACTGAATTCGATGCAGGCCGCACCCCGCATGCCGGCATAATGTACAGCAAGGATCACGGCAAGACGTGGAATATGCACAAGGCCGCCAAAGACAGCACTACGGAGGCACAGGTGGCCGAACTGCCCGACGGAAGCCTCATGCTGAACATGAGGGACAACCGCGGCGGGGCCCGCTCGGTGGCCGTCACGCGCGACCTCGGCCGCACATGGGAGGAGCATCCTTCGTCGCGCAAGGCTCTCATCGAGCCCGTATGCATGGCGAGCCTGATAAGCGTGCGCGCCGAAGACAATGTCACAGGAAAGGATCTGCTGCTGTTCTCCAATCCAGAGAGCACGCGTGCGCGCAACAGGATGACGATAAAGGCCAGCCTTGACGGCGGACTGACATGGTCTCCGGAGCACAGCGTCCTTCTCGACGAAGGCACCGGATGGGGCTATTCCTGCCTGTCGATGATAGACGGGGAGACGGTGGGCATATTGTATGAAAGTTCGGTGGCCCACATGACGTTCCAGGCCATTCCGCTGAAAGACATAATCAAAGAGTAAGCTCTATCCACCGGGTTTCTTTGGCGTCGAGTTCGGCGCACAGTTCGCCGTACCTTGTCGAGGCGGCCATCAGGGCCTCCGGGTCCAGCGTGCCGCCGCTGAGCCCGGCTTCGAGTTCGGCTTTTTCGGCTTCGAGTTCGCCGATGCGCTTTTCCAGCTCCTGCAGCTCCATTCTCTCCTTGTACGAGAGTCTGGCGGGCCGCGCGACGGCATTCTCCGCACTTGCCGTTGCCGCATTTGCCGTTGCCGCATTTGCCGTTGTTGCCGCCGTCCTTGCCGTCGCCGTACGCGCCGCGGGCTTGCTTTCCTTTTTCCGTCGCCGGTTCTCAGCCTCTTGCTCCCGCATGTATTCCCGGTATCCGGAATAGTCTCCTATGAAGTCCTTTATCACTCCGTTTCCGCAGAATATCAGAAGGTGATCCACGAGCCTGTCGAGGAAATGGCGGTCGTGCGATACGATTATGAGCGTACCGCTGAACTCCTGGAGATATTCTTCGAGGATGTCGAGCGTCACTATGTCGAGGTCGTTGGTGGGTTCGTCGAGTATCAGGAGGTTGGGCCGGCGCATCAGGATCGTGAGCAGGTATAGCCTGCGTTTTTCCCCTCCGGAGAGCCGCTCCACCTTGTTGTTGAGCATTTCGTGCGGAAACAGGAAACGTCCGAGCAGGCCGGTGTCGTTGACAGTTTCAAGCACTGTCTGTCCTTCGTCGAAACGGATGCCGTCCTGACGGTAATAGCCTATTTTCAATGATTCGCCTCTCTCGATGATTCCGCTTACATCGCCGTCCCCTTCCGGGTGTACGCCGGTAATGAGATTCAGGAAAGTGGTCTTGCCTGTGCCGTTGCCGCCGACTATGCCAACTTTTTCGTATCGCTGGAAATTGTACGTGAAATCTTTAAGATAGCATGCGTCTCCGCGGAAAAACGACAGGTTTCTGCAATTTATTATCTTGTTGCCGAGATAGCTGCTCCCGTCCTTGAAGTCACTGATGTCCACGCTGCGCGACACCCGTTCGCTTTCGGCGCGCTCTTTCAGTTCGTAGAAAGCCTTTTTGCGCGATTTCGACTTTCCTGTCCTCGCCTGCGGGCTGCTATGCATCCATTCCATTTCCCTGCGCAGGATGTTCCGCACCTTGACGGTCTCAGCGTCGTAATTGTCTATGCGCTCCTGCCTTTTTTCGAGGAAATTCATGTATCCGCCGCGGTAGATATGCAGTTCTCCGTGATCCAACTCCATCACCGTGTTGCATACGTTGTCGAGGAAATATCTGTCATGCGTTACCATGAGCAGTGTGCGGCGGCTGTGTTTGAGACAGCTTTCCAGAAACTCGATGGCGTCTATGTCGAGGTGGTTTGTGGGCTCGTCCATGATGTAGAAGTCCGCTTCCGAGGCCAGCATGCGGGTGAGCGCCACCCTCTTGACTTCGCCGCCGGACAGGGAGCCCATGGGCTTTCCGGGATCGGTGATGCCGAACGAATCGAGCAGCGCCCTGACGCGGTGTCCGTATCCGTCCAACCCTTCTCCGTCGAGGCCTGCGGACCATTCGGAGCTGTCGTCCATTATCTGCCTGAACACGTCCTTTTCAGGGTCAAAGGCGTATTCCTGCTCCAGAAAGCAGATGCGGATGTCCTTCATGAACATTATCCTGCCTCCGCCGTCGGATTTGTCCTTGCCGGAAATAATCCTCAGAAGGGAGGTCTTGCCCGTGCCGTTCGGCGCTATGAGGGCTATCTTGTCGCCTTCATTGACATTGAATCCGATGTGCTCGAAAAGCACCTTCGGGCCGTATGACTTGGATATGTTCTCTATCTGGAGAAACGAGGCCATCGCACGATTATTTGAACAGACGGTCTATCTCTTTGACGGCTTCGGGCAGGGCGAACACTATCACCCTGTCGTAGGCCTGTATGTGCGTGTCCCCTACGGCGATGAAAGATTCTCCGCCCCTAATGACGCCGCCCACTATGGCATTGGCGGGGAAGTCCATGTCGCGCAGCGGCGCCTTCGTGATTTTGCTCTCAGGAGCCACCGTGTATTCGAGCACTTCCGCGTCGGTACCGCTCATGTATCTGACGAAGCGCACCTTGTCGCTGAGGGTGAATTTGAATATCCTGCCCGCGGTAATCAGTTTCTTGTTGATGGATGCGTCCACGCCCATTTCTTCGGCGAGACGCAGGTATTCGAGATTTTCCACTTCCGCTATTGTGCGCCTGACCCCGAACTTCTTCGCAGCCACGCAGGCGAGGATGTTGGCTTCGTCGTTGGACGTCACCGCGAGGAATGCGTCGTAGTCTTTCAGGGATTCTTCCAGCAGAAGATCGGGATTGCGGCCGTCTCCGTTCACTACGGTGACTTTCCCTTGCAGCTTTTCCGACAGCTCCATGCAGCGTTCGCGGTCGCTCTCGATTATCTTGACGTCGTCGATCATGCGGCTGAGCTGCTTCGCAACCATTTCGCCGATGTTGCCCCCGCCGAGAATCATGAGGCTGGAAATCTCCACCTTGTTTATGCCGAGGAATCGCATGAGCTTTTCGGTGCCTTCGCGGGTGGCTATCACATAGACGTTGTCGAGATCCTTGAAGACCGTGTCGAATTTGGGAATGATGGTCTCATTGTTGCGGGAAATGGCGACTATGCGGAAAGGCACGTCCGGATTGGCGGCCACGAATTCCGACAGCCTCATGTCCAATATGGGGGAGTCGTCGTCGATTTTGAACACCGACATCCTGAGCCGCCCCCTGGCGAAATCCATGGAATCGGTGGACGAAGAATGCCGGAGCAGGTCCAGTATTTCGTCGCTCGCTATCTTCTCGGGATAGAACAGCAGGTCGATTCCCATGTCCTTGAACAGCAGCTTGTTTTCCGAAGTCAGGTATGATTCTTCATTGACGCGCGCGGTGACCCTTTTGCTGCCGGCCTTCTTCGCCATCAGGGCGCTGACTATGTTCACGGCCTGGTTTACATACGGATTCACAGCGATGAAAAGGTCAGCCTTCTCCACCCCGGCACGTCTGAGTACGTCCATGGAGGACGGATCTCCCGATACCGGGAAAATGTCCGCAATCGCGTTCAGGCGCTCGAGGCGCGCCGCGTCATCATCTATGACCGTGATTTCGTAAGAATTGTTGCTCAGCATCTTTGCAAGATGCGATCCTACTTCTCCGGCTCCTGCAATGATTATCTTCATGCTGCGAATTTAGCACAAAAACCGTGAAACGGAAAACCGCGTGCGTCTTTGCAATCGTTTTTGAAGAATTTTTGTCGTGATGCCGGGTCGTAACAAGGCGCAGGACACAACTGATTAATAAGGAGCAGGCGAGAGAACTGAACTGCGAGTCGTAATACTGAATTGAATGAAAAACGTTTTCTCCTTCTGAAAACGCATTCCTGCAAAAAAGTGCTATCTCTTTGCAAGAGTGAATACAAAGTCGGGTGCAAAGGTACAATAATTCCGTCATTCGCCAAGAAAACAGGCAAATAAATTTTCTGGAATATTACCCCCCCCGGATTGTAATAGGGTGGTTTGCAGCATATTGCCGACATGAGACGTCCTCCGTGTCGGCAATACTTGTATATAGTCTGCGTATGCATGCGGCACAATCATGCCTGCGCCACGAAACATCGTTTGTCATAAAAAAAGTCACAACAATCGAATAAAGATATTTCGAACGGCATTGCATCGCAGTAACAATCAGCCCATTGCGGAATAGTGTTCACTCTTGCAAAGAAAGGATACAAAAGTAGGAGGTTCACGGCAGGGGCGGTGGTGCAACATTGCGAGTTGCCGGGAGCCGGGCGGCGTAAGCCGCAGTCGGCCGGACCGGAGATGCCACGTCGCATGTGGGCGGAAGCTCACGCGGCGCGGGAGAGGGAGAAGCGCCATGACGGCGCCGCATAGTGCGTTGTCCGTCAGGGCTGCGCAAAGAGAACGAAGAAATATGTTGGATGCGAAACTGAAGAAATACATAGCCGAGGTAAACGCCGTCGAGACGGGGAGGACCCTGTCGGACGATGCCGTGGAGGCATTGATGGAGATACATCTCTCCGTTGCGGGCATGGCGGCCGTCGGCGGCGAGAGCGGGTATGTCAACGGTGATGTCAGAAGTGCTAACGGAGAGAGTGTGTCCTGCAGGGGAGAGGCTTGGTACGGCAGCGTCGCATCTCACCGTGCGGCGATTGAGAGGCTTTTCGGGATCTGCCTGAGGCGTTGCCTCAGCAATTCGTCCTTGGAGCGCTGCGGCCGCCTTGTCCCAGTGCTGTACAATATCTTTCACATGCCTGATGCGGCATTCGATGTCCGCAGGGACATTATGGTTGCCCGCCGTGCTTGTCGTGCCATAGAGGAATGGCAGTCTAAGGCCAACAATTCATCCCGTTCATTCACTGAAGAAGAACGCCGGACTGAGTACGGCATACTGAACTGCATCATCGAATCCATGCGCTATGCCGCGGAAGAAGACAAGTTAGAGAATCCTGCATTTCAGTACATGCGCAGCCACGTAGAAACATGGGCAGAGGAACTTAACGCCGCCGGCAGCTGGGAGGGCATCGGGACAGGCGAAGCATTGCAGCGTATAGACGTGATGACGGGAAACTCGAACGTCCATGGCGACACGCGATTTGACGCGTTCATCGTGAAGGCCCGCAACCGTTGCTTTGAGCGGATTATCGGCTGCGGATCGAAGACCGTGCCCGCCATGGCAAGCACGTCGGATATGACGGATGCCGCCTATACGACGAACCATGCAAGTACCACGTGCTCTGCTATCAAGGCAGGTGTGGCGGATATGACAGTCTCTGATGCCGTGAAGGCCACGACGCTGAATTCCCGTGACGTGTTCATGCTGTACCGGACATTGATGTGGGGCATCGGCCCAGCCGACTGGAAGCGCGCCGAAGCCGTCGCAAATGTGGCGGCAATGCAGCTGGAGGCCTGCCCGCAAGGTAGTGACGGTCGTCTTTGGAGCCTTGCGGTGCTCATCGACCTGACGTGCATGAAAATCAACGAAGCCGTAAAGCGTCGCACTTTGGCGCAGAGCGCCTGAGTGCGGAAACGCATTACCCCCGTTTTGAGCAATAAAACATTTTCGAAGAAAAGCAGCAATGAACATTGACTTGGAAGAACGGCCTGTCGGATTGGAGATGATGGATGAAGCGGTTGATATCACGGCCGGGTGGCAATCGAATGGGAGTAATTTACGGCGAACCAACGTCGCAGCTCCTATCCAAAAACGCAATGATACTGCCGCCGAAGTCAGACCGAAGCCCGCATATGAATTCTTCAAACGGAGTTTCGACATAGTGATATCCGCGCTTGCAAGCATTGTACTTCTAATACCTGTTATGATCATTGCAGTCATGATAATGTGCAAAGATCCCGGGAATCCGTTCTATATGCATACAAGGGTAGGCCGTAACCGAAAGCCGATAAGGATATTGAAATTGAGGACAATGCAAAAAGGGGCCGACAGGCTTGAAGATATGCTGACGCCGGAGCAATTGGAGGAATACAGGCACGAATACAAGCTCCGCGACGACAGGCGTCTTATCGGTTGGAAGAAGCCTGGTGACGGAAGCAGATGCTTCGGAGCAAAAATCCGGCAATTGAGCATCGATGAACTTCCACAGATTACATATAATATATTGATAAAAAACGATTTGTCATTGGTGGGTCCTCGTCCCGTCATTGAGGAAGAACTCAGAGATAACTACACACAGGAGCAGCAGGAGATGCTGTTATCGGTGAAGCCAGGATTGACCGGCTATTGGCAGGCATATGCGAGGAATGACGCCGCATATTCGGACGGCAGGCGACAGCATATGGAACTATGGTACTGTAAGAACCGATCGTTGTGGGTGGATATGAAAATCATGTTCGCTACGGTGAAATCGGTCTTGAGGGGCAATGGAGTATAATATATGTGAAAGGGAGATCGGGCAGAATGCGTGTCGCACAGGTTGTCGGAAAGATGAACAATGCAGGGGTTGAAGCGGTCGTAATGAACTACTATCGCTATATCAACCGCAGCAAGATACAGTTTGACTTTATAGTCGATGAGGATTCGACATGCATCCCCCGCGAGGAAATCGAGAGTCTTGGCGGCAAAGTCTATATAGTTCCACCGTATCAGAAACTCGGAAAATACATATTTGCTTTAAAAAATCTTTTCAAAGAAAATCATTATAAGATAGTACATTCCCATATCAACACTTTAAGTGTATTCCCGCTATATGCAGCCAAAAAGGCTGGAGTGCCGGTCAGAATTGCACATAGCCATTCAACAGCGGCTCCGGGAGAGTGGAAGAAAAATATTCTGAAATACACACTCCGCCCGTTTGCGAAGGTTTATGCGACACACTATGCTGCATGTTCCAGATATGCAGGCGAATGGTTGTTCGGCAGAAGATCCATGGAACGCGGCGAGGTGACAATATTTAATAATGCCATTGATTTAGACAAGTTCAAGTATAATGAGAACGTTCGCAATGAAGTAAGAAAAGAACTTGGACTTGAAGGAAAATTTGTGATAGGCCATGTAGGACGATTCTGTTATCAGAAGAACCAGGAGTTTCTTATAGATGTTTTCGAAGAAGTATATAAGCAGAATCCAGATGCGGTTCTGATTCTCATCGGTGATGGCCCCGACAGAAAGAAGATAGAAGAAAAAGTCAAGCGACTCAGGGGGGGGTAAAACTTTTCGGCAACAGAAATGATGTCTATAGGTTGTATGAGGCTATGGATGTGTTTGTTTTCCCGTCAAGATATGAGGGCCTTGGCATAGCGGCAGTCGAAGCTCAGTTTTGCGGTGTTAGGACGGTAATGTCAGACGTAGTTCCAGATGATGCTGTTATTTCAGACAGTACACAAAGAATGTCTCTCTATAATTCTGTTGAAAAATGGGCTGAAAGCATCTTGGGACAAATACCAACAGCAGAAATATCGCATTGGGTGTATTCTAAGTATGACGTTACAAAAGCATCAATCAAGTTGATAAATTATTATGGAGATGTTATTTGAGAAAATAGAAGCATCACGGAATATACAGGATAATATATTGTTCTTAGGAAACCGAGATGATGTGTATAGACTGTATCAGGCAATGGATGTGTTCGTATTGCCGTCAAGATACGAAGGACTTCCGGTTGTAGGTATTGAAGCGCAGGCGACAGGCCTGCCGTGTGTATTGTCGGACAAGATAACGGTAGAGATGGCAATGACGGAGTGCGTTACGTTTCAAAGTATTGAAACATGTCCAAAAATATGGGCAAGCATTATATTGGGATACGAATACAATAGGAGTGTTTGCGGATTGTCTCAATTATTTGATATATGCAGTCAGGCCAGCAGTTTAGAAAATTTTTATAATAACGCTATAACCCAATTAGAGAAAGAATAAAAGACAATAAAGGATAAACAATATATTATGAATAAAATCCTAACTGTATCAATTGCCACATACAAAAATTACATAGGAAAAGAATTTATGCTCAAATTAAATAAATAGTATTATGCAGGCAATCATATTAGCAGCCGGAATGGGCAGACGTTTCGGCAAATATACCGAGCATAATACCAAATGTATGGTGCCGGTCAACGGAACTCTTTTGATTGATCGATTACTGACCCAACTGTCCCGATTGAAACTCAATCGGGTGATCATTGTCGTGGGTTATAAAGGGGAGAAACTGATGGATTATGTCGGTCATACATACGGGGATTTGAAGATAGAATATGTTACCAATCCGGTTTATGATAAAACCAACAATATATATTCATTGGCTTTGACCAAGCGGCAACTGCAGGAGGATGACACCCTTCTGGTGGAAAGTGATCTTATATTCGAAGACGGCATATTCGAGATCCTGCTTGAAAGTCCATATCCCAATCTGGCTCTTGTCAGCAAATACGAAACGTGGATGGACGGAACGATGGTGAGAATAGACGAAGACAACAACATCATCAATTTCATAACCAAAGATGCGTTCAAATACAACGAGGCGAGCAATTACTACAAGACGATGAACGTCTATAAATTTTCAAAGGATTTCAGTTCAACAAAGTATGTTCCTTTCCTTGATGCCTATTGTAAAGTTGAAGGAAACAACGAATACTACGAAAATGTATTGCGCATAATTTCGTTTCTCAATTCACATGAACTGAAAGCATTGCCTATTCCCGACAAAAAATGGTACGAGATAGACGACAAGCAAGATCTGGATATTGCTGAAGCTCTGTTTGCTGAAGATGACGACATGCTCCGCAAGTATTACGGACGGTATGGCGGCTATTGGAGATTCCCAAAAATGTTGGATTATTGCTACTTGGTGAATCCCTTTTTCCCCTCGTCGAAGATCATCGATGAGATGCAGGCGAATTTCAAGACATTGCTTACGGAATACCCGTCCGGAATGAAAATCAATTCGCTGCTTGCCAGTAAATGCTGGGGAGTAAGTGAGGAGTATATCATTCCGGGCAATGGTGCAGCGGAGCTTATCAAAATCCTCATGGAGAAGGAAAAAGGCAAGATAGGCATTACCCGGCCGACTTTTGAGGAATACCCCAACCGGGTTAATAATAACGCACTGGTCACCTTCATTCCGGATAACGATGAATACCGCTATTCGGCGCAAGACTTAAAAGAATATTTCGGTACACATCCTGTAGATACCCTGTTGCTCATCAATCCGGACAATCCTTCGGGCAATTTCATTCCTTTTGATGATATCCTGTCGCTGGCTGCATGGTGCGAGGAATCGGATATACGGCTGATTGTAGATGAAAGTTTTGTGGATTTCAGTGAGCAATGGAAGACCTGCTCCCTGCTGCGGGACGACATTCTTGAGACATATCCCCATTTGGTCGTTATTAAGTCCATATCAAAGAGCTACGGAGTCCCCGGATTGCGATTGGGGATTCTGGCCTCAAGCGACAAGGAAATGATTGCAGACATGAAAAAATCAGTAAGCATTTGGAATCTGAATTCATTTGCCGAATTTTTCATGCAGATATTTACCAAGTACGAAAAAGATTACAAGAAAGCATGTGTCCGGTTTATAGAGGAACGCCGGAATTTCGAGGAAGGACTTCGTTCTATTCCGTATCTCAGGGTGATGCCCTCACAGGCGAATTATTTTCTTGCCAAAGTATTGCCACCCCGCAAAGCGGCAACCCTCGTCATACGACTGCTCAAAGAACAAAATATTCTTATCAGGGACTGCTCCGATAAAATCGGCTTCGACGGGAAACAATATTTGCGCATAGCCGTCCGCGGCCATACGGACAATGAGAAGTTGATAGAGGCTCTCAAATCACTGGATAAATAATGGTAAGATTTGTGAATATCTGCATTGTGGGAGGTGGCAATTTGGCGCATGTTTGTGCCGGTATACAGACGCAAAACAAATAGAAATGAAAAAATCAGATAATATATGAAAATTATTTCTGAACAACTTATTCGTTCATTGAATATATCTCCCATGCAGTGCGTAGAATGGATATACGAGAGTTTTCAAATGAAAAAAGAGGCTCAACTCCCTGCAAAAATCAGCGTACATCCGACAGAGGAAGATTTTTTCACTTCCATGCCGTGTCTTCTTCCACCCTCAAAATCGAATAGCAGCAAATTAAGGTTTTTCGGCATAAAAGAAGTACACCGTATAGCCGGAGCTATCCCGAGTTTAGGCAGCGATATGTTGCTCTACAATGCCTATAACGGCGATTTACTTGCGCTTATGGATTGCGATTGGATTACAACCATGCGTACAGGTGCTGTGGGCGCTGTATCTGCCAAGGCGGTACGCAAAAAAAACGCTTCTATATATGGATTTATTGGATTAGGCAATACAGCACGAGCTACTTTGTTGTGTGTATTATCAAGCGAACCGAATATGTTTTTTAACGTAAAACTTTTTAATTACAAGAATCAGACAGAACAATTTATAGAACGGTTCAATCAATACGATAATGTAAAATTTGAAATAGTTGATAACATCGAGAAGCTTGTCGGAACAGTCGATGTACTTTTCAGTTGCATTACAAGTGCTGAGGGACTCCTTGTAGAAAATGAAAAATCTTTCGAAAGCGGAATAACTGTTATCCCTATTCACACACGAGGATTTCAGAATTGCGATACAACTTTCGACCGCATTTTCGGCGATGATACCAATCATATCAAAGGTTTCAAATATTTTTCTCAATTCCATGATTATAATGAAATAAGTGAAGTACTTGACGGTAGAGATTTGGGACGCAAGTCTGACCAACAACGTATTTTATGTTATAATTACGGTCTCGCATTGCATGATGTGGTGTATGCTTCTAAAATTTACGAAATGGTTGCAGATAGAAATTTGCCAGAAATACCGATTATAAAGGAAACAGAAAAATATTATATATAAGATGTCTGTCCTGCAAAGCCGCTCACGCCATAATGCCTGATGCGCCAATCGTGGGTTGGGATATTTGCATTGACTCAAATAACAACATCGAAATTATCGAAGGTAATCATATGCTGGATGTAGATGTCTTGCAATCTCCCTTGAAAATTGGAATTAGAACTAAAGTTAAGACTTTGTTCGCAGGAAAAGCCGATTTTTCAAAGTCACGAAAGATATTATAGTAGAATCATCGAATACAACTATATAAATTAAGAAAATTATGAAACTTACACCTAAGTATTTTAAGGAAAACTTTCCTGATTGGAAACGAAAGAAAGATTCAATATTAACGGGAATATTGTATAGACCCATTTCATTTGTTCTGGCGAGTATCTGCGCCAATCTCAGAATATCTGCAAATGCAGTTTCCTATTTCTCGACGCTTGTAGCACTTGTAGCGGCAGTAATGTTTTTGTTCAGAATCCAGACATACCACATAGTCGGATCGATATTGATGATACTTTGGAAGATTTTAGATTGTGTTGACGGCAATCTTGCCAGAGTTGTAAAAAAACAGCCTTTCGGTGAATTTGCGGATAGTATGAGCAGTTACTTTCTGGTCGGTTTCACCGGTGCTGCTATGGGAATAGCGGTGTATTTTGAAGGCGGCTTAATTTTCACTCCCGGCAATCCATGGATAATTCTTATAGGAGCATTGGCATCGAGTTCCGATACCATGATGAGACTTGTATATCAAAAGTACAACAACAATGCTTGCAAATTGGTTGAACAAAGGATAATCAAACAGGAAGCGGATTTTCGCACCGATAATAAGCTTATGAATTTGGTAAGCCGTTTCGGACTTGGAGTAATACCTGAAATAGTATTGTTTGCAGCAATATTCAAGGTTTTAGATATTGCCATAATATATTATCTTTTCTATTACGGAGGGTCATTTGTATTAAGCACGATGTTACTTGTACGTAAAGCAATAAGGAAAGCAAAAGAATATGAGATGCCAGATTATGAATAAAAACATAAATATGTTATGAGTAAAATTCTAACCGTATCGGTAGCTGCATACAATGTCGAGAAATTCCTCGATCAAACTTTGGCTTCGCTCAATGATGCAAGGTTCCTGAACGATATCGAGGTGCTGGTTGTGGATGACGGTTCCACGGACGGCACCGCAGATATCGCATTGAAATATCAAGCTATGGCGCCGGAGTCATTCAAATATATAGCGAAAGAGAATGGCGGACATGGCTCGACGATAAACAAAAGTCTTGAACTTGCCAATGGAAAATATTTTCGGGTTCTCGATGGCGATGATTGGGTCGAACAAAACGGATTTGCTGAATATATACAACGGTTGAAGCAGAGCGACGCCGATATGGTTCTGACTCAATGCAAGATAATCAAGGATAACGGTGAAACTTATAATCTGCCCATTAGGAACCTGACAGATGGTAAGGTATACAGATGGGAGGAGATTGCTGAATTCGCACAAATAGGTCTGTCAATAATGACTATAAAGACAAACCTGTTAAGAGATAATAATATCAAGATAACGGAAAAGTGCTATTATGTAGATATAGAATATACAATCTGGTCGTTGTTCTATGCTGATACAGTGATGTATATGGGAATACCTGTATATATGTATCGAAAAAGCAATGTCTCTCAAAGCACCAGCAAGAAGAATATGGTAAAAAATATAGGAATGCAGGAGAGAGTCGCATGCAATGTATGCAGGATGTATTCCGCATTTCTGGAAGAGAACCATTTATGCGAATCTAAAGACCAAGCGATTTATAAAAGAGTCGCTCAAAGCATTGGAAGTACTTTCAGAACGTATTTATTATTCCCAGACAAAAATGAATCCGCGAAAAATATTAAGGAATTTGATAATGAAGTGAAGAAAATCTCGCCCGGCGTATTTGAAAAACTTGGGAAGGAGTGGTTTGTGAAGTTGATGCGGTGGAATAATTATATGCTTGTCCCCATGTTGAGAATAATATATAGAATCTATATTTTGAAGCATTAAAGTGTTCATATATCTTTTTTGTTACCTGTTGGTCAGCATTCTGCTTTATGATTTTGAAAGGCAGAAGCATCAGAAACTGGTGATTTTTTTGTGCATAATGATTCTTTCGCTTTTGGCGGGATTCAGGGATGTTTCAGTGGGTACGGATGTAAGGATATATGCTCAGTCGGTATATCATGAAGTATCTCATGTTTCAAATATCTACGAACTGTTCAATCTGCCCGTTTACACGATAAATGGTATAGAATCAGGATATTTGGTTTTAGCATTTATCGGTAGTAAGGTATTCGGAAGCCTATTTGGCTTATTATTTTTAACTTCTTTGATTATCAATACTGGTGTATTTTTAGGATTGTATCGGATAAAAGAGCATTTATCATATAATATTGCCATAGTGATTTATTGCTTTATGTTTTATCAACATACATATAACATGATGCGGCAATGGATGGCAATGGCTATTATCATTTATGGCATTAAATATATTTATGACAGAAATTTATTTAAGTATATTGTTGTTATTCTTGTTGCGACGTTGTTCCATCGGACTGCATTCATAGGAATACTTTTATATGCGATTGCGGCGTATGTGGAGAAGCCGCATACCTTTTGGCGGCAGACCGTGGTGTTGACATTGACTGTCATCGGGGTCGTTTACTTTCAATATTTTGTAACATCGGTTATTTCGGAGATAATGCCTAAATATTTACACTATGCCGATGGTGAAGAAGTATCTTTGTTTTGGCCGGAACTGGCAATCAGGATTCCTGCCATTGCATTATGTGCCGTTCTATATAAACCGATGAAAAAGCATGACGGACATCATGCTTTTTGGTTTTTGATGATGCTGATGGAGATGATTATATCTCAATTGCACAGTATCATGGACTTTGCCGGCAGGATTGGTTCGTATTTTAATGCGAGTCGGATAATCGAAATGTCTATTGCCTGTAAGATAGGTCATCGCAACCAAAAAATATTGTCTAAATCCTTAGTGGTAATGTATGCGGTTATATATTGGTTCGTAATGTATATCTATTTCGGCTTTGGCGACACATATCCATACAAATTCATGTGATCCCGCAGCAACTTAATAGCGCTGTAGTCACTTGTTTTTACACATTTTCGTCGTAGAATTCGATGCCGATGATTATCCAAATGAAATAACCCGTTTCTTATGAAATATTATATACAGGAAATACCTACCGATAATCAAAACCGAGGCGCTTGGGGGAAAGCACATAGCGATACTAATATTATTCTGCATTCTATGGGATTCGTTCCTCTTTATATCAGGCAGTCCGACCATCAAGGGTTTAATCGTTATATTCGGCAAATAAAATGTCTCGCCCAATGGGAAGAACAATTATCGGGTTTGGCCGAAGACGATTTGGTCGTTTTGCAATATCCTTCATTAGAAAACAGTTTCTTTTTAATGCGCCTGTTTGAACGTATTTCAAAAAGAGGTGTCAAAATCGTAACGCTTATTCATGACTTCATTCCATTGACTGTTGCTCCTCTGTATAAGAAACTCCTATATCTTAAAGAAGACAGCGATATCCTCAAATTAAGTTCATACCTCTTAGTGCATAACGATAAAATGGCGGAATATCTCTATAAAAAAGGGGTAAGCCGGGAAAAAGTTGTTCCGTTAGGCATATTTGATTATTGCATGGATACCTTTAATGCCGATTTAGCCGCCAGCCGCTTGACAGGAAGAGACAAACCTGTTATTATTTCGGGTACCCTAAACCCCGAGTTTAGCGGCAAATATCTTGAACGGCTGCCTGAAAACATGGAATTTAACCTGTACGGGAAGGGATATATCGACCGCGGGGAAAAGAATATCCATTATTACGGGCCGTTCAGTTCAGCCGATCTGCCTTATAAATTCAGCGGAAGTTTCGGGCTGGTATGGTATGGCGATCGCAGCGATAGATGTAGCAGCAGGATAAACAACTATCTTAAGATAATCAATCCCCACAGGACATCGTCCTATCTGGCAGCGGAAATACCGGTAATATGTTGGAGTAAAATGGCGGTTGCCGATTTCATTCTGGAACATGATTGCGGTTTTGTTGTGGATTCTCTCTACGACATAGCCGATATTGTCCGCAATATGACCGATGCGGATTATGAAAAGATGAGACACAATGCGGCGCAAATAGGAGAAAAATTGAGAAATGGCTATTTCCTCAGAAAAGCCATGGAGAAAATAATAAATCATTGACATTATGAAGACAATTGTTATTGTCGGCGCAGGCATAGCCGGTTCCGTATTGGCGCGGCGTTTGGCTGAGGAAAGAAACAATCAGGTGTTGATTGTCGAAAAGCGAAACTATATAGGCGGCTATTGCTATGATTATCGCGACGAAAACGGCATTCTAATTCATAAGCATGGACCGCATATTTTCCGCACGGAATCCGAAAAGGTATGGCGGTTTCTCTCGCGTTTTACCGATTGGGAGGATTACCAGCATAAGGTTCTTGCAAATGTAAGCGGCCATCTCTATCCGATGCCGATAAACCTCGACACGGTCAATCAGTTCCTCGGGACGAACTATACCGCCGAAAATGTAGATGAATATTTTGCTGCCCACCGGACGAATCCCGCTGCAATCACCAGTGTTAAGGATATAATAGAAAGTCAGATAGGACCGGAATTTTACCACGCATTCTTTGAAAAGTACACAGAAAAGCAGTGGGGGCTTCCGTGCGAGCAGCTGCCTCCGGAGATCGTCGCTCGTATTCCAATCCGAAAGAACCGTGACGACCGCTATTTCACCCACCGCTATCAGGCTATGCCGAAAGAGGGCTATACGAAGATGATTCAAAAGATGCTGGATCATCCGAATATCCATATCCTTCTCAACACAGATTACAAAGACATCAAAGACAGTATCGAATGTGAGCATATTTATTACAGCGGTCCAATCGACGAGTATTACGACTACCGCTACGGAAAACTGCCGTATCGAAGCGTGATGTTCCGGTTGGAGACGTACCCCATCGAGCAGTATCAGCCTGTGTCCGTAGTCAATTATCCGAACAATTACGACTATACGAGGATTACTGAATTCAAGCATTTTTATCGCCGGAAGACTGCAAATACGGTGATTGCAAAAGAAATCCCCGGCTCCGATGGCGATCCCTCCTATCCCATTCCGACAAATGAGAATAAGGCGCTCTATAACAAATATGCGTCTATTCCGAACGATAAAGTGACGTTTATCGGACGGCTGGGGGAGTACAGGTATTATAGTATTGACCAGATTGTGGAAAATATTTTGAATTTTAATATATAATGATTCGAAATTATATTTATACTCGTTTGTATTGTTTAGTGCGATTTTCTCCTAATATAAGAGTATAGCGTTATAGTATTTATGAAAATGCTTGTTTTTTATAATTCGGAAAATCTTCTGTTCAAAGATTTTTCGAATATTCATGATAAGAATATTATAATAATAGATTATTTTATTGCAATTAGTATAAATAATAAGTTGATCAAAATAATTAGGAAGTTCTTTTTCAATTCTAAAATCAATAATATCGTCAAAATACCATTTAAGCGGATGTGGTATTCTTTAAATTATTTTAAATGGGAAATAGATGAACAATATATTGTTTTTTTTTGTGGAGTCTTTGACAAATATATAAGACCTGAATATCTTTTATCATTAAAAAAACAATTCAATATTAAATATGCGATTATGCTATTTGATGCATTTGCATCACCACATTCAGAAGCGGCACGTTACTATATTGATCGCATTCCATTTGAATATATATTGACATTTGATCAAACTGATGCTAAGAATCATAACTATTATTATTGCGGAACATTTTATTCAATGCTTCAACTGAATATAGGTTTAGAACAGGAATATGATTTGTACTATGTTGGCCGTAACGAACCTGACAGACTTCTTATTTTAGGAGATATGTGTACGTTGATGAATAGATATAATGTATCAAGTAAATTAAGATTGAGAGGTGTTCCTTCACATGAGCAAATTCATAGAGATAGAATAATATATAATCAGTTTATTAAATATGATTTTGTACTAAAAGAAACAATAAAGTGTAATTGTATTTTAGAAATGTTGTTAGATGTGCAAACAGCGCCAACTCAACGTTACTACGAGGCTGTATGCTATAACAAAAAACTTCTGACCAACAACAAAAAAGCTATTAGTCTGCCGTTCTATAACCCCGACTATATCCACGTATTTGAGAAGCCCGAAGACATTGACTGGGACTGGGTCAAGGAACGCATTCCCGTGGATTATCACTATGACGGCCGGTTCTCTCCGACACATCTGATTGACCGGATCATCGAACTGGAAGAGGAAAAAGAAAGTCGACAGAATGCCGAAAAAGAAATTTCTTGATTTCACCAAGGATTTTTCCTACTCCTTCACGTCGAACATCCTCTCGCTGCTGATCGCGGTCATCGCCGCGTTAGTCATTCCGAAACTGGTCAGCGTTGAGCAGTACGGCTATTATCAGCTCTATATATTCTATACGAGCTATGTCGGGGTGTCTTATCTTGGGTTGTGCGACGGTTTTTATCTCCGTATTGGCGGAAAGTATTACGACGAGCTTGGCAAATCCTTGTATAGCACGCAGTTCCGCTTGCTGGGGATTTTTGAGATCGTCGTCTACACGTTCATTTTCTGCGGATCGCTGTTTTTTGTAACGGATGCGAACAAGCATTATGTTATTGCCTGCGTCTGCATTGTCGCTGTCGGGATGTGCCTGAGGTGGTTCATCACGTTTATCCTGCAGGCTACGGGGCGGATCAAGGAATATGCCGTCGTTACGATTACGGAGCGCATCCTCTATGTGATCGTGGCTGTCCCCTTGGTCCTTGGCGGGCATCGCGGATTCGAACCTCTTGTTATCGTAGATGTGGCCGCCAAATATATATCGCTCTTTATAGGTGTATGGTATTGCCGGGACATGATCATAGCGAAGACGCTGCCCGTGAAGTCCGTCCTTCCCGAGATAAAAGAGAACATCTCCGTCGGCTTCAGATTCATGTTGGCCCAGTTGTGCGATATGCTGATTATAGGCGTCGTGCGGTTCGGGGTGCAGGGGCATTGGGACATAGCCACATTTAGTAAGGTCTCCGTAACACTTACAGTATCTAACATTGTGTTGACTGCCATCAACGCTATTGCCGTCGTCATGTATCCGACGCTGTGCCGTACAAGCGAAGATAGGCTTCCGTCGCTATACCGCATCATGCGGGTTGTTCTGGTCGGTTTTGCGTTCGGTGCGCTGATTCTGTACTATCCTGTACAACGGATTCTGACTGCATGGCTTCCCCAGTATGCGGAAAGCCTGCGCTATGCGGCGATCCTGTTCCCTGTCTGTATGTATCAAAGCAAAATGTCACTACTGGTCAACACCTATTACAAAACGCTGCGGCTTGAAAATCTGCTGAAGAAGTGCAACATGGCGGCATTGGCACTGAGCGTGGTGTGCACAGCCGTTTCCACCCTTGTGCTTGACAGCGTGACGGCGGCTATCATGTCCATCCTCATCGTCCTCATTTTTCGCTGCATTCTAAGCGAAGTGCTATTGTCTAAACACATCGCCATTGACGTGAAAGGTGACATCATGATCGAATTAACCATGACCGTCGCATTTATTGTCTGCAATTGGTTCTTCGGCTTTGCCGGAATGCTGGCGTACGCAGTCTGTTATGCCGTCTACCTGTTTGTCAAACGTAGTGACTTGCAAGAATCTGTAACGTTCGTAAAAAGCATGAAATAAATATGGCCGTTCACGAAACGAAGGAACTATTGGAAGATAAGAAGATTGCCGAATATGATGTAGTACGCGTAATAGTCACTATGTTGGTGATTGTGGGTCATTGTACATATTATAAGCTTGGAGCACCGAATGGCGGATGCGATTATACGGCTCTTACGCATTCTGGGCTGAGCAAGTTTTATATTATGGTAGAAAAACTGTTAGTGGTCAAAAAAGGGCATATTGAGGAATCGAGATATCTTTGTGTCAAAAAAGAGCAAAGATGTACAGCAGTGAAGAGTTGGAGAAGTTCTACTTCGATTACCAGACCGAATGGATGCCGCG
>CANPZS010000006.1 GCA_947588835.1 uncultured Bacteroidales bacterium | reverse complement strand
AAGCCCGTTGCGTATTAAACAATCTACCAACGAATAGCATTATTTCCCAATTTCCTGCCTTTTTCTCGCGAGTTCTTGCTATATTTGTATGATATATTGACTTCGGCAATGGGACTGTTCGACAAAGGAGTTACAAAGACGAACCGGAATTTCTTCCAGCGGCTTTCGCGGGCCATAGCTGGCAGATCCCGTGTGGACGACAAGGTGCTGGACGCCATTGAGGAGGCCCTCCTTTCGTCCGATATGGGCGTGGAGACCACCCTGAAACTGATAGACAATCTGGAGGACAGGGTGGAGGCGGACAAATACATGTCGATGGAAGAACTTGCCGACATGCTCCGCGATGAGATCGCAAAGCTGCTCGATGTCGACAATTCAGGCACGTATGACGACGGAGCAATGCCGTTCGACTTTTCCCGCAGGCCTTTCGTCATATTGGTGGTCGGCGTCAACGGCACCGGCAAGACCACGACAATAGGCAAGCTCGCCTCCATGCTGAAGGCACGGGGCAAAAAGGTCGTGCTGGGCGCGGCCGATACGTTCCGCGCCGCGGCTGCCGAGCAGCTCACCATATGGGCGGAGCGGGCGGGTGCCGATATCGTAAGGCAGGGCGCCGGCGCGGATCCGGCGTCGGTGGCATACGATACGGTGAAGTCGGCCGTGGCCAAGAACGCCGACGTGGTTTTGATAGACACCGCGGGCCGGCTCCACAACAGGATAGATCTCATGAATGAACTCACCAAGATACGCAACGTAATCCGCAAGGTGGTGCCGGACGGACCGCATGAGGTCCTTCTCGTATTGGACGGCTCCACGGGGCAGAATGCGTTCCATCAGGCCCGTGAATTCTCCAGGGCCACCGACGTGACGGCATTGGCGGTCACCAAGCTGGACGGCTCGGCGAAAGGCGGGGTAGTGATAGGGATCGTGGATCAGTTCCGCATTCCCATAAAGTTCATAGGCATCGGCGAAGGCATTGACGACCTCAAGGTCTTTGACAAGCGGGAATTCGTGAAATCGTTGTTCTCAACGGAGGATTTGGAAAACAGATAACGCAATATGAAAATTTCTTACAACTGGCTGAAAGATTATATCGAATGCGGCCTGACGCCCGGTCAGGTGGCGGAGGCCCTTACGTCCATAGGTTTGGAGGTCGGCTCCGTGACGGTTCAGGAGGAGATTCCCGGCGGGCTTGCCGGAGTCGTGGTGGCGGAAGTCAAGGAATGCGAAGCCCATCCCGATTCGGACCACCTTCATGTCACGAAAGTGGATGACGGCGGCGGGGAACTGCTTACCGTCGTCTGCGGGGCTCCCAACGTGACCAAAGGCGAAAAGGTCCTTTTCGCCCGCGTAGGCGCCGTGCTGCCGGGAGATTTCAGGATAAAGAAGTCCAGGATCCGCGGAGTGGACTCGTTCGGCATGATATGCGCCGACGATGAACTCGGCATAGGAAGCGACCATTCGGGCATCAAAATTCTGGAACCGGAAGCCGTGCCCGGCACCCCTGCAAAGGAATACCTTCATCTTGAGGAAGACACGATCATAGAAATCGAGCTGACGGCCAACCGTATCGACGGGGCGTCGCACATAGGCGTGGCAAGGGATCTGTATGCTTATCTGAAATCGCGCGACATCCCGTGCAAACTGAATGTTCCGTCCGTGGACGCGTTCCGCGAAGGCGCCGGGGAGGCGATGCCGGTCGAGGTGCAGGACGTCTCCGGAGCCCCCATATATACGGGCATCACGGTCAGGGACGTCAAAGTGGGGCCGTCTCCCGAATGGCTCAGGAAGAAGCTCGTTTCGATAGGGCTCCGTCCCATAAACAATGTGGTGGACGTGTCCAATTTCGTGCTGTTCGAATGCGGCCAGCCACTGCATACTTTCGATGCCGACAAGGTCCGCGGAGGTAAGGTGATCGTCCGCCGTGCCATGCAGGATGAAAAGATGGTCACGCTCGACGGTACGGAGCGCAGGCTTGACGCCTCAGACATGGTGATAGCCGATGCCGCCGGCCCCATGTGCATCGCAGGCGTGTTCGGCGGCGAGGATTCCGGCGTAGTCGAAAGCACCGAGAACGTCTTCATTGAAGGGGCATATTTCGATCCGGTGTCTGTCCGCAGGACGTCCAAGCGTCATCAGCTTCAGACTGATGCGTCTTTCCGCTTTGAACGCGGGGCCGATCCCGCCGCCGCCCTTTATGCGGCCAAGCGCGCCGCGTTGCTCATAACGGAGCTTGCCGGCGGACATGTGACAGGAAGCGTCCAGGAAAGCCGTTCGGCAAAGACGGAGAAAAAACGCATCGAACTCGATTATGACCGCATCGAGAGATTCATAGGCAAAAAAATAGGCCATGACGTCATCGAGAAAATCCTTGACGCCCTCCAATACGAATTTATAGAGAAAAGGCCCGGAGGCTCCGTCGTCGCCACGCCGACCTATATGGTGGACGTCAGCCGCGAATGCGATGTCGTGGAGGAAATATTGCGGATTTACGGTTATGACAACATCGAGCTGCCTCAGGACATGCACATGTCGGTCAATTCCACTCCTTCGCCGGATCCGGAAGCCGTCAGGAACGGCATTTCGAATTTCTTTGCCGCCAACGGATTCACGGAGACCATGAACAACTCCCTTACGAAGGAGGAGTATTATACGTCCCTGACCTCTTTCCCGGCCGAAAAGTGCGTGCGCATAGTCAATCCTTTGAGCTCCGATCTTAACGTGATGCGGCAGACGCTCATACTCAGCGGGCTGGAGGTGATAGCCTACAATATAAACAGGCAGATCTATTCCATGAAGACATTCGAATACGGCTCCGTCTACAGCCGTATTCCGGACGCCGATCCCACGGTGCTTGACGGCTACAGGGAAAGCCGTCGCTTCGCATTGTTCATCACTGGAGCCACGGACAAGGTGTGGCGCACTCCGGTGCAAAAAAGCGATTTCTTCCAGTTGAAAGGATATGTGGAGCTCCTTTTGAGGCGTTACCGCATAGATCCGTCCATGCTGTATGTCTCGGATGTTCCTTCCGACATATTTTCCGAAGGTCTCGCCTATACGGTTCCGGGAGGAAACGGAGCGCAGCTGGCCGTTCTCGGCACCGTCTCGCCTGCGCTGGCCAGGAAGTTCGGCATAAAACAGCCTGTGTTCGCGGCTGAAATAGACTGGCAGGAACTTTTCACGCTCATAAAGAGAGACAAGTTTTCGTTCAGGGAACTTCCCAAGTTCCCGGAAGTGCGCCGCGACCTCGCGTTGCTGCTGGATGAAAGCGTGCAATATGCCGATTTGAGGAAATCGGCCTTCAGGTCCGCCAAAAAGTTGCTCAGGCAGGTGTCGCTGTTCGATGTCTACAGGGGCGACAAGATACCGGAAGGAAAGAAGCAGTACGCATTGAATTTCGTATTTCAGGATGCCGAAAGGACTCTGACGGACGACGATGTGGAGAAAGCCATGGATCGTCTCCTGTCTTCTTTCAAAAACGAATTCGGGGCCGAACTTAGATAATCCGCAATGGGCAGGTGCCGCAATATCGTTTTTCTGCTGTTTCTTCTGTCGGCCGCATGCGGCTGCGGACGGAAGGCCAAGGTCATTCCGGGAGGGGACTTCGTGGACATCCTCGCGGACATGTATGTGGCCGACCAGCTTGTGTCGCAGAATTCGGCCTTGAGAAGGATGGCGGACACGTCGTCGGTATATGAGCCTATTTTCGAGAGCTACGGCTACGGTCTCGATGATTATCTCGCTACGGAAAGATATTATATGGGCAGTCCGAACCGTTACGCCAGGATCGTCCGCAAGGCCGGTGCCAAGCTGGACAAGAAACTTCAAGAACTGAAGGAACAGGAGCGGATCGCCGAAAAAGCCAGAGACCTGCAGGAGCGCATTGCCCGGTACGGCAGTGAGGGCAGGCCCGGATTCTACATCGCCGACACACTCCTTCTCGGCATCGCCGACACGCTCCTTATCGGCAGGGACAGCGTCCGGAGGGATACGGTGTTCTGCGGGCCGCTGATAGTGACGGACACGTTGCCGGCTCCCGCCGATTCGGCTGCGGTGCGTGACAGTTTTGTCTTCAGGGTGCCTCTGCTTGAGGAAAATGAAATCCGGAAGCTGGATGTGAAATTGAAAGACGACCTATGAGAAGAATAGCCGCCAGGTATCTGTATACTCTTGCCGATGAAAAACCGCTCGAAAATGCTTTCGTGGAGACGGAAGATGACGGCACCGTCATAAGGACCGGACTGTGCGGAGACCTGTCCGGGGAGCGGGAATATTATGCCGGAGCCGTTGTGCCGGGGTTCGTGAACGCGCACTGCCATGTGGAACTTTCATATATGAAAGGCCTGTTCCGCAGGGGAAGCGGCATGGCGGGTTTCATAGATCAGATCAATTCGCTGCGCAATACCGTCTCCCGTGAGGAGCGGACGGAGGCGATCCGCAGATGGATGGCCCTGCTGTGGGACAGGGGCGTTTCTGCCATGGCCGATATAAGCAACTGCAACGATTCTTTCGACGTCAAGGCGGAGTCGCCGATGTATACTAGGACTTTTTTGGAGGTCTTCGGCACCGAGCCGGAGGATTGCGTTTCCGTAATGGAGGAAGCGTACAGGCTGCAGGCGGAGGCCGAAAGCCTGGGCCTCGACGCCGCGCCTGCGCCCCACGCCTGCTATACCATGAGTCCCGAACTCCTTTCCGCTTCCTGCGCCGCGGGGCTCCGTTCGGGATATCTTTCGTATCACAGCGAGGAGACCCCCGAAGAGGAGGAAATGATATCATCTGGCCGCGGAGCCCTGTGGGAGAACCGCCGCCGTGCAGGCATGAGTACGCCTCCGGTCACGGGAAAGTCTTCGCTGCTTTATTTTTTGGACAGGCTGGAAAAAGTGCATGCCGCCCCGTTCAAGGAACATATCCTGCTTGTGCACGAGGTCTGCATGGACAGGGAGGGGGCTGAGGCCGTGCGGAAAGCCATGCTCAACCCCTTCATAGCCCTTTGCCCTCTGTCCAATATCTTCATACATGAGATGCTGCCTCCCGTGGACATGCTGCGCCGCAGCGGACTGAAGCTAACGGTAGGGACGGACTCGCTGTCGAGCAACGATGATCTCGACATGGTGAAGGAACTGCTGTGCCTGCAGGAGAATTTCCCGGAGCTCGGGCTTGGGGAAATGCTCGTGTGGGCCTGCAGGAACGGCGCGGAGTTCCTTTCGAGGGATGAATTGGGCTCCATCGCCCCCGGAAAGAGACCGGGGCTCGTGCACGTGGACGGTCTTGACGGTTCCGGAAAATTGACGGTCGTCAGCAAATCGCACCGAATAATATAATGGCTTATGATGAGGGAAGATACCGTTTTTGGACCTATTTTCAGCAGGCGTCTGGGCTCGTCGCTCGGCATAAATCTCTTGCCCCGCAACGGAAAATTGTGTAATTTTGACTGCATTTATTGCGAGTGCGGATGGAATCGCGACGGACTCGGAGACAGGGCGCTTCCCGGTGCGGATGAAGTCGCGGCACGCCTTGAGGCCAAATTGCTCGAATGCCGTAGGGACGGAGTGAAGATAGATTCGATAACGTTTTCCGGAGACGGGGAGCCGACGCTCCATCCGGATTTCGCCCGGATAATAGACTCTACGGTGGAGTTGAGGGACAGATATTGTCCTGAGGCGAAGGTTTCCGTCCTGTCGAATGCCACTAAAGTATGGCGCCGTGAAGTGTTCGAAGCCCTCAGAAAGGTGGACAACCCCATATTGAAGGTGGACGGGGGAACGGACGCGGCGGTGAAGGCGGTCAACCGTCCGTCCGGAGACTATTCGCTGCCGGACATTGTGGAGAGTCTCGGACGTTTTGAGGGGAACTTCATAATGCAGACCATGTTTTTGAAGGGCGCGGCATTCGATTCGTCGGAGCGGGATAATTTGGAAAAGTGGATGGATATAGTGCGTCGGCTCCGGCCCCGCGAAATAATGGTATATACCATCGACAGGGAAACTCCTATGGAAGGACTTGAAAAGTTTTCAGTCGACGAGATGCGGGAATTGGTGCGTCCTCTCATTGAAGAGGGATTCGACATACAGATAAGAGGATAATTAGTTTTGGACATTAACTTTATATTATGATAGATTTTGCTTCAAAATACGGGTATGCCCCTGACAAGGAGCATATCGGCCGCCGTCTCGAACTGCTGGCCGGCAGTCTTGAGAAGGTCATTTCGAACGACGTTCTCAAGGAATGTTTCGGTTTGATGGATCTTACGTCCCTGAACGCTTCGGATACCGGGGAAAAAGTGGCCCGTCTCATGGACAAGGTCAATTCGTTCAAGACGGATTATCCTGATTACCCGCTTCCTGCATCGGTATGCGTATATCCGAATTTCGCATCCGTCCTGAAGGCACGCAGGCATTTCCCGGAGGTGCACGTGACCACGGTGGCCGGCTGTTTCCCCACGTCCCAGAGTTTCCTTGAAGTGAAAGTGAAGGAGTGCGAGCTCGCCGTCGTGGATGGGGCTGACGAGATAGACATAGTGCTTGCCCTCAACAGTTTCCTCGCCGGGGACTATGAGACGGCAGGAGCGGAGATCGCGGCGATCCGAAGCGCCGTCGACGCCGCGGCCGCATCGCAGGGCAGGAAGGTCATATTGAAGGTCATTCTGGAGACCGGGCTTCTCGTTTCTCCGGAGAAAATTGCCGACGCTTCTTTTCTGGCGATGGAGAACGGCGCCGACTTCATCAAGACTTCCACAGGGAAGGTGGAGGTGAACGCCACGCCCATGGCCGCGTACGTCATGTGCGAATGCATAGGCAGTTTCTATGCCAAGACGGGCAGGAAGGTCGGGTTCAAGGCCGCCGGCGGCATTTCTTCAGCAATGGACGCCGTTTCGTATCATTCCATCGTGTCGAGCGTGCTGGGAGAGGAATGGCTTGACAAGAGCCTGTTCCGCTTAGGCGTGAGCCGGCTTGCCAACAATCTGCTTTCCGCGGTGGAGCAGAAGACAGTGTCATATTTTTAGTCTGCGCGATGTCGTGAAATAAGGCACGCGGCGGTGACCGGAATCCCGGTTGCCGCCGCGTGTGCATTTATTATAATGTCTGTCCTATTCTATTCCGGCAGGGAAGTGTCGCTGTAAAGTCTTTCGAACCATGCGCGTACGTCGTTCCATTTGTAGAAAGGTCCGGAAACCGGCCTGACCGCCTCCGGCAGGAAGCATTCCCGCTCATTGTACAGAATCTTTACGATGACGTCGTTTTTCTTGTTGCGGTAGAATATTATCTGCATGTTGGAGCCCATGGGCACATTCTGGAAGCTCTGCCAGTGATCGATGGCTTCATAGTTGTGCCAGCGGTCTCCGGGGCCCTGCAGCTGCATCAGACCAGCAAGAGGAAGTATGCCGGTATCGTGGCCGAAGCGCAGGTCGGCCGCCACGTCGCTGCCTTCAAGCAATGCCGAGTCGGCCTTTTCGGTGATGTCCCTCAGCAGCCCCCTTGCCGCCCAGATGATGCGGTCTCCGAATTCGACCGAATTGCTCATATTGTTGTATGTGCGTGCGTTGTGGGCGATGTATTGGTCGATGAGTTCGTCAATCGTGAAATATTTCCCGAATATGTCGAGGCCGAGGTAGTCAAGGTCCTGGCAGATGCTCCCGAACAGGAACGCGGCCCGCATAATGTGCCTGGCGTCGGCGCCGATGATTTCCTCGGCTTCTTTGTCGCTGCAGGTGAAAATGCTTCTCATGAACCTCCCGGGATCGCAATGCACGTCGAGAAGTGAGTCGCAAAGGGCGCTGCCCGCGCGGTTTATGCTTTTGCCGTCATAGTAATCATGGGCCAGCAGATCTATATATTTTTTGCCCGTCACGAAGGTGAAGCGCAGTCTCGGGGCCTGATCGTCGAGGCTGCTCGTGAAGTTGGCCATGCTTATGAGGCAGCGCGGAATGTAGCTCGCCTGCGCGTGCACCATGTATCTGTCCTTGTCGTTGAATGCTTCGGGAAATCTTTTGTACATGCGTTCGGCAAGCATCCTGTGCTCGCGTCCTCCCCTCAGGGACAATTCCCCGTCCATGCCGATATGGTCTTCATAGATCTTGGCGGCATCGGCGAAAAGTTCTTTGCCGAGAGGCGTCAATATGCCGGCGCTGTCGGCGAGCCTAAGATATTCATAGGGGTACATGGTGCCGATGTGGTGCCTTGAACCGTGCCTGCCGTAATGGCTGATGTAGAATGGCCTGTAGCCTTTGGGCACGGGGCTGTCCTGGATCGGATGGAACTCGAATGAATGGTAAACGCCCGCGGCGCGGTCCGGATTCTCTCTGATGAGGTCGGCGGCGCTTTGCGCATGAAGCTGGACGCAGATGATGGAAAGTGCCGGCACGATGGCGGCGAAGCGGAAAAATCTTTTCATGACAATCTTTTTTTCAATATAACGGACAGGTCCGGAGTTCCGGCCGTCAGTCGGAATAATTCTTGAAATAGTTTCTTACCACTATCACCGGAGTGCCCTTGTCTCCGCTTCCGGAGGCAAGATCCATCAGCGATCCGAGCAGATTGACGTATCTTCTCGGGGTGGTTCCCTGCGTGCTCATGGTGCCGGCCAGGTCGGGAGACTTGCTCCTTATCCTGCCCTTGATACCGAGCGAAATCGTGCCTATGTTGCTCATGATGCAAAAAGGTTATGTTGATTCTTTTCAATCCAAAATGGAGAAAAATCGAAAAGAGGCCTTCTGCAAGCCTCTTTTCTTTTCGGTGCGCGGGATCAGAGTCGAACTGACACGTCCTTGCGGACACTACCTCCTGAGAGTAGCGCGTCTACCAATTCCGCCACTCGCGCATCGGGATTGCAAATGTAAAAAAAACTCTTGCGATTTGCAAACTTTTCTTAAATTCGCATGAACCTTAAAAATCGAGAGGATGAAAATCGTTTATCTTGACGGCGCCACGATGGGGGATACGTCGCTGGCTCCCATAGAGGCTCTCGGCGAATTGACCGTTTATGAGAATTCCGCTCCCGGCGAGGCCCTGGACCGCGTGCGGGACTGTGAAGTGCTTATTGTCAATAAAGTGAAGGTCACTGAGGAACTGCTTGCATCGGCTCCTTCGCTGAATCTGATCTGCGAGGCGGCCACCGGCGTGAACAACATCGATCTCGATGCCGCGGCCGCAAGGGGGATTCCGGTACGGAACGTGGAGGGCTATTCCACCGAATCCGTGGTGCAGGCGACTTTCATGCATATACTTTCCCTTCTCGGCAATGCGCCTTATTTCGACGGCGCGGTCAAGTCCGGAGCATATTCGCGCGGCGGACTTTTTACGGACGTGTCCCGCCCGTCCATCGAGATTGACGGCAAGACCATGGGCGTCGTGGGCATGGGAACCATCGGCAGCCGCGTGGCGCATGTGGCGGAAGCCTTCGGCATGCGCGTAATATATTTTTCCACCTCAGGGACAGGACACTGCAAGGAATATCCGAGCGTGCCGCTCGGAACGCTTATGTCCGAATCCGACGTCATCTCAATACATGCCCCTTACAATCAGCGTACTGCGGGGCTTGTCGGCCCGGCGGAATTGGCTATGATGAAGCCTTCGGCGGTCATCGTCAACATGGGGCGGGGCGGCATAATCGATGAAAAGGCCTTGGCCGAAGCCATAGACCGCGGGAGCATAGGCGGGGCGGCGCTCGATGTGTTCGAGACCGAGCCCGTGCCCGAGGACAGTCCTCTGCTGCATACGTCGTACCCTGAGAAATTGCGTTTTACCCCTCACACGGCATGGGCCAGCGTCGAGGCGAGAGAAAGACTCGTGGCAGGGATTGCCCGGAACATCGCCAAAGGCTGGTAGAGGCTATTCCCATTCTATCGTCGCCGGCGGCTTGGAACTGATGTCATATACTACGCGGTTTATGCCGCGCACGTTGTTGATGATTTCGTTGGATACTTTTGCGAGGAATTCATAAGGCAGGCGGGCCCAGTCCGCCGTCATGGCGTCGGCCGACACTACGGCTCTCAGGGCCGCGGCGTTTTCGTAGGAACGTCCGTCGCCCATCACCCCCACGCTCCTTACGGACAGCAATATGACTCCGGCCTGCCATACGGCGTCGTACAGAGTCTCCGCTTTTTTACACGGGTCCGAGGCCGACGCCAGATCCATGTCGCGGCAGTCGAAGCCGCGGAGCGAGCGGATGAAGATGTCGTCCGCTTCGCGCAGGACGGCGAGCTTTTCTTCCGTCACTTCGCCCAATATCCTTACGGCAAGCGAAGGCCCTGGGAAAGGATGCCTGTCTATCAGTTCGCTGCGTATCCCGAGAAGTCGTCCTATCCTTCTTACTTCATCCTTGAAAAGCATCCTGAGCGGCTCCGTTACTTTCAGGTTCATTCTCTCCGGCAGGCCTCCCACATTGTGGTGAGACTTTATTTTGGAGGCTCCCGGCACCCCCGCGGACTCTATTACGTCCGGATATATGGTGCCCTGCGCGAGATATCTGGCTCCGTCAATCTGCGAAGCATATTTCTCGAACGTCTCCACGAACAGTCCGCCTATTATTTTTCTTTTGGCTTCCGGATCGGACACCCCGGCGAGGGCCTGCAGGAATGCGGCCGACGCGTCTGCGCCGATCACGTTGAGGCCCATGTCCCTGTATGAAGCCAGAACGTCGGAGAACTCGTTTTTGCGCAGCAGCCCGTTGTTTACGAAAATGCACGTCAGGTTGTGGCCGACGGCCTTGTCGAGCAGCACGGCGGCGACGGTGGAGTCCACGCCTCCGCTCAGGCCGAGAATCACTTTGTCGTTTCCTATCTGCCGGCGGAGCGAGGATACGGACGATTCAATGAACGAATCCGGAGTCCAGTCCCCGCTGCAGCCACATATCCCGTATGCGAAATTCTTCAGCATGGCGGTGCCTTCCGTGGTGTGGAACACTTCCGGATGGAACTGCACGGCGTAGGTGTCTTCCCCTTTTATGCGGAACGCCGCGTTCTTCACGCTTTCGGTGGAAGCTATGGCTTCGGCTCCCTCTGGCAGCTGCGTTATGGTATCGCCGTGGGACATCCACACCTGCGTGGGAAAGGCTATGCCGTCGAAAAGCGGGCTGCTGCCCGATGCCGACAGAAGGGCCCTCCCGTATTCCCGCGTGGGGGACGGCTCCACCCTGCCGCCGAAGCGGTATGCGAGCATCTGCGCTCCGTAGCATATGCCGAGCACAGGCACAATCCCTTTGAACAACGAAAAATCGATCTGCGGAGCCTGTGGATCGTACACCGAGCACGGGCTGCCTGCCAGGATGACCCCTTTGACCGAAGGGTCGGGCTTCTGCATCCTGTGCGGAGGCATTATTTCACAATATACGTTGAGTTCCCGCAGTCTCCTTCCGATGAGCCGGGTCACTTGCGAACCGGAATCGAGGATGATGATTTTCTCTTTCATTCCGCCTGTTTGGAAAATGCAAAAATATAAAATAATTTTGCAGGCTCAAACAATGAAGCTATGCGGGAAATAAGGAACATCGCGATCATCGCGCATGTGGATCACGGCAAGACGACGCTCGTTGACAGGATGATTTATCAGGCGAACCTCGTGCGCAGGCCGGAGGACCTCGGCAATCTGATACTCGACAATAACGAACTTGAAAGGGAAAGGGGCATAACCATATTGGCCAAGAACGTTTCCGTAAATTATAAGGGTGTCAAGATAAACATCATCGACACTCCCGGCCACAGCGATTTCGGCGGCGAAGTCGAACGCGTGCTGAACATGGCCGACGGCGTCCTTCTGCTTGTGGACGCTTTCGAAGGCTGCATGCCACAGACGCGCTTCGTGCTTAAAAAGGCCATAGAGATGGGCAAGAAACCCATAGTGGTGATCAATAAGGTGGACAAGCAGAACTGCCGTCCCGACGAGGTGCAGGAGGAAGTGTTCGACCTCATGTTTTCGCTCGACGCCAGCGAGGAACAGCTTGATTTCAAGACTATTTACGGCAGCGCCAAACAGGGGTGGATGTCCGGGGACTGGAAAAAGCCCACAGGAGACATAACGGCGCTTCTGGACGCCATACTTTCCGAGATTCCGGCTCCGGACCGGCGGGAAGGCACTCCCCAGATGCTCATCTCGTCGCTCGAATATTCGCCTTACGTCGGCCGCATCGCCGTCGGCCGCGTCACCAGGGGATGCCTGAAGACAGGCATGAACGTTAGCCTGTGCAAGCGCTATGACATAGTGGAAAAATCCAAAATCAAGCAGCTTATGGTGTTCGACGGTCTCGGCAAGTCCAATGTGGACGAGGTGGAATGCGGAGACATCTGCGCCGTGACGGGCGTGGACGGCTTTGAGATAGGCGACACCATAGCGGACTTCGAAAATCCGGAGCCGCTGCCGCCCATAGCCGTGGACGAGCCTACCATGAGCATGCTGTTCATGATAAACAATTCCCCGTTTTTCGGCAAAGAAGGGAAATACGTCACTTCAAGGCATTTGAAGGAGCGTCTGGAGAAAGAGCTCGAAAAGAATCTCGCCCTGAGGGTGAAACCGGGACCGAACGCCGATTCTTTCGTGGTGTACGGCCGCGGAGTGCTGCATCTGTCCGTGCTCATAGAGACCATGCGCCGCGAAGGGTTCGAACTGCAGGTGGGGCAGCCCAAGGTGCTCGACAAGACTATCGACGGCCGGCGGTGCGAGCCGATCGAGGAACTTTCCATAGAGGTGCCGGAGCAATTCGTGGGAGCCGCCATAGAGCTGTCCACGAGGCGCAAGGGCGCTCTCATCCATATGGAGACCCGCGGAGACCGCACCCTGCTGGAGTTCGAGATTCCGACCCGCGGGCTCATGGGCTTGAGGAGCAATCTGCTTACCGCCACGCAGGGCGAAGCCGTGGTGTCGCACAGGTTCAAGGAGTACCAGCCTTTCAAGGGGGACATAGAGATGCGCACCAACGGTTCCCTCGTTTCCCTTGAGACGGGCGAGTCGGTGGCCTATTCCATGAACAAACTGCTGGACCGCGGCCGTTTCTTCGTGGAGCCCGGAGAACAGATCTACGGCGGCCAGGTAGTGGGGGAGCATACGCGCGAGAGGGATTTGAACATCAACATCTGCAAGACAAAGAAACTCACCAACGTGCGTGCTGCCGGAAGCGACGAAAAGGCCATACTGCCGCCCGCCGTCAAGTTTTCGCTTGAGGAAGCCCTCGAATACATACAGGAGGACGAGCTCGTGGAGGTGACGCCGCAGAGCATGAGAATGAGGAAAATATTGCTTGATCCGCTTGACAGGAAACGAAAATCGGACAATGAAAGTTGAATCGTAGGATTTTTTTTCTTACCTTTGCATCCCTTAATCTGTTTTAAGGAATATGAAACAGGATTTTGTAATCCCTTTGAATGGATTGGCGCAGGGCAGGACGGTTTTTCATGCCCGTGCGGACAAGGAGTTCTTTGAAGAATTTGAGAACCGGGAAATTATGGAAGCCGGCGTCGATGCGGAAATCTCCGTGGAAAAGTCGGGAAACCTTATCGATGTCGATTGTCTGATGGACGGGACTGTGACGGTGGCGTGCGACAGATGCCTTGAATCTCTCGTGCTTCCCGTACATGCGTCCGCAGTTTTCAGCGTCAGGTTCGGATCAGAAATGCCGGAATCCGTGTCCTCCGATGAGGGGAGGGAAACGATTATGATTCCGGAAAACAGCTCCGATCTTGACATGAGTCAGGCAGTATACGACTATGTCTGCCTGTCGCTTCCCGTCCGGCGCGTCCATGCGGAAGGAGAATGCAATCCGGATACGGTACGATACCTGTGCGGAGAAGAAGATTCTTCCGCCGGCCCGTCCGAAAATCCTTTCGCCGGTCTCAGATCCTTGCTGAAGAATTGACAAAGTAAATAATTTATAAAAATAACAATAGCGATGGCACATCCGAAACATAAGATTTCAAAGCAGAGGAGAGACAAAAGGAGAACTCATGATTTCGCTCCTGTCCCCACTCTGAGCGTCTGCCCCAACTGCGGCGCTACGGTAATGTATCACAGGGTCTGCCCTGAGTGCGGTTATTACAGAGGCCGTCAGATCATAGTGAAGAAAGCAGAGTAATCTGTTATGAAACAGTGGCCCCGTAGTTCAACGGATAGAACGGAGGTTTCCTAAACCTTAAATACAGGTTCGATTCCTGTCGGGGCTACAAAAAACGGACTTTTCTTAAATGAGGGAAAGTCCGTTTATTTATTTATATTTGCAATCGGACGGATCTTTCCAGTTTTCCGGCCCTTCTCAGGAAGATGAGTAAAAAAGGCATTATAATATCGCTTGTGGCCCTCGTGCTGATGCTGGGAGGCATAGCTTTCGGCGTCTCGTATCTTTACTCGGGACACGATGACGGTACTCCCGTCCCGGCCGGGGAGAGGCTTCCGCTGCTTACGGCCGTGCCTTCGGACGCCGCGGCGGTCTTTTGTCTCGACGGATCCAGGTCTGCAAGGAAAATAGCGTCCGACAGCACCGGGCTTTTCGCCGCGATAATTTCTTCTTCGGCGCCTCGGCCGGAATTCCGTGCGTTTCTGTCTTCGGCCTCAGTGTATCCGATGGCGGTGTCGCTGCACAACAGCGGCGCTCTGGTGCCTCTTTTCATAATAGGGACCGGCAAGCACGGACCGGAAGACTCGTTGCTTGAAAAGGCCGGAGCCGCAGGGCTTGAATGCCGTTATGTAGAGGATCTGAACGTTCTGCTGGCTTCAGCCTCCGAGACGCTGCTCTCTTCGTCCGAAAGGCATATCGCCGAAGGACTTTCGATAGTGGTGTCGGACGGTCTGGCGGAAACGGTGTCGTCAGTCTCCGGCAACAATGTCGTGCTTTTGTCGCACAATTATATTCAGAAGCTTATACAAAATTATTTTACCGTACCCTACAGGAAATATTCCGACGGCGTGAAGCGTTTCGCGGACTGGACGGGATTCCGTCTGGACGCGGGCGACGGGTTCTCCCTGTCGGGTTCGTCGTATTCCCGCGATGATCCTTCCTACGGTCTCCGCATGCTGCGCCGGAGTCCCGGAGGGGAGCTGAGAATGGCGGAGATGATACCGTATTATACTTATTCCGCCGTATCCATGCCCGTGGGCGACATATCGTCCTATATGGCGGCGCACCGTGACTACAAAGATGCCAACGGAGGGCTCGACGGTTATTCCAGATCGTTGGAGCAAAAGGCCAGGGCTTTGGATATCAAGGAAGTGGCCGCGGCGTCCTTTCGCCTGCAGGACAGTGTAGTCCGTGTCGTCCTCATCAGGTGCGGTTCCAAGGCGGATTCCCAGAAAGAGGTGTCCGACTATCCGTACAAGGGGCTGACAGGGACATTGTTCGGCCGGCTCTTCAGTCCGGACGACGAGAGCTGCTTCACGGGCGTCGGCGAATGGATGGTGGTGGGAAGCCGTCCCGCGACGGAGGCCTACGCTTCCGGGGCGCTGCCTGAAAATACGCTCAAGAGCCGGCTGGGCGTCACTTCTTTCGCCGCGGTGAAGGATGTGTCGTTCGCCATGTGGTATGCCCCTATGGAATCTCCGGAAGGCATAGCGGGGGTGATAAAGGAACCGGTGCTCGGCGTACTGAGGACTTTCCCTCAGACACCCGTCACGTTCACCGTGCATGGAGAGGGGAGGGATCTTGATTTCCGCACCGCCGCCCTGAAAGATTCCAGGCAGAAGACCAAGGTCCCGGCGATAGCTCGGGATACCGTGGTCACCGTGCCGGAGGGGCCCTTCAAGGTCATGAACAGCGGCACGGGCAAGATGAATACTTTTTATCAGAATTCATCCATGTATCTGTGTCTGAACGATGAAAACGGCAAAGGCCTCTGGGGGATTCCTTTCAAAACGGCGTTGTGCGGACGCGTATGTACGGTGGACTATTACGCCAACGGCAAGCTGCAGTTCCTTTTCGCTTCCGGATCGAAACTTTATCTTCTCGACAGGCTCGGCCGCTTTGTGGGCGGATTCCCCGTGGAGCTTGGCAAGGAAGTGCTTCTCGGGCCGGATGCGTACGATTTTACCGGCACCCATGGCTACAGCGCCGTCGTGCTCCATAAGGACAATACCATAGAAATGTACGACCTGCACGGGCGCAAGCCCGCTTCGTGGCGTACCATAAAGGCTCCCGAAGGCATAATGGGGCTGCCCGAACTGTTGGAGGCCAAGGGCCGCAGAGTATGGGTGGTGCGCACTTATCTGCGCGCTCTCGTATATGATTTCAACGGCGGGAAGGCCATCGCGGGGGAAGAATACGATGATGACAGGATGTTCCGTCCTGATGCGAAGTTTGAGGTAAGCGACAAAGGCGTGATATCCGGACTCTGCTATGACGGAAAGAAAAGAGACATAAAGTCGAACTGAAACCCAAAAACCTATAAAAATGGAAATATCATTGAAGTCAGTCAATAAATTAATAGAAAAAAGTTTCCGCGAACATTGGGAGGCTCCTGCGCTTTCCAACTATCAGGGACTTACGCTTTCTTACAAGGATGTGGCCCGCAGGATAGCCAAACTGCACATCGCGTTTGAACAGTGCGGCCTTGAGAAAGGCGACAAGGTGGCCATCTGTGCCCGCAACCAGGCCAACTGGGCGGTCAGCTTCCTTGCCACGCTTACATACGGAGCCGTGATTGTGCCCATATTGCACGAGTTCAAGCCCGGCAACGTGCAGTATCTGATCAACCATTCCGGTTCCAAGGTGCTGTTCGTGGATGACGTTATCTGGGATGAGCTGTCCGCAGAGGAGATGCCGGGCCTGTATGTGGTGGTGCAGATAAACAATTTCAAGTTCCTGCATATCGCCGACGACAAGTTCGCCGAGGTTCGCGGGCATCTGAACGAGTCTTTCGGAAAGAAATACCCCAGCCGTTTCGGGCCGGAGGATCTCGATTATTACGAGGACAGCCCGGAAGAACTTGCCATGATCAATTATACTTCCGGTTCGTCGGGCTTCTCCAAAGGAGTCATGATTCCATACCGCGCCCTGCTGTCCAACATACAGTTCGCCACCATGGATGCCGAGCCTCAGTTCAAGGCCGGCATGAATGTGGTGTCGATGCTCCCGATGGCCCACATGTACGGAATGATGTTCGAGTTCATATTCGAGATGGTCGTCGGGGCCCACGTGCATTTCCTGTCGCGCGTGCCGAGCCCTAAGATCATAATGCAGGCTTTCGCCGACATCAAGCCCGACATAATCATTGCCGTGCCGATGATCATAGAGAAGATATACAAATCCAAGCTGAAACCTATCATAGACCGCAACAAGCTGATAATGAAGATTCCGGTTGTGGATCAGATAATCCAGAAGAAATTCTGCTCAGAGCTGACCGCCACATTCGGCGGCCGCTTCGAGGAGATCATCATAGGCGGGGCCGCATTCAACCCCGAAGTGGAAAAATTCTTCAACAAGATAGGCTTCCGCTACACCGTGGGATACGGCATGACGGAATGCGCCCCCATCATCACCTACGCCCATTGGGACAAGGTAAAGCCGGGCTCGTGCGGCCGCGCCGCCCTTAACATGCAGGTGAAGATAGATTCTTCGGATCCGCAGAACATTCCCGGCGAGATATTGGTGAAGGGTCCCAACGTCTGCCTCGGATATTATGAAAACGAGGAGGTCACCCGTGCCGCGTTCACCGATGACGGATGGTTCAAGACCGGAGACCTCGGAGTGATGGACGCCGACGGATATCTGTATATACGCGGCCGTTCCAAGTGCATGATTCTCGGACCTTCAGGGCAGAACATATATCCCGAGGAGCTCGAAGCCGTCATAAATAATTTCAATTATGTAATCGACTCCCTTGTGATAGAGGACGCCGGAGGACTTACCGCCCTGATATATCCGGATTACCATCAGGCCGAGCTTGACGGGCTTTCAAAGGACGGCCTGGACAGGCGCATCACCTCCGCGTTGCCGGAAATCAACCAGCAGCTGCCGAAATATGCCCAGATAAGGAAGCTCGAGTTCATGGCCGAAGACTTCGAGAGGACTCCCAAGCGGAGCATCAAGCGCTATCTCTATCAGAGGAAATAATAATGGAGAAATTCGATAACAGCTATCTCGACATGGCGGCCGTATGGGCGAAGAATTCGTATTGCAAACGGCGCCAGGTGGGAGCCCTGATAGTCAAGAACAAGATGATAATCTCCGACGGATATAACGGCACTCCGTCGGGGTTTGAGAATGTATGCGAGGACGAGAACGGCGTCACCAAGCCCTATGTGCTTCATGCCGAGGCCAACGCCATCACCAAAGTGGCCAAGTCCGGCAACGACAGCACGGGTGCGACTTTGTATGTGACGGCCTCTCCTTGCATGGAATGCGCAAAGCTGATTATACAGGCCGGCATAAGAAGGGTGGTTTACCGTGATGAATACCGTCTCGAGGACGGCGTGGACCTGCTTCGCCGCGCCGGCGTGGAAGTGGAAAAAGTGGATTAGATGAAGTCGAAGATCAATCTGCAGCTTATTCAGGTGCTGCTTGGCATAGTCGTCGGAGTCCTTCTCACCCTTGTGTCCGTAAGGTCTCTTGAGACGCGCAATCTGCGCAGGGTAAGGTATCAGGACTGGCGCAAGCTGAATCTCATATTGGACGAGGTTGAAAAGAATTATGTAGACACCGTGGACGTCGGCGCCCTTACCGACGCGGCCGTGTCCGCCGCCCTCGCCAAGCTGGATCCTCATTCCATATATATGCCTCCAGTACAGCTGAAGGCGTCGGAAAGGGAACTGTCGGGCAATTTCGACGGCATAGGCATACAGTTCAATGTGCCCAATGACACAGCCATAGTGCTGGAGGTCATACCGGGAGGCCCGTCGGAAAAGGCCGGCCTGCAGCCCGGGGACAGGCTTGTGAAAGTGGACAGTACGGTGATAGCCGGAGTGGGTTTCCCACAGGACAGCATGGTAAGCCGCATCCAGGGGCCGGCGGGCACCAAGGTGATCGTTACCGTGCAGCGTGGCGACGTGACCGTCCCGTTCGAGATAACCCGCGGCAAGATTCCGCTTCACAGCGTGGACGCCTATTTCATGGTTGGGGATACCACGGCCTATGTAAGGCTTTCCAAATTCTCCCGTACCACGTACGATGAATTTTCATCGGCGGCCGAGGAATTGCTCCGGCAGGGCATGAAAAGGATGATTCTGGACATAAGGGACAATGTCGGCGGATATCTCGACCAGGCCTTGAAAATGAGCAATGAATTCCTGCCGAGAAGGGCCGGCATCGTATATATGGAAGGTCTGCACCGCAAGCGGGAGAGCAGTTATGCCGATGGCCGCGGAAAGTTGCAGGACATAGGGCTTACGGTGCTTATAAATGAAAATTCCGCTTCTTCGAGCGAGATTTTCGCCGGCGCCGTCCAGGACAATGACCGCGGCGTCATCGTAGGCCGCCGTTCCTTCGGCAAAGGGCTTGTGCAGGAGCCGGTCTATTTTACCGACGGCTCGGGAATCCGCCTGACTGTGGCCCGTTTCTATACTCCGTCCGGAAGATGCATACAGAAACCATATTCCGACGACTATGAGTATGACATCATCAAGAGATACGCCGACGGGGAAGTGTTCGTCGAGGACAGCATCAAGGTGAACACTGAAGATCTTCACATGACCGTCGGAGGCAGGCCGGTCTACGGAGGCGGAGGCATCGTTCCGGACATTTTCGTGCCCGTGGACACTTCCAGGGTGACTGATTTCTTCTTGAACTGCAACCGCAAGGCCACTCAGATGCGTTTCGCTTCCGCGGTGTTCGACAGATACAGGAACAGGCTCCTTGCCATAGAGGATTTCGGGGAAATGGACGGCTTTTTCGATTCGTTCGATCCGGGCGCCGCGTTCCGCAGGTTCGCCGCCAGTAAGGACGGCATAGTGACAGGAGACGCCGAATGGAAAAAGACCGAGCCGTATCTTATACCGCAGCTCAAGGCGCTCGTATCGAGGTATACTAAACTCGGAGAGAATGCCTATTACAGATATTATCTGCCCGTGGATGATGTGGTGAAGACGGCCCTTGAAAATTCTTCCGTCGTAAGAACGGATTCCGACTTGGCTCCTACTGTGCGATGAAACTGTAGACTATGTCGCCGAGCTGCCGTGCCGGCGCCGTGGCCGAAGCCGAAAAACGGGACATCCTCGCCGCCCTTATGGCGAAGTCCCTGAGGCATTTGTCGTCTGAGGACACGTCATCTTTTATTTTGGCGCCGATGACTTCCCCCTTGTTGTTTACGGTGATTATGACGGTGATGGTCCCCGCTCCCATGCATCTGTAGGCAGGTATCGGGAGCCGGCTCGCCTTTCTTCCGTCCAAAGACCATGACAGGACGGACGGGCCGGTATAACTTTCTTTCCTCTCTTCCTTCCTGTCCTGTTCCGGCCGGGAAATTTCCGCATAGTCTTCGGGGCTTTCCTCGGGTTCGAATCCTGCCCGCAGCTGTTCGGCCAGTTTTTCAGCGTCTTCGTACAACTTCTCCGCATCCGTGTTGCGGTCGTCCTTCAGGGTGCTGCCGGCATCTACGGCCACATTGCGTATCTCAGCGCCGGAAGATGCGGAAATAAGCCCTTCGAGACGGTCCGATACGTCCTGGCGCATCCGCTCCAGCTGCTCGATTTGTTCCAGGGCTTCCTGTTTCGTGAAGTCGAGCACGAAAGAATTTTCTTTGCCTATGGTATATCCGAGCGAGCAGGCCAGCAATATTATTATCACCGTGAGATGGAAAATCGCAGTGACATATATTCCGGCCTTGTCGTCATTGGATAACTTTTTCACGGCTGAGACTGCGGATTATTGGTTGTGCAACGCCCGCTCGATGGTGGCGGATATCACGTCTATGGCCACTTTGTTGTGTCCGCCCTGCGGAATCACTATGTCTGCATAGCGCTTTGACGGCTCGATGAACTGCAGGTGCATGGGCTTGACGGTCTCGGTATAATGCTCCATGGCGGTGGCGATGGTCCGCCCCCTTTCTTCGATGTCCCTTATTATTATGCGCATGAGCCTGTCGTCGTCGTCAGCGTCCACGAACAGTTTGATGTTCATCTGGTCGCGGAGTTCCTTGCAGGTGAAAACGAGGATTCCTTCCACTATTATCACTTCCGCCGGTTCGACCGTCACCGTCTCCGTCTTGGAACGGGAGCATGTGATATATGAGTAGACGGGCTGCTCGATGGTCTTTCCCTGGCGCAATTCGTTGATCTGTCGGCATAGGAGCTTGAAATCTATGGCGTCCGGATGGTCGAAGTTGATTTTTTGCCGCTCTTCCGGAGGCAGGTGGCTTGAATCCTTGTAATAAGAATCCTGTGGAATTACGACTACTTTGCCGCTGAGCCGCCTTGTGATTTCTTTTACTACCGTGGTCTTCCCCGATCCGGATCCGCCCGCTATCCCTATTATCAGCATGATGTGTTTGGTATTAGAATTCAGCGTTTTTTGGAGTTCTCGGGAACGGAATCACGTCGCGTATGTTGCTCATTCCCGTCACGAACAGCAGAAGCCTTTCAAAACCGAGCCCGAATCCGCTGTGGGGAACCGTCCCGAACCGGCGCGTGTCTATGTACCATTCGAGATTTTTCCTTGACATGCCGAGTTCGGCTATTCTCGCCTCGAGTTTTTCAAGGGACGCCTCCCTTTCGGAGCCTCCTATGATCTCTCCTATCTTGGGAAACAGGACGTCCATGCCCCTGACGGTCTTCCCGTCGTCGTTCTGCTTCATGTAAAAGGCCTTTATGTCCTTCGGAAAGTCCGTCAATATGACAGGCTTCCGGAAATATTTCTCCACAAGATATCTTTCATGTTCGCTCTGGAGGTCGCTGCCCCAATGCACCGGAAATTCGAAATGTTCCCCGGACTTCTCGAGTATGTCTATTCCCTCGGTGTATGTGACTCTCCTGAACTCCGTGCCGAGCACGCTCCGCAGCCTTTCAATCAGGCCATCGTCGTATTTGTCGTTGAGGAACTTCAGGTCGTCCATGCAATTGTCGAGGGCATACTGCACGAGATATTTGACGAACTCCTCCGCGAGGACCATGTCGTCCTCTATGTCGTAGAACGCCATTTCCGGCTCTATCATCCAGAATTCGGCAAGGTGCCTCGGCGTATTGGAGTTTTCGGCACGGAAAGTCGGGCCGAAAGTATAGATTTCCCCTACCGCGGTGGCTCCGAGCTCCCCTTCAAGCTGCCCGCTTACGGTGAGGCTCGTCTTTTTCCCGAAAAAGTCTTTGCCGTAGTCCACCTTTCCGTCGTGCACGGGCACCGAGGCGAGATTCATCGTGGTCACCTGAAACATGTCTCCGGCTCCTTCGGCGTCGGATTCGGTGATGATGGGCGTATTGAGGTATACGAAACCTTTGTCGTTGAAAAACTTATGTATGGCGAATGCCATGGCGTGACGTATCCGGAGCACCGCGCCGAAAGTGTTTGTCCTCGGACGCATATGCGCCACCGTACGCAGATACTCCAGCGATGTGTCTTTCTTCTGGAGCGGATATCTCACCGGGTCGCATTCGCCGTAAAGGACTATTTCCTTGGCCTGTATCTCCACGGCCTGGCCGCTTCCTATCGACGGAACAAGCTCTCCGGTCACTCCGATGCTCGCTCCCGTGGAAATTTTCTTTATCAGTTCCTCGTCGAAAAGGGAAGTGTCCGCCACCACCTGTATGCTGTTGACGGTGGATCCGTCGTTAAGGGATATGAATTTCACCTGCTTGTTTCCCCGTTTGCTCCGGACCCATCCTTTTGCAAGTACGGTGACGCCGGGCTCGGTTCTGAGCAGTTCCTTGACTTTTGTCCTTGTCAGTTTATCCATGATTGTGCAAAATGCGCCCGGCGGCTCCGCCGTCAGGCCAAACTTGGCAAATATACTATTTTCCCGACGTTTTCCCTACCAATTTGGACGGAATGTCGGTATTGTCGATGCGTCCTATGAATCTTTCGGCACCTTTTCCGGTCGCGAATACGGGTACCGGGGCTCCGGTATGTCCTCCCGTGGTCCAGCCGATGCCGTTTTCCCATTCGAATCCGCGTTTCTCTTCGGCCGTCATGCCGTCCGTCCGCCGTGATTCGAGCACGTCCCATTTTTGCGGGGCGTAGCTTTGGTCGAAGCCTGCGCCTATGGTGATGCCGCCGGTCTCATGGTCGGCCGTGACCACTATCAATGTCTCGTCGGGATGTTTCAGGTAAAAGTCGTATGCCACCTTGACCGCGTCATCAAACCGCAATATCGCCTGCACCATAGGCATGACCTCGTTGGCATGGGCGTAGCTGTCGATTTCCCCGCCTTCGCACATGATGAAGAAAGGCTTGTCGTCGCCGAAATATTCCAGATTCAACTTCAGCATCTCGGCCAGCGTCACATAGGTACTGTCCGTTAGGGGAATGTCTCCGGTGCTCTTGTCGCGGTATCTGTCCTGGCACAGGATGATGTGTCCACAGTCGTCCATATTGTCGCGGAATTCTTTCTCACCGTAGCATACTTTGTATCCCGCCCGTTCCAATACCGCGGAAGTGCTTTCCTTGTCTCCGGCCTTTCCGTAGAATTCCAGGAAGCCCAGGCCTCCGAAGAATTCGTATCCTGAAGCCGGCAGGTCCATGCTTATTTCGTAATAGTTTCTCCGGGACAGGTTGTGACCGTAGTATGCTCCCGGCGTGGCGTGGTTGACGGCCACGGAACTCATGATGCCGATCTTGTACCCTTCGTCATGGAGATCCATGGAGACAGTCCTTACAGGCCGGCCGTCGGGGTCTACGCCTATGTATCCGTTGTTTGTTTTCACGCCGCTGGAAAAGGCCGTGGCAGCCGCGGACGAGCATGTCACCTGATGGTCGGCGGAATAGGTGCTTACGAAGCCCGTGCAGGGGAGTGTGGTAAAGAAAAGCTGCTCTCCGCCGAACTTGCCTTGTTTATAGGACAGATAGGATTCGGCGGCCGCAATCTGTGAGTTGCCCATCCCGTCGCCGAGGAAGTAGAAGATGTATTTGGGACGAGGATCCTCTTTTCCCGAGCATCCTGCAAGTACCGCGGACATGCATGCCGCCATGAGCAATGCCGCCGTCGGCCGTATTGCTGCGTTGACAAATTTTTTCATATCGCAAATATTTTATTTATCTGATTTGTTATGCAAAAATAGCTTTTTAAGCTCTTGCATACAAAAAAAAGCAACCCCGAAAGGCTGCTTTTTTTCAGTTGTCCGGAATATCACTTTCCAGGTTTTCTTGCCGAATACATTATTTTCAGCGCGGAGCAACGTCTAAGCTCTTGCTTTACATCGCTGACGATACCCATCCTGACGTCTTCGTCGGCACGGATATCCACTGTCATGAATGACCGGTCGGCTTCGCTCATGGCGTCGCGTTCCGCCGCGATAAAGTCGCGGATGTCAGCGGTGGTCTTGAAAGAATCGTTGAGCTGGATACGCGCATCGGTGCCGTAAGTGGCCTGATAGGTCTTTGTAGGCGTGCCGATGTTGATGTATGAAGCGAGGTCCTTTCTCTCGAGCTTTGCAACTTCAGATGCTTCAGGAAGCTTGACGATCACCTTGTTTTCCGTTTCACGGAGCTGAGTTGTCACCATGAAGAAGAAAAGGAGCATGAACACTATATCGGACAATGAGCTTGAAGTCACCGCAGGGACTTCTTTCTTGTTGTTTGATCCACCGAATTTAGACATATTCTATCCTCCTGTTTATTTCTTGGTGACATCTTTAGGCTCTGCCTCGGATATGTTCTGAGGTATGGCCTTCTTGGTGATTTCCTGCTGTTCCTCGGTAAGCGCGGCGAACTTCTTGCCGAAGTTCTGCCTTGCGAAATCGTCGCGGAGTTCGTTGACAGCCTTCACGAGTTCGTTCTGAACGGCGATGTAGGCATGGTAACTTGTGCCGCGGTCATTCTGCAGGGAGATGACGCCTTTCGATACCGGGTACTGGCCGAAGCCTTCGATCTCTTTCATTTCCTTTTCGGGAAGGTTGGGATCGTTGGCGGGATTCGTCAGGAATTCCTTGATTCTGTCTTTGAGAAACGTTACATCCAGGGCTTCATTACCGGCAAACAGTTTATCGGCTGCGTTAATCCTGACGATGATTATATTACGACGGTTAACTTTCTGGTCCTGTACGTTCTGATCTTTGTCAGGTATAGGAGGCAGACGACGCTGCAGACCCTGATGCTCGCCCATGGTCGTGGTCATGAGGAAGTAGCACAACAGGAGGAACGCAATGTCGGCCGTTGAACTCGAATTGATTGCAGGTGTTTTTTTCTTGCCCATGGCTTATGCTTTTTTACCACGGATTCCGCCCAATATTTCAGCGAAGACGATGGCCACGATGGCGGCGCCTCCGAAGATATAAGTAAGGTTGAGGACCGTGTCGGTCATTTTAAGTTCCGTTTCAGAAGGCAGTACGCTTCCGGTAAAGCCGACTGCGGGCGATCCCGGAGCCAACAGGTATGCGACGAGGCACAACGCCGCGGCACCCACCAGATAGATCCCCAGTCTCAGGAGACTCTTCGGGTTGGTAGTCACGGAGATGTACAGGCCTATGACAATTACCGCCACTAAAGCGATGCCAATCATGACATACGCCCAGCGAAGGAGAATGTCCACCGCAGCGCCGTCATTGGTCTCGAAGCCCTTGATAAAGCCCCAGACGAGGATGACGATGCTTATGAGACCCAGCGCCCACGCTACCCATTTGAATATTTTTGCGTAAGATTGTTTCTCCATTGTAGATAAACTCTATTATTTGTTCTTCTTTTCCTCATGCTTGGTAAGGATGTCCACCAGACGGATGGAAGCGTCCTCCATGTCAATGGAAAGGCCGTCTATCTTGGCAAGGATATAGTTGTAGAATACCTGAAGAATCATGGCTACGATGAGACCGCCTACGGTGGTGATGAGGGCGACCTTCATACCGCCCGCAACAACGTTAGGGGAGATGTCGCCGGCAGCCTGGATGGCGTCGAAGGCCTGAATCATACCGATAACGGTACCGAGGAATCCGAGGGACGGCGCGATGCCGATGAAGAGCGAGATCCATGAAAGGCCGTTCTCCATGAGGCTCATCTGTACGCCGCCATAGGAAACGATGGTCTTTTCTACGACGTCAAGGCCTTGCTCCTGACGGAGGAGTCCCTGATAGAAAATGCTGGCCACCGGACCGCGGGTGTTGCGGCATACTTCCTTGGCTTTCTCTACGCCGCCTTCTTCAAGAGCCTTCTCGACATTCTCGAGCAGGGTGGCGGTGTTGGTCTTTGAGAACGAGAGATAAAGAATTCTCTCGATTGCAAGTGCAAGACCGAGGATGAGGCAGATGATGATCAGGGACATGAAGCCTGCGCCGCCTTCGATGAACTTGGTCTTGAGCGCCTGATGCAGAGGCACTTCGGGAGCTGCTGCCGTAAGAGCCGCAAGATCGTTTGCCGGGGCGGTTACAACGTCCTCAGCGACCGGATCTTCGGCATCCTGAGCTGAAGCGATTGTTGCAGAGAAGGTCATGATGCCTGCTACTGCCAAAAACATGAAAAACTTTTTCATACTCGTTTTTGTGTGTTTAAATGAACAATATTTTATTTAACAGTTAGATATCCTAAAGCCTGTGCAAGTTAGCAAATAATTTTCAATTGTCAATATTTTATTTTTATTTCCCCTTTCAGATTTTCATCCATCATGGCCTTTACCCACTCGTTGTCGCCGCTTTCGCCCTGCAGGAAAAACAGTTTCGCCAGCGCGCTCTCGGTGGTGCAGTCGTGCCCCGACACCGCTCCGGCTTCAAGCAGGGACCTGCCGGTGGCGTACAGTTCCATGTCCACCGCTCCGGCCGTACACTGGGATACGTTCACGATTATTTTCCCGGCCTCCACCGCCTCCCTGACCGCGCCGACGAACCAGTCCGCCGACGGGGCGTTGCCGGAGCCGTAGGTCTCCATGATGACGGAGCGGGTGTCGGGGCTGCACAATATGCCCCGCACTATCTGGGGAGTTATGCCCGGGTGGATCTTGAGGATGGACACCCTCGTGTCGAGTCTGGCATGTACGGAAAGGCTCTGGTACCAGTCGAGCGGACGCCGTATGTATTCCCGGTTGTACTTTATGTTAATGCCGGCTTCGGCGAGCGCTGGAAAGTTGGGGGAGCAGAATGCGCTGAAATTCTCGGAGTCGATTTTGGTCGCCCTGTTGCCGCGCAGGAGCAGCGAACCGAAATAGATGGACACTTCCGGGACGAGGGCGTGCCCCGATTCGTCTTTCGCCGAGGCTATCTCTACGGACGAAATCAGGTTTTCCTTGCCGTCGGTGCGCGGAACGCCTATGGGAAGCTGGCTCCCGGTGAATACCACCGGCTTCGTGAGCCCGTCGAGCATGAAGCTCAGGGCGGAGGCCGAGTAGGCCATCGTGTCGGTGCCGTGCAGGATGACGAATCCGTCGTAGCCGTCGTACCTTTCCTTTATGGTGCCCGCTATCTTCACCCATACTGACGGATCCACGTCGGAAGAATCGATGAGCGGATCGAAGGACAGCGAGTCTATCTTGAAGGCGAACTTGCCCAGCTCGGGCACTTCGTCGAGTATCTGTCCGAAGTCGAAGGGCTTCAATGCCCTGGCTCCGAAATCATGTTTCATGCCGATGGTGCCGCCGGTGTAGATGAGCAATATCGCGGCTTTTTTGGCTCTGGTCATATTCCGAACAGTTTCAGTGCGTTGGATGTGGTGGTCGCTTCAATTTCCGCTATGTCCGTCCCTTTCAGCTCCGCTATTTTGGCGGCTATGATCGGGATGTACGAACTTTCGTTGCGCTGCCCGCGATAGGGGACGGGCGCCAGGTACGGGCAGTCGGTCTCGAGCAGTATCCTGTCGAGCGGGATCTTCTTCACGGCTTCGGCGACGGACGCGTTTTTGAAAGTCACCACTCCGCCGATGCCGACGTACCAGTCGCCGTATTTCCGCACTTCGCGGAAAGTCTCGTAGCTGCCCCCGTAGCAATGCAGGTTGCCGCGGAGATGGAGACGGGCGCTGTCCTTTATTATTTTCAGGAAATCTTCGAGGGCGTCCCTGAGGTGGATGTTCACCGGGAGGTCCCATTGCGAGGCGAGTTCGAGTTGCACTCGGAAAGCCTCCTTCTGCTCCTCGCGGAAGCGGCCGCCCTCGTGGTAGTCCAGCCCTATTTCTCCTATGGCGACGGCTCCCCGGTCCTTGCATGCCGTCATGGCGTCCATCTCATCGCGCCAGCCGGCGTCCACCGAGCCCGGGTATAGGCCGAGCATGTTGTACAGCATGCCCGGATACCGTTTGGTGACCGCGAACATGCTTTCCCGTTCCGAGCCATCTATGTCGGCCTGTATCATCTTGCCCACTCCGGCGGCAGCCGCCCGTGAGATGACGGCGTCGAGATCTTCGGCGTAGCGGGGATCGTTGTAATGCGTGTGAGTGTCTATGAACATTTCCTGCGGCGTTTCCCGCCGGCAAAGTTAAAAACTTTTCGCGATAACGGACGCATCGGCCGCGCTCCGCCGCCGGAGCGGGTCAGAAAGGCTTTCCGGTCGTTGAGCATCGCTGCAGGAGGTCCACCGATATGAGGCCGTCGTTTTCGAGAATCGAACTGCATTCGGCCACTTCCGGCCATGCAAGTCCGGTCTGCCTGCAGATGCTGTCCGGACTTATGCCTGCGGATGCCTCTATGGCGGCGTAGACCTTTGACACGGCTTCGATTTTGGGTTCGGAAAGGGTACGGTGATAGCGGACGCGGAGCCGCTCCGCGGCGGAACGCTCCGGCGCCCGGGCCGAAGCGTGCAGACCGAGCCGCAGGACGAGGTCGTCCGCGTCCGTGAATATTTCGGCCGTCTTCTCGCCGATGAGACGGTTGCAGCCCTGCGACCTTTCGTCATCCGTCCTGCCCGGGAGGGCATAGACGGGGCGGGAATATCCGTCCGCCAGTCGGGCGGTCGTCATGCCTCCTCCCTTGATGCGCGATTCGATGAGTATGACTGCGGAGGACATGCCGGCTATTATGCGGTTCCTCCGTATAAAGTTTATCGGTATCGGCTCCGTACCGGGCGGATAGTCGGTTATGACCGCGCACCCTTCGCCGCGGACTATGCGCCGCGCGGCTCCGCGGTGCGAAGCCGGATAGACCGAATCGATGCCGGTAGCCATTACGGCTATCGTGGGAAGTCCGAGATCGAGGGCGTGCATGTGGGCGGCGATGTCGGTGCCGTATGCCAGTCCGCTTGTTATGAGAGGCTTTTCTTCGGTGCATGAAAGGGCCTCCACTATACGCCTGCACCATTTTCTGCCGTAAGGGGAGATGTCGCGTGTGCCCACTATGGCGATGACGGGCTTCTTTGAGAAAAGTATCTCCGGAGGGGACGCTCCGCACACATACAGGCCTATGGGACGGTCCGGGCATTCCCTCAGGAGTTCCGGATAGCAGTCGTCGGCTACGGAGACGAAAGCGGCGCCGCGAGCGGCCATGTCCTCGAGCTGCGACGCCGCAGCTTCGAGGGCCCGCCCGTCCATGCGCGACGCATGGACGGGGTATCCGCGCAGGAGCCCGCGCAGCTCGGCAGGCTCCAGCGCGAACGCCGCCGCTCCCGAGCCGAGGCCTTCGATGAGGGCGAGGCCTGCCATCGGATTATAGCCGAATATCGTGTTCAGGGCGCAGAGACAGATTCGTTCGTAAGATGAGGCATCCATGTCCTGGAGTTCATGAGGTCTGCGCAAATATATGCCCTCGCGCCGAAAAAACTTGCGGCCGCGGCTTGGAAGCCCCTTACTTTTTCTGTTTTTTTAGGATTTTATGTCTTTTTTAATGTGTTCCGTCCGCCGCGCCCGGGCTTCTTTCCGTCGCGGCCCGATTTTCGGCCGGACAAGGCAGACAATGTCAGGCGCATTGTCCTGTCAGCCGGCGGACATAGCGGACTCAGACTATGAGCATTGCGTCGCCATAGGGCCCGAAGCGGTATTTTTCATCGAGCGCTACTTTGTAGGCGTTCATCACCTTGTCGAACCCTCCGAATGCGGCCACCGACATGAGCATGGTGGATTCCGGCAGATGGAAATTGGACACTATAGCATCCGGAACGGCGAACTGATACGGCGGGAATATGAATTTGTTGGTCCATCCGTCGTATGCATTCACTTCGTGGTTGGTGGTGACATATGTCTCAAGGCCCCTCATCACCGTGGCGCCCACGGCAAGCACCTTATGCCCGCTGCGTTTGGTGAAGTTGATGGCATCGGCGGCTTCCTGGCTGATTATGAGCCTCTCCGAATCCATGCGGTGCTTGGAAAGATCCTCTACGTCCACTTTGCGGAAATGTCCTATCCCCATGTGGACGGTGATGAACGTTTTGTTGATGTCCTTTAGAATCATTCTGTTGAACAGCTCGCGGCTGAAATGCAGCCCTGCGGCCGGAGCGGACACGGCCCCTTCTTTGTCGGCGAAGATGGTCTGGAAATTCTCTTTGTCCTCCTCGGTCACCTTTTCTTTGAAAATGGGAAGTATGGGGGTCTCTCCGAGGGAAAAGAGAGTGTCCTTGAATTCTTCGTAGCTCCCGTCGTAGAGAAACCGCAGCGTGCGGCCCCTTGAAGTGGTGTTGTCCACGACTTCGGCCACGAGACTTTGGTCATCGCCGAAATACAGCTTGTTGCCTATCCTTATCTTGCGCGCCGGATCCACGATTACGTCCCACAGGCGCTGTTCGCGGTTGAGCTCCCTCAGGAGGAAAACCATTATGTCGGCCCCCGTCTTCTCTTTCTTGCCGAAAAGCCTGGCAGGAAATACTTTCGTGTCGTTGAGCACGAAGGTGTCGCCCTTCCCGAAATAGTCTATGATTTCCTTGAATATCTTGTGTTCGATCTCTCCCGTGTCCTTGTGCAGGACCATCAGGCGGCATTCATCGCGCCATCTCGTCGGTTCGGATGCTATGCGGTCTTTGGGCAGACTGAATTGGAATTGCGACAGTTTCATGAATTTTCAATTGTTTCAATTATATAATACGGACTTTGTCCGGAATAAGTTTCAAAAAATTCACACGATTTCGCCTATACCTTGGCTTCGCGGAATACTTCGGTTATGGACGGATAGGTACGCTTGAGGAACGGGGGCAGGCTGGATTTCGCCACCCACGCCGCTTTGGATATGTCTTCCTCCCTCTGGGGCGTCAAATCCGTAGGGGCGGTGTAGAGCATGTCGTACCACCACGTGTGTTTCAGATGCCATATCCCGTCGCGCATATAGCAATGGTCGGTGACGCATATCAGCCTGCGGATGCGCAGGCAGTCCACCCCGGTTTCCTCCTGCACTTCCCTGACGGCGCATTCCTCCATGCTTTCCCCTTCTTCGAGGTGTCCTTTGGGCAGGTCCCACATCCCGTTCCTCGAGATGAGCAGGAAGTCGCCGCAGCGGTTGGACACGAGCCCTCCGGCGGCCGACACTTCTTTGAATTCGGCGCAGATGCGGCGGTAGGTCTTTTCGGTGTCGTCGGCCGGTATATATATCTTGGACAGGGTCCTGGAAAGTTCGAACATGTCCACCAGATCGTGCATGCCGAAATTCTCCCCGAGGTGGAATTCCACCGAATTGGGGTCGGCGAGCGATTCGTCTTCCGGCCGGCAGATGATGATGACCCTTTTTTCGAAATATATCTTGTGCATGATGTCGGTGAAATTCCTTATATTTGTATCAAGTTGGTAAATATATCATGATAATTCCGATTATTCAAATCATATTATGGCAGAATTCAAAAGCAAACACGGTATAGTGTCCCGTTCCCAAGCCGAGATGTACATGTCTTTCACCGACATGCGCAATTTCCTCAATTATCTTCCCGAGGACAAGAAGCAGGGGATCACGGCGGACTATGACAGCATAAAGGCTTCGGTTCAGGGTTTCGACATAGGCGTGACCGTCACCGGGCGCACCCCGTATTCGAGGATCGCCTTCAGCGATGACGGCGCTTCCCCGTTCCGCTTCGGCGCGACAATGTTCTTCGACGACGCCGGGGATCCCGGAAAGACCGATTTTCATATAGAGGTGTCGGCCGAACTCAATTTCATGATGCAGATGATGCTCGGCTCCAAGCTGAAGGATGCACTGAACAAAATAGTGGACGGCCTGGTGGATGCATCCGAAGGCAGGATGCCCGAGGGATTCGACCCGTCCATGTTCAAAGGAAATGCTTGATCTTTCGGACAAGGATTTCCGGCGCCTTCTTGAAGAATCTTTGGGCGCCGTGGAAGCGTCGAAGCTGGCGGAGGCCCTGTCCGGGGTGCCGTCGGCATCTTTGCGCACCAATCCTTTCAAGCTGCCGGAGCCTCCTTTCCCGGTAGCCGGTCCCGTACCATGGAGCCCCCACGGCTTTCTGCTCGCGGAGAGGCCATGCTTTACGGATGATCCGTTCTTCCATGCCGGGGCCTATTATGTGCAGGATTCTTCGGCCATGTTCCCCGGCCGCCTTTTCAGACAATGCGCAGGCAGGAAGGAAAGGCCCTTGAGGGTTCTTGACCTGTGCGCGGCTCCCGGAGGGAAGACCACCGATCTGGCGGCGTCTCTGCGGGAAGCGTGCGGTGATTCCTTCATTCTTGTGGCCAACGAGGTGAACGGGCAGAGGGCCGGGGTTCTGAGGGACAATGTCGCCCTCTGGGGGGATCCCAACGTGGCGGTCACCTCCGCTGATCCCTCCGCGTTCGCCTCTCTCGGAGGTTTCTTCGATGTCGTGGTGGCCGACGTGCCGTGCTCTGGCGAAGGCATGTTCAGAAAAGACGCCGGCGCTGTGGCGGACTGGTCGCTTCAGGCCGTGGAGCTGTGCGCGGCCAGGCAAAGGAGGATTATTGCGGACGCCTTTCCCGCCCTTGCAGAGGGAGGGACGCTCATTTATTCTACATGCACGTTCAACCGCATGGAGAACGATGACAACGTGCAATGGATCGCCGGACATCTCGGAGCCGAGGTCGTGAAGCCTGAAATGCCTTTTTCCGGAATATTGGAAACGGAATGCGGATACGCCCTGCTGCCCGGCCGTGTGCCCGGGGAAGGGCAGTACGCCGCCGTCCTGCGCAAGACGGCATCTTCCGGCCCGTTCCGTCTCCGTCCCGTCCGCGGCGGAAATGAATCCCGGCATGGCGGCCATGCGGAATGGTTTTCTCCGAAGATGTCGTTCAGTATGCGCGGGGATGCTCTCTGGGCAGTTCCGGAGCGCATAGGCATGGAAATTGCCGCACTTGATTTCCTGCGTCCGCTTTCGGCCGGAGTCCGGGCCGGGACCGTAAAGGGAAGCGTTACGGTGCCGTCGGCGGACCTTGCCCTGTCATTGGCCTTTGCCGGAGACGCTTTCCCCTCGGCCGAGCTCGACAGGAAGACGGCGCTGGATTTCCTGTCCCGCGACTCAATCGTCCTTCCGGATGCCCCGAAAGGCTATGTCGCCGTCACCTTCGGAGGCCTGCCGCTGGGTTTCGTAAAAAACCTCGGCACCCGCTGCAACAACCTCCATCCTGCCGCCCGGAGGATCCGCATCCGCCGATGAATTTATTATATTTGTCCCGACATAATGCAAACCGGAAAAGTCATGACAATAAAAAGACATATCCTTGCGGCCCTGATGACCGTGTCGGCCGCAGTCGCCGTGAACGCCCAGGAAACCAAAGAGCAGTTCGCGGAGCGTTATTCACTTCTCGCGTCCCGTCTCGGCCCGGGCGGAGTTGGCATCGAGACCTTGGTGCGCAAATGGGAAGAAGCCTATCCGGACGATCTGGACATGCTGTCCGCGAAATTCATGTATTATTACAGCAAGTCCAGGAGCACGGAAATAGTCGTCCGTGAAGGCTCCCGCTATCTCGGCAAGGAACCCGTGCTGGCCCTGAAGGATTCTCTCGGAAGGGACGTGAATTATTTCGAGGAGCCGGTATTCGACGATGAACTGTTTTCGGCGGGGCAGCAGGCCATAGAGCGGGCCGCCAAGCTGTATCCTGACCGTCTCGACCTTCGATTCAACAAATCAGCCTCCCTTCTCGACTATGAGAAAGGCAGTCCCGACATGACTCTTTCCTATCTTCAGAGCCTTGTGGAATACAATTACACGGCACATCCGTCATGGACGTTCAACGGCGGCCCCGTGGACAATGAAACTTTCTGCGCCCTCATGCAGGAATATTGCTACGGCATGTTCAAATTGGCCACGCCGAACGCATACGAGGCTTTCCGGGCTCTGTCCGAAACGATGCTCGCCTACAATCCGGACAATCCTTTGTTTCTCGACAATATAGGTTCTTACTATTTTGTGGGCAAAAAGGACGGCAAGACCGCACTCAAATGGTACAACAAGGTGCTCAAGAACCATCCTGACGACATTACTGCCATCACCAACTGCATATTGCTGGCACGCAGGGACAAGAATGTCAAGCTGGAGAAGAAATATCTTCCGATGCTCATGCGCTATGGCTCCGAGACGGAACAGAAGCAGGCCGAGGCTCGGCTCAACTCCCTGAAATGATTTTCCCGAACATCTTCTTCACCAGCGGGTCCGTCAGCCTCATGCACAGTCCTGTGCATATCGCGAATATTATCGTGCCTTCACGTATCACGAATTCATGCCCGTTCCCGAACGGACTGCGGAAAAAGATGAATGAGAATGCGGCCGATGCGACGACGAGGAACACGTCGAAGCATACCTTCATCTTGTCGTAGCGGACTCCTGTCTTTTCCGACAGGGCCCATACGGTCTGTTCGCCTGCGAGCATCCACGCCTGCGGGAGCACTTCCATGCTGACGCCCAAGGCGGTGACGGCCACGGCCGCAATTGTAAGGGCAAGCCTGCCGGCATAAGAAGAAATGTCGAGCCATGAAAAGGCGCCTATCGCGATGTCGGTAAGGGCTCCGAAAACGACGGCGGCCGGAACCTGCATCAGGTACGCGGCCTTGAACCTGCGGCCGAGCAGCACCATCTGGAACACTATGAACAAGAGGTGCATGAGGCCTGTATATTCGCCTACCGTCAGCGCGCCGCCGCAGAGGTGCGCCACGTACGGGGGACAAGACACGGGAGCCGTGCCGAGATCCGATTCTATCGACAGCGCCACTCCTACCGCCACGAGAAAAAGGCCTGCGGTGGCGGCCAGATAGCGCATAAGGACGTTTCTTATATTGTTTTTCATCATTTTACGTGTATTTCAGGCATAAAGATGTGTAAAAATGAGTAAATTTGCAAGCTAAATTCATTTTGGCAAAAATTGCATGGACATTCATAAATTGTTTGATTATGAAAAAAGTATTAATGCTTATGGTATCCGCTATGGCTGTCGCCGGATGCGCTACGGGCGGAAAGTCCGGAGCGCCTGCACTCGATCTGTCATATCTTGACACGTCCGTCTCCCCGGCAGAAGATTTTTATCAGTATGCGACCGGAGGCTGGAGGGAAAAGAATCCGCTCAGGCCCGAATATGCCCGTTTCGGCTCGTTCGACGTACTCAACGAGAACAATGAGGAGAGGATCAACAGCCTCTTCGAAAACATGGCCGGAATGACCGCCAAGGCCGGTACGGTCGAACAAAAGATTTCGGATCTTTATAAGATGGCTCTCGACTCCGTGAAACGCAATGCCGACGGCTGCGCTCCGATTCTGCCGTATATTGCGGAGATCCGTGCCATCGACGGCAAGGAGGCTCTTATAAAGAAAGTGGCGGAACTGCATGCACACGGAGAGGGCGGATTTTTCGGCGTTTATGTCGAAGCCGACCTTGCCGACAGCGATTCGCAGGTCCTTTATATAGGACAGGGCGGCCTCGGAATGGGGGATCGCGACTACTATATCGATCCTGCGAACGCGGAGCTCAAGCAGGCTTATCTTGAATTCCTTACCAAGATATTCAGCCTTTCCGGCATAGAGGAGCCCGAGACAAAGGCCGCCAATGCGCTTGCCGTCGAAGACAGGCTCGCCAAAGTGTCATGGTCAAGAGTTCAGCAGCGCGACGTTAAGGCAGGATACAATCCCATGTCCTCCGCCGAACTCGCCGGCAGGTATCCCGCCGTCAGGTTCGATGATTATTTCGCGGCGCGCGGCATTCCTCCGCAGGAGAAGCTTATACTCGGCGAGCCTTCGTATTTCGACGGGCTGTGCGAGGTGATTGAAACCACAGGCCTTGAAGAACTCAAGGATTATCTTCTCGCCGGATTCATCAGCGGGGCGTGCGGCGCTCTGAGCGATGATTATTACAACGCTTCATGGGAGTTCTTCAGCCATCGGCTTTCCGGCGCGCAGGAGCAGCAGCCGCGTTGGAAGAGGGCCATGAGGGTTCCCAATTCGCTTCTCGGCGAGGCCGTGGGCAAAATGTACGTGGACAAATATTTCCCCGAGTCCTCAAAGGAAAAGATGATCGAACTTGTCGAGAATCTCCGCGTCGCCCTCGGACAGCATATAGACGCGCTGGACTGGATGGGGGACACCACCAAGGCGAAGGCGCACGAAAAGCTCGAACATTTCACCGTCAAGATAGGCTATCCCGACAAATGGAAAGATTATTCCACGCTTGACATCGATCCTTCGAAATCATATTATGAGAATATGCTCAATGCTTCGACATGGTATGTTTCCGACAATCTTTCCAAGCTCGGAAAGCCTACCGACAGGACCGAGTGGGGCATGACTCCCCAGACCGTCAATGCCTATTACAATCCTACCACCAACGAGATATGCTTCCCGGCGGCTATTCTGCAGCCTCCGTTCTTCAATCCCGATGCGGACGATGCGGTGAACTACGGCGGCATAGGCGTGGTGATAGGGCATGAGATGTCCCACGGCTTCGATGACCAGGGCAGGCTGTTCGACGCATTCGGCAACATGAGCGACTGGTGGACTCCCGCCGACGAGGCGAAATTCAAAGAGAAATCGGCCGTGCTCGTTTCACAGTTCGATGAAATAGAGGTCGTTCCCGGCGTCAAGGCCAACGGCAGCCTTACCCTCGGGGAGAACATAGGCGACCACGGCGGCCTGAGCATCGCATACAGCGCCATGGAAAATTCATGGAAAGGCAAACATCCCGAGCCGATCGACGGCTTTACCGCCGAACAGCGCTTCTATCTGTCCTACGGCATAATATGGGCGCAGAACATTACGGATCAGGAAAAGGAGCGCCTCACCAAGATCGATCCGCACTCGCTCGCCGAGAACCGCGTAAACGTTTCCGTAAAGAACTTCGGGACTTTCTTCGATGCCTTCGGCATAAAGGAGGGGGACAAGATGTTCCGTCCGGAGAACGAACGCGTCCATATATGGTAGCATGACGCCTTCCGGTTTCATAGCCGGCAGGCTGCGCTTCCGGGGAAACGTGGCGGTGATATCCATCGCCGTCAGTTTCTTCGTCATGACGATTGCGACGGCCATCTCTTCCGGCTTCAGAAGAGCCGTGGGGGATGGCCTTTCTTCTGTCTCCGGCGACGTACGGATTACCCCTTATACGCTCAATTACACCGGAGGGTCGGCCGCGGTGCCGTCCGTATTGTCTTTCTCCGATGAGATATTGTCCATGGACGGAGTGGCGGAGATTGTCCCTGCCGTCTACAGGGCCGGCATAGTCAAGTGCGGCGACGCCATTTACGGGGTCATGTTCAAGGGCACGGAAGACGCCGACAGCTCTCTTGTCGTATCGGTTCCGCATTCGCTTGCGGAAAAGACGGGGCTCGGCCCCGGAGACCGCATGACGGCTTATTTCGTTGGAGAAAACGTCAGGGCGCGGAATTTCCGCGTCGGCGGCGTATACGAAAGCATGCTCGACATAGGGGACAATATGATTGTGCGCGCCAACCTGTCCGACCTGCGGAGGCTGAACGGCTGGGATTCGACTCGTGTTTCCGCGCTTGAAATAATGCTTGAGAGCGGCCGGCACGACAGAAAGACGATGGACGCCGTCGCGGAAGACGCTGGGGCGAGGCTTCTGACGAGCGGCGATGAAGCCGAACAGTCCCTTATAGCCACGAGCGCCAGAAGGCTGTATGCCGGACTTTTCGACTGGCTGGATCTGCTTGATTTCAACGTGCTTTTCATAATGATTCTCATGACGGCGGTGGCAGGGTTCAACATGATTTCGGGCCTTTTGATATTGTTGTTCCGCAACATTTCTGTCATCGGCACGCTTAAGACGCTCGGCATGACCGACCGCTCCATATCGGCCGTCTTCGTGAGGATGGCTTCCGTGCTGGCTCTTAAGGGGATGGCGATAGGGGACGGGCTCGCCTTGCTGTTCTGCCTGTTTCAGGGCCTGACTCATTTCATAAGGCTGAACCCTGAAAATTATTTCGTTTCTTTCGTGCCGGTGCATCTGGACCTGCCGGCCGTGGCTGCGGCCAATGCTGCCGCCTATGCGGTGATAATGCTGTCCGTGCTTCTGCCGACGCTGTTCATATCCAAGGTGGATCCAGCCGAGACAGTACGTGTAAAGTGATCATTTCCCGTACAGGCGGGTATAGTCGTAATATGTGTTGAGGACGGAATCGACGTATCCGCCGACGCGGCTTCCGCTGAATCCCTCCATGTCCGTGACGGCGTCCATGACACCGTCGAGCCGGGTGCAGTCGGCGTTGTTTTCCGCCGCATAGGAGATGTATCTCAGCATTCTTGCCGAGCCTATGTTATATGCGGCCAAGGCGAATTTCAAGGCTTCGGTACTGTCGGCCCCGTAGTTTTCAAAAGATTTTATAAGCCTGCCCATGAGCCCCGCTCCGAAGTCGATGTTGGTCCCGGGATCGTGCAGGTTGTCCTTGTCATGTACTGAAGTCACGATCTGCATCAGTCCTACGGCTCCTTTTCCGGAGACGGCCTTGTTCTCGAAACGGGATTCGTGGTAGATGACCGATGACAGCAGTCTCCAGTCGAGGCCGTATTTGTCCGCCGCCCGCCTTACGAATGTGTCATAGGGGCTTATGATTCCTTTTTTTACGTCCGAGACGGCCGCGGTGCCGTATGTTCTGTCGTAGGCTTTCATTATGTCGGAAAGCCATCCGTTGAGGACGGCGAGCAGTTCTGCATCATTTTCCCGGAGCATCCAGACGACGTTTTTCAGGCTGCGGGAACGGAGAAAACCCGGTGCGGCGACGGTATCGGGACATATCACGATGTCGGCCGCGCCGCCGCGCAGCAAGTCCAATGCGGCGCCTTCATCGTCCGTCCATGCCGGCTGCATCTCGTCAAATCCCATGTCGTCGGCGAATCTGGAGGCAAGATAATAATGGAATTCTTTTTCGGCGCCGTCCGGCAGCGTGGATATCAAGCGCAGCGGCGCGGCGGCGCGTATCCGACCGGGCATGTCCTTCTTCATGTCCGAAGGGGCCGTCACCATCATGGCGGCCGCGACGGCGAAGGCCGCACGGGCTATCCTGCGCCGGGTGCCGTCAGCGCGTCTCATGGCGTGGAGTTCATTGCCCTTGAACTTCCTCCGCCTCCGCCGCTCCGGCCGCCGGAAGCCATTCCGCTGAGGGTGGCGTTCACCCGGGACTGAGTGTAGAACGGCCAGTATATGCCTATTTTCACCGCCCTTTGGGTGTGTATATAATTGTGGGCGCTGAAATAGTCTTTTCCTGCGTTCGGCCATCCCTGTCCCGCATTTTCCAATTTGACGAAAATGCACGCCCGCTTCCACTGGATGTTGGCGAACACGTCGAAGTAGGGACAGGCTCCGTACTGCATCTTGTTCTGTGCCATGAAGCTGCCGGCCACAGGATTGTAGGCGGGGGCATACCATTTGGTGTTGTACAGGGCGTTGACACCAATCTGCATCTTCATTATGTCCTCGCTTACGATGTTGAACTGCAGATAATATCTCAGATTGAACGCCGCTTTAGGCAGCGGCACTACGTTTTCGTCGGACGAGAACTGGATCAGGGCCCTGTTGTCCAGATGCAGAATGTTCCCTATGGTGAAATTCTTTTCCAGTCCAAGCTTAAGTATGCTGACGGTGCCGGCATTCTGCCTGACGACGCCCAGCGTATCGTACCATATTGCATTGGCTGAAAGCGAATATCCTACGTCGGCATGCAGTTTCCAGCGGGGTATGTCGAGCGAAGCCTGCAGTTTGGACAGCGAGATCTTTCCGAAATCGTTGTTCCATCTGTAATGATTGGAATATAGGCGCTGCTGGTAGAAATCCGGTTCCTTGAGGGAGGTCTCGAAATACACGTTCAGCGACGCCGGACTGTTGCGGTCGCGCCTGAACGGGTAGACGTCCAGCCCCGCATGTGCCTTCAGCATCATGTCGTTGGCCTCATGTCCGGTGAACGTGTAGCTGCCGACCGCATCCCAGTTGACGTATTTCTTTATCCGGCCCTCGGTGCCGGCGTAAATGTAATTGGAAATCCATGTCCTGTGGCTTGTCCCGTGCAGATAGGTGTCGGGACTGAAGTCGTAGAACCTGCGTATGCGGTTGCCTATGCCTACGTCAAGTTTTGAAATGACAGCCTCGTCCGACCATGGCTGGAGCCTTGCGAACACTCTGTTTTCCAGTCTCGTCATTCTGAGCGAATCGTTGCTGCCGTCCGGACTTATGAAGAAATTCCCGTTGTAGAATTCGCTTCCGGCCCCGTCGCCGGCCCTCACTCCGTCGGTATAATGTTTTGTGTAGACGGAATATTCCGAAGCATGGCCTATAAATATGGTGGTGACGTCGGTCCCGGTGCTGTCCGCTTCGTCCTCCTTGACGGCTTTCTTTATGAAATTCAGCGGAATCCGGTATGTCTGGTCAAGAAACAGGGTGTTCTTTTTGTATGTGTTCTTGGCATCGGTGAGGAAGACGGATATCTCCCTTGCGTCCACCGTGGTGTCCCGTATCCAGAAAGGATCCTGAAGGCCGCCGTTTTCGTTCTGTATTACCTTGTTGTATATGTATCCCGCATGAAGCAGATGCTTCTTTCCGAGCCTGTTGGCCGAGGCGACGAAAGTCTTGTTGGCCGTTCTTTCGTTCTGCAGGATTCCTTCGCCGCCGAACCGCCTGTATTCAAGGGCGAAATTGAATTCCGGGGTCAGGTTCTGCGTCGTGAATATGCGGAGGTTGTTGGACTGTTTGTTCTGCGGGGCGAACAAAGTGCCGTAATATTCAAGTTCGGTGTACGGCGTTTTGGTGTTGTAAAGCGGAAGCGTGTGCGCGGTGTAGCTGTATGCTTCGTAAGGGGTGTAGAAGGATGCCCCGTCTTCTTCCGTACGCTTGAAGAAATCGTAAGTCTGCACGGCCGAGCCGGCGACGCCGAGGAAAGTGGCGCCTACGTCGTTGCGCAGAAACGGCAGATCGTTGAAATGGTAATTGAAGGCCGTGTCCGTCTCCTGAAGGATGACTTTGTTGAAATACCTGTCGTGCCGCCATGAGATCAGGCGCTTCAGATGCATCGAATCCGGGATGGCGAATGTCTCGAGAATTCTCAGCTTGGAATCCCTTATGCTGTCCCGGTGTTGCCTGATGCTGTCTTTTATGCGGGAAATGCTGTCGGCGGCACGCACTTTTTTTGCCGCTTTCTGTTCCGCATCGTATCTCTTGCGCTCCATTTTGTCGAGAGCGGCGTACCATTCTTCGAATGCTTTCTTCACCCTTTCGGTGGAGTCCGTCGCGTACAGCGAATCTATTCTCGGCCAGATGAGGCTGTCTCCGGACGCGCGTAGCGAGTCCACCGTCATCCTGTGGGTGAGGGAATCTTTGACGGCCACGTACCATTCATACAGGAAAGGATCGGTGACGAGCAGCGAATCGGGCGCCTTTATGGTGTCCTTCGCCTGTACGGCGGGCTTTTCGCCTTCATCGGAAAAACCGAAAAGGTACAGGGAGTCGTCATAGTTTTCTTCGACGGCCGGTTCCTCCCCCGGCAGGACGACCGTCGTGTCCACCTGTACCTGCGGAATGCAGAGCCTGTGGCGCGGAGCCTCCCTCAGGGATGCAGGGCGCATCGCAAGCTGCATGACCGCAAGTCCGGAAATGGCCGCCGGAAGCAGTATCTTCGACAAAAAGCTTTTCATCAGGCTACAAAGATAATAAAAAAGGCGGATATGCTTCCGGACCTCCGCCGGCCTTGTCGGAACTTCCGCGGTATTGCCGATCTTTTGACTATATTTGCAGTATGGCGTCCGCGGCGTGCGGACATAAATACATCATTATGGCAGAAGACAGACTTCAGATATTGTTCGAACAGTATACCGGACAGAAACTTGCCGAACGGACCGAGATCAACTCTTCCGGAAGCAACCGCAGATATTTCCGTCTCGGCGGAGGCGGAAAATCGGTAATAGGCGTGATCGGAACGAGCTTCGAGGAGAACAGGGCCTTCGTTTCGCTCAGCAGGCATTTCAAGGAAAAGGGGCTGAATGTGCCGGTCGTCCTGTCCGTCAGCGAAGACGGCATGTGCTATATCCAGGAAGATCTTGGCGACAACATCCTGTACAACATGGTGTCCCATGGCCGCGAAAACGGGGAGTACAGTTCATATGAAAGCAATTTGCTGTGCAGGACGATAGAGATGCTGCCGGAGCTGCAGTTCAAAGGCGCCGAGGGGCTCGACTATTCTGTGTGCTATCCCCAGCCGGAATTCGATGCGAGGATGGTGGATTTCGACCTGAACTATTTCAAATATTGTTTTCTCAAGGCCACCGGCATAGATTTCAATGAAGTCCTGCTGCAGGATGATTTCGAGAACTTCAAGGCCGATCTGCTCGGAGACATGGGAAATACCTTCATGTACAGGGATTTTCAGGCGCGCAACGTCATGTTCCGCGACGGCGAACCGTATTTCATAGACTATCAGGGAGGGCGCAGGGGCCCGATCTATTATGACGTGGCCTCTTTCATATGGCAGGCCCGCTCCCGTTATCCGGAGGGGCTGAAACGCGAACTGGTCCGTTCATACCTTCGTGCGCTGAAGAACTACATGCCTGTGGATGAGGGCGTCTTCACTGAAAAGCTGCGTCTTTTCGTGCTGTTCCGCACTCTCCAGGTGCTCGGGGCATACGGTTTCCGCGGGTATTTCGAGAAGAAGCCGCATTTTCTGGCGAGCGTCCCGTACGCCCTCGACAATCTGCGCAGCCTGCTCAAGACACCGTTCAAGGAATACCCTTATCTCAGCGACCTGCTCCTGCGGCTGGCTTCCATGCCGCAGTTCTATGAAGTGGCGGAGGACAGGCGCCTTGAAGTGCGCATATGCAGTTTTGCATATAAAAAAGGCATCCCCGCCGATCCCACCGGAAACGGCGGAGGCTACGTGTTCGACTGCCGTTCAATCAACAATCCCGGCAAATACGAGCATTACAGGCAATTTACCGGCAAAGATCCCGAAGTCATAAAATTCCTTGAGGACGACGGGGAGGTGATGCCTTTCCTCGAAAACGTGTATGCCCTTGTGGACAGGCATGTAAAGCGTTACATAGAGAGGAAGTTCTCACATCTGCAGATATGTTTCGGATGCACCGGCGGGCAGCACCGCTCGGTCTATTGCGCAGAACATCTCGCCGAACACCTCGCGGGCCGGTTCAACGTGAAGATAAGGCTGACTCACAGGGAGCTCGACGTCTCGACTTTCTCCGCCTTGTAGCCGAGCTTCCTGATGGCTTCGGCGAGCTTGGTCTCGTCAGTCTTTGACGGATCGTATTTTATGGTTACGAGCTCCTTTTCCAATGACACCTCCAGATCCTTTACTCCACGGAGGAACTGAAGGTTTTCATTCATCTTTTTGACGCAATTGTGGCATGTCATGTCCGTGGCGAACACCACGGTCTTCAGATCGGCTTTTTTCCGGGTTTCTTCCTTTTTGCCGTCATCCGGGACGACGGAGGATGAAAGTTCCGCGGCCTGGGCCGCTGCCGCCGATGCGAGCGCGATGGCGGCGCCGAGTGCGAATGTCTTGAATTTCAAAGTCATATTCCTGTAGGTTTTTATCTTCCCATTTTCCAAAGTGTGATGCGGATGCCTATGTCCGCTTTAAGGCCCATGAGCGGCCCCCAGACAGCGCTGGCGTCGAAGGACGGGACTCTTGCGTCCACATGGCCGTCTTTTCCGGTTGTCCCTATTATCACGTGCTTCTGCCTGTAGCCGGTGATGTTTTCGGCTCCGACGTATATGTCGAATCCGCGGAAGCGCTTGGTTATCTGCGCATACAGCATAGGATACACGGGCGTGCGACCTTTCGGGTAAAGAAGTTCCCCGTCTTCGTCGGTCAGGGTGCGCATGAAGTCATAGACTCTCGACGACCCGTTGAGAGAAGCGGTGAAATCGAAAATCCATCTGTTCAGATTCGTCTTGTACTGGAGGTTCAGCACCTCTTTGAAACGGCTTGTCATGGGCCGTTCCGCCAGTCCGCGGCCCTCGAGTTCGATCCGCGCGTCCGTGTAGCGCGCCGTCACGTTCACGGTCAGCCTTTCCGCCGGTTCTGCGGCGAAATCGAGCTGGAAGCTGTTGGAGTAGGAGCGCCTGCCGCCGAGACTGTAGAACTCTATGGCGTTGGCTATGTGTTCGTAATCCACCACCATCTGCTCACTAAACGCGGTCCTGAACCAGTCGAGGCTTATGTACGAATTTGATTCGTCTCCCCCGGCCGGGAAGTAGAAGGTCATGTTTCCGCCCATCGTCCATGCGTCCTCGAGAATGTGGCTGTCATAATCGCCGAGGAAATATTTCCCCGTGGAGAATACCCCGATGTTGTCCGTAAGCGGGGTGGAATGACGGAGGCCGCGTCCTATGTTGAATCGTGCAACCATCTCGTCTACGGGCTGATATTTTACAGTGAGCCGGGGCGAGACGCGGAATCCTTCGTTGCTGAACCATTCGCCGCGGAGTCCGGCTATGACGGACAGCTTTTCTTCCATGTGGAAAGTGTATTCTCCGAATACGCCTGCGTTGCCGAGACGGGTTTTCATGTGCAGGATCTGCTCCCTGGCCATGGTCTTCCTGTCCATATCCTCGTCATACAGGTCGATGATGCCGCCGGCTCCGACCGTTATGTCGTGGGAGTCGTTTATGCGGTTGCGGTAGAGCAGGTTCAGAAAGCCCGAATGCTGCCTGCCGGAGTATGTAGTGGCCCCGAACCACGAATCCATGTCCTGATATGTCCAGTCGGCCACGAGCGCCACGCTCGCCGACTGGTCTTCCCTGAGCGGGACGCCGGCCTTGAGATAGCCTCCGAGGGAGCGGCTGGTGATGTCGGTGCCCCACGGCGCGGGGGCTGCGAGCGTATAGGAGCCTTTGTCGTACCCTTCCTGCCCTCCCGTGCGGCGGTCCTGCATGGCCTTTGCTCCGAAACGTATCTGGATCTTGGGGTCATAGTAGAGCCATCTGTTGGCGACGCTGAACTGCAGCGCCTTCGGCTCGTCCATGAAACCGTCGTGGTTCATGTCGGACGTCTTGAAATTGCCGTCCGCATGTCCGAGGAATACGGTAGACCATTTTTCTCCGAACTGGAGCGACGAGGCCGCGTCGAAATTTACCTTTGTGTCGTTCATGCACGAAAGGCTGAGGAAAAGGGGCTTCTCGTCCGTTGGCTTGCGGTGCTCGATGTTGATCTGTCCGGTCATGGATTCGGTGCCGTTTATGACCGACGTGGCACCCTTGGCTATCTGGATGCTTTCAAGCCATTGTCCGGGCACATAGGACAGTCCGAAAGGCGCGGAGAGTCCGCGCATGACAGGACGGTTTTCATCAAGCATCTGCGTATATATACCGCTGAGCCCGAGCAGGCGGATCTGCCGCGCTCCGGTGACCGCGTCGGAATATCCCACTGTGACGCTCGCCGAATTTTCGAAACTTTCCGCCAGGTTGCAGCAGGCCATCTTCTGAAGTCCGGAGGCGGATATGACTTCCACCCTGACGTCTTTGCCCTTTGACAGGTAATTGCCTTCCTGTGAACCTGTGACCACTATGGCCGACAGGCTGTCGGTCTGGGCCGATGCGCAGACTGCGGCGATGAAGAAGAGAACTGCGACGATAATGTTTTTCATAATCTTTGGCACCGATGTCCCGGTTTTTGTCCGGAACGGGATACAAATATACGCTTTTTTGCATAAAAGTGGTTTCGGCAGCCTTAAAATGGTTACCTTTGCCTCCTGTGGACGCAAGCAGAAAAATAACGTTGATGGGCATCGTCAATCTGACGGACGACTCATATTTCGCCCCGAGCCGCGTGGACATTTCCGACGGCTGCGCCGGGCTCGTCCGCCGCGTGGCGGCCATGAAGGAGGAAGGTGCGGACATCATCGACATGGGGGCATGTTCCACAAGGCCCGGATCCGTGCCGGTGGATGCCGCCGAAGAATGGAGAAGGCTCGCTCCTGCGCTGAAAGCCGTTTCCGGGGCGTTTCCGGGGACCGCGATATCCGTGGACACCTTCCGTGCGTCGGTGGCCGGACGTGCATATGATCTCATAGGGGACTTCATGGTGAACGACATCTCGGCCGGGGAAGCCGACAAGGACATGCTCCCGCTCGTGGGGAGGCTCGGCCTGCGCTATGTGGCCATGCACATGAGGGGCACTCCGGAAACCATGCAGAATCTGGCCTGCTATGACGATGTGACGGCTGAAGTGGCTTCCTGCTTCCGTTCATTTGCGCTCCGCGCCGAAGACAACGGCATAGCGGACTGGATACTCGATCCGGGCTTCGGCTTCGCCAAGACGGTTGATCAGAATTACGAACTTTTGTCGAACCTGGAAGTTTTCCGCGGCTTCGGACGGCCGGTGCTCGTAGGGGTTTCGAGGAAAAGCATGATTTACAGATTGCTCGGCATAACTCCCGAGGAGGCGCTGCCGGCCACGCAGGTGGTCCATTTCAAGGCCCTTGAAAACGGCGCTGACATATTGCGAGTGCATGACGTGGCCGAGGCCGCGAGGACGGTGGCCCTCTACAGGCGCCTCGCTCACTCGTCTATATAGACGTCATCGCCGGGCTCCGCGAAATGGAATTGCTCGCGGGCGAATTTCTCCAATGAGTCGCGGTCGTTGGTGAGCTGGTTTATCTGCCTGTCCATCTCAGCTATCCCGCTGCGGTACACTTCCATCTGCCGTTCCTGACGCCGTATTTCGAATTCGGAACGTATCCACCGCACGACATTGTCCCTCGCGAGGAAACATTGGTATACGACGAACACCGCAGTGATCACCACGGCATATTTTATGAAACCGTTGTAATCACTGTTCCACAAAAGGTTTTTTCTTTTTTTGCTCCCGCCTTTTTTCAATTTTACGAAAATTATGTCGTTATGTGTCGCGAAATTACTAAATTTACGGCATAAATATGAAATAATTCGTAAAACTTTCGATTATGACACCTACTTTACTCGTGCTTGCAGCCGGAATGGGCAGCCGTTACGGCGGATTGAAACAGATGGACGGTCTCGGCCCCGGCGGGGAGACAATCATCGACTACTCTATTTACGATGCGGTCAGGGCCGGATTCGGTAAGGTCGTCTATATAGTGAGGGAATACTTCCGCGAACAGATGGAAGCCGCCGTCAGGACCAAATACGCAGATGTGAAGCTGCCCGACGGCAGACCGCTCGAATTCGTTTTCGTCACCCAGGAACTGGACAGGATTCCCGAAGGCTTCGTCCTCAATCCCGAAAGGCAGAAGCCCTGGGGAACCGCCCATGCCGTCCTCATGGCGAGAGACGTCATCCATGAGCCTTTCGTGGTCATCAACGGAGACGACTTCTACGGCAGGGATTCTTTCCGCATCGCTGCGGAATGGTGCCGTGCCCACGCCGAAACTGAAGGCAGCTACGGCATAATCGGCTTCGAGCTCGGCAACACCCTTTCCGAGTCCGGCGGAGTATCCCGCGGCATCTGCTCCTACGACGGGAACATGCGTCTCGTGGACATCGCCGAACATCTCAACATCGCCCTTGACGCCGATGGAACGGTGCGTGGAGACCATTCCGTTACCGGAGAGCATGTAGTCCTTGACGCCAAGGCCCTGTGCTCCATGAACATGTGGGGCTTCACTCCCGATTATTTCGCCAAGAGCTACGAAATATTCAAGAAATTCCTCAGGGAGAATTCCGGCGAATTGAAAAAGGAATATTACATACCTTATGCGGTGGACTGCATGATTAAGGCCGGAGAAGCCGAATGCGAGGTGCTTTCGACGCCTTCGCGCTGGTTCGGCGTCACCTACAAGGAAGACCGTCCCGCCGTGGTTGCCAAGTTCAAGGAGCTCGCCGACACCGGCGTCTATCCGTCTCCTTTGTATTGACGGGACGCCATGCCGTTCTTCAAACGAAACGCCAGAGGCGTAAGGGATTTCAACATTTATCGCGGACATGCCTTTTACGTGCCCGGGATAAGCGGGACTTTCACCCTGCTGGCTCTCTTCATTGCCGGTTATCTCCTGGCCATGGTCGTGGCTTTCTTGCTGACCACGGTTTTCGCGGCATGTCTCGGAGACGCGGCGATCGATGCGGACAATATGCTTGTAGTGTCGATGACTGCCTATGTGATAATGTTCGTGCCGCCTATGATGTATGCCGGCTACAAGAGCCGGAGCAATGCGGCCTTCGGGACCGGATATGCTCTCGACAGCAATCATTTCGGAAGCTACGGACTGTGGGCCGTGGCTCTGGTGGCGTCCGTGGCCACTTTGGCGGCGTCCGTGGTGACCGATCCGCTGACGCTCCTCCTGCCGGAAATGCCGGACGGCCTTTCCGACGCCATGAAGATGATGACGCAGGGACCTCTGCTGCTTTCCCTTTTCTCCGTGTCGGTGCTTGCGCCGATATTCGAGGAATGGCTTTGCCGTGGCATGGTGCTGCGCGGATTGCTCCGGAACGTCAGGCCCGTGTGGGCGATTGTCATTTCCGCCGCCTTCTTCGCGCTGCTGCACCTTAACATATGGCAGGCGATTCCCGCGTTTCTGCTCGGCTGCCTTTTCGGGTATGCCTACTACAGGACTGGTTCATTGAAGATCACGATGATCATGCATTGCGTCAACAACACCTTTGCGGTCATCATGTCAAGGCCGGAAAGCCTCAGGGACGCGGATTCGCTCTCGGAAGTGATGAGCCCCGCAGCCTATGCCATCCTCCTGATTGTCGGCGCGGCCGCGATAGTCCTGTTCATACGCATGTTGGGACGCATCCCGCTCGAACACAGCGCAGGCAACTGCGATCCGGTCGAAAACGGACTTTGACGGCCTCATCCCCGATGAAGAATTTCACTGCAGACCCTTTCCGCTTCCGGAAGGGTCTCTTTTTTGCCTACGTCCGCAATGGCCAGATTTTTCTGCACGCAGCCGTAGACGGGATAGTCGGCGCAGGCGCGCAGATAAAAATCCATTATAGGGAAGCGCTCACCGAAGCCGTATCTGCCGAACGCCCCGAAGATATCCTCCGATATCAGATGAATGCCGGTGAAAGCGTATTTGCGGCAGGCGTTCACGTCGAGACCGGGATAGGGGGATCTCACTTCTCCGGTACCCGTGTCGGTCCATCCGGCAAGGCGCATGTCTTCGTCGAACAGCAGGTACCGCCTGGTCTCCCTTTCGCTGACCGGAAGCACGGCAAGCGCATCCCTGTCGGGGGAGGACAGCAGCGACTCCAGATCCATGTCCGAAATTATGTCTACGTTGTGGACGAGGAATCGCCCGTGTCCCGACGCAGACCGCAGCAGCGGCCCTGCGTGGCGGATTCCGCCTCCGGTATCGCGAAGCATGTCCCTTTCGTCCGATATGCTTATCTTTACGCCGAAATCATGGGTTCCGAGGTATCTTTCTATCTGATCGGCGAAATGATGTACGTTCACCACTATTTCATCGATGCCGGCCCTGCGGAGCCGTTTTATCACGTGGCTGACAAGCGGCTCTCCGCATACGGGGACTAAGGCCTTGGGAACGGCGTCCGTGAGGGGCTTCAGCCTCGTACCCATTCCTGCGGCGAAAATCATTGCTTTCATACGGTCCTGTAGACTTTATCAAGTTTTGCAAAGATACCTAATTATTCCGCTCAAATTTATTACTTTTGCATTTTAACAACTGAAACTGTCCGAAATGCTGACGGTGCTCGAGGGTCTGGACGGCGCCGGAAAATCTACACAGGTGGCCAGACTGAAGAAATATCTTGAAAGCGTGTGCGGAGAAGTGGAATACATCCATTTCCCGCGCTATGATGCGCCCGTGTACGGCGAGCTCATATCCATGTTTCTCAGGGGAGAGTTCGGCGCCATCGGGGAGGTGCATCCTCAGCTGGTGGCCCTGCTGTTTGCGGAAGACCGTCACGGGGCCGCCGGGGACATGGCCGCCACGCTTGCGCGCGGAGGGACTGTGCTGCTCGACCGCTACGTATATTCCAACATAGCCTACCAATGTGCGAAACTGTCCTCGGAAGCGGAACGGGAGCGTCTGCGCAAATGGATAATCGACACTGAGTACGGCGTATTCGGCATTCCGGTGCCTGACCTGAACATTTTCCTTGACGTCCCTTTGGGATTCGTGGAAAAAAGCCTGTCCGGACACCGCAACGGTGCCGACAGGGGCTATCTGGCGGGCGGCGGCGACATACATGAGGCGGACATGGACTTCCAGAGGACAGTATGCGGCATATACGGACGCCTTGCGGAATCGGACCCCTCTTTCATCAGAATAGACTGTTCCGACGGACACGGCTTGATGCTTCCTCCCGACGGCATATTCGAAAAGGTAAAGGCCGCCGTGGACAAATATTTGAAAGCGAAATAGACAATGAATAAATCTGTATGCAGGCTCAGGCGGTTCTGCGCCTTTCTGGCCGGCGTGACGTTTTTCATGTCCGGCATATTCAAACTGGCGGATCCGACGGGTACGCGGCTGATAGTCGCAGAGTATTTCAAGTTTTTCCATGCGGGATTCCTCGGTTTCGCGTCAGGCGCCGTCGGGCTTGTGCTCTCCCTGCTTGAAACGCTTACCGGCGCGGCATTGATAATAAACGTATTCCGCCGTACCGCAGCGCTGACGGTGTCGATAATGACGGCCTTTTTCACAATACTTACCGCCATTCTGCTCATATTCAATCCTGACATGAGCTGTGGATGCTTCGGGAAGGCGCTCGAACTCAGCCATATGCAGAGTTTCATCAAAGATCTGGTCCTGTGCGTCCTCTGCGCGGCGGCTTTCATCCCTTTCCGCGATTTCGGCAGTCCGGCGAAGGTGAAATATGTTGCGTTTGCACTTGTGGCCGCAGGCGTGGCCGGCGGAACCATATATTGTGCAGTGACGCTGCCTCCGGTGGATTATACCGCATTCGCTCCCGGAGCCGAGCTGTATGTCGAGGACGGCCCTTCGGACAGGCCCGCGTTCGGGGAGAGGGAAGCGTTTATATATGAAAAGGACGGAAGGCGCGGGACATTCACATTGGACCGCCTGCCGGACTCGACTTGGACTTTCGTCGGCATGGACACGCTGCGCCGCGATTTGCCTTTCAAAGAAAAGGAGCTGGCGGTACTGACGTTCATGGACGCCGAAGGGGAATATTGCGACCGTCTGGCCACTGAGGGAAATGTGATGGCGGTGTCGGTCTATGATCCCGACGGACTGTCCGGACATGCATGGAAGGAGATGCCGGACCTGAAGCGCAGGCTCGCCGCGGCGGGCTTCAGGCCGGTCTTCATTTTCGCCGCCGATACTTCATTGGAGGTTCCGGAAGGAATCGAACCGTATTTTTCCGATTACAAGACGCTCGTGACGCTGAACCGCTCCAACGGAGGCGCCACCCTGATATCCGACGGCACCGTCGTCCGCAAATGGGCCCGCAATTTCATTCCGGACGAAGACGGCCTTGCCTCTATAGCAAAAACGAATCCCGCCGATCTTGCCGTAAGCACGGCTACGAAGGGCAGGATCCGCTTTCAGGCATTTCTCCTGTATGTGTTTGCAGTGATGCTGTTTCTATAGTTTCTAGAGCGAACGTTTTATCTCAACGATGCGGAAGGCTTCAATGACGTCTCCCGCCTTTATGTCGTTGAAGTTTTCAAGGCCCGCCCCGCATTCCATGCCGGCGATGACTTCCTTGGCGTCGTCCTTTCCTCTCTGCAATGAATTGAGGGCTCCGGTGTAAACCACGATGCCGTCGCGGATGAGTCGCACGGAAACTTTGTTGACCAGTTTGCCTTCGCGTACCAGACAGCCGGCGATGGTGCCCACCTTGGATATCCTGAAGGTCTGCTTGACTTCCGCCGTGGCCGTGATTTCCTCCTTCTTCTCCGGCTCGAGCATGCCTTCGATACCTTCCTTGACATCGTTTATGGCATCGTAGATGACCGAATAGAGACGGATTTCAATGCCCTCTTTCTCGGCCGTCCTGCGCGCTTCGACCGACGGACGCACCTGGAATCCCACTATGACCGCATCCGAAGCCTCGGCAAGCAGCACGTCGGATTCGGATATGGCGCCTACGGCCTTGTGCATGACGTTCACGCGCACCTGTTCGGTGGACAGCTTGATGAGCGAATCGGACAGCGCCTCGACGGAACCGTCTACGTCGCCTTTCACTATAATGTTAAGCTCCTTGAAGTTGCCGATGGCGATCCTGCGCCCGATCTCTTCGAGGGTCAGATGCTTCTGCGTCTTTATGCCCTGGATGCGTATGAGCTGTTCACGCCTGTTGGCGATGGATTTGGCCTCCTTTTCGTCCGACATCACGTTGAATTTCTCTCCGGCGCTCGGCGCTCCGTTCAGACCGAGCATCGACACGGGAGTGGAAGGGCCGGCTTCGTCCACCTTTTGTCCGCGTTCATTGTACATGGCCTTGACCCTGCCGTAGAAACAGCCGCTCAGTACGACGTCGCCCACATGCAGGGTACCGTCCTGTACAAGCACCGTGGCAAGGTATCCGCGGCCTTTGTCGAGGGACGACTCTATCACGGCGCCTACGCCCGGCTTCTTGGGGTTGGCCCTGAGCTCCAGAAGGTCGGTCTCCAGCAAGACCTTCTCGAGCAGCTTGTCCACGTTCAGGCCCTTCTTGGCGGAGATTTCCTGGCACTGGTATTTGCCGCCCCAGTCCTCTACAAGTATGTTCATCTGCGAGAGCTGCTGGCGTATCTTTTCGGGCTGCGCGCCCGGCTTGTCGATCTTGTTGATCGCAAACACCATGGGGACGTTGGCAGCCTGTGCGTGGTTGATGGCCTCGACGGTCTGCGGCATGACTGCGTCGTCGGCCGCGACTATTATGATGGCGAGGTCGGTGAGCTGGGCTCCGCGGGCGCGCATGGCCGTGAAGGCTTCGTGTCCGGGGGTGTCGAGGAAGGTTATCCTCCGTCCGCTCGGAAGCACCACGTTGTATGCGCCTATGTGCTGGGTGATGCCTCCCGCTTCGCCGGCTATGACGTTGGTGCTGCGTATATGGTCCAGCAGCGAGGTCTTTCCGTGATCGACGTGGCCCATGACGGTGATGATGGGCGGCCTTTCGACGAGATCCTCTTCTTTGTCGACCGTTTCCGTGTCCATCGTCACCTCTTCGGTGAGTTCAGCCGTGACGAATTCTACCTTGTAGCCGAATTCCTCGGCCACGAGGACAAGCGTTTCGGCGTCGAGGCGCTGGTTGATCGACACCATCAGGCCCAGGCTCATGCAGGCTCCGATCACTTTGTTCACCGGAGTGTTGTTCATCAGTGTAGCGAGGTCGTTCACGGTGACGAATTCCGTCACTTTCAGGACTTTGTTCTCGGCCGCGGCGAGCTGCATCTCTTCCTGCGTCTTCAGGGCCGCCTGCTCCCTTTTCTCCTTGCGGTATTTTGCGCCGAAGTTGTTTTTGCTCTCGTTCATCCTTGCGTAGGTCTCCTTGACCTGCTTCTGGATTTCTTTACGCATCGCCTCCTCTTCCTCTTCGGTAAGGGCCGGCTTGAAACGGTTGTTTCCACGGTTTCTGCCTTTGCCGCTGCCCTGAGGCTGGTTGTGTTTCTGTTGTCCTCCGCCCGAATTCTTCTTTTCTCCGGAACGGTTGCGTCCGTCTTCTGCCTTTATCTTGTTGACGTCCACTTTCTGGGAGCCTTTCTGGATGCGTTCGCGCTTCTTGCCTTTCTTGGGCTCGAATTTGCTTACGTCAATCTTGCCGACTATGGTCAGGCCGGGGGCCTTTTCACGCTGCGTCGTATCCGCAGGGGTTGCGACGGATGCGGCGGCAGGCTTTTCAGGTCCTTCTGCAGGCTTCACTTCAGGTTTTTCTTCGGGCTTCGGTTCCGGTTCCGCCGCCGCAGGCTGTGCCGGCGCGGCTACGGGCTTATGCTCCTGAACATGCTCCGGAGCGGCGTCCTTTTTCTCTGCGGGAAGGGGAGTCTTCTCCGGACGCTGCGCCTCGGCGACGGCCGGTTCCGGTTCTTCCGCAGGTTCGGGTTCCGGTTCCGGTTCGGGCTCAGGTTCAGGCCTGGGCTCCGGTTCGGGTTTCGGCGCCGGGGTGAAATTGTTGTTCTTTATGATGGTCTCCTTTACCGGCTCTTCGTCCTCGTCTTCTTCTTCCTGCTCCTGGAGTTTTTTGTTGGTCTTTCCCAATATCTCCGTCAGTTTGATGTCGACTTTCTCGGACTGCACCTTGAGCTCGAGATCCTTGCCGAACTGCTTCTGGATGGCCGGAAGAAATTCGTCCGAGATCTTGGCGTTGGGATTTTCCTCCACTTCGGCGCCCTGCTTGCGCAGGAATTCAACCAAATTCCCGAGGCCTATGTTGTATTGCTTGATAAGTTTGTTTAATCTGATTTCTGCCATATCAACCCCTTTATGTTATCTGAAATTATTCTTCGAATTCGGATCTCAATATCCTCAGCACGTCTTCCACGGTCTCGTCCTCGAGATCGGCCCTCTTGGCTATGTCGGCCGGAGCCAGGGCGAGCACGCTCTTGGCGGTGTCGCAGCCGATGGATTCGAGCTTGTCTATGATCCATTGGTCTATCTCGTTGGAAAATTCGCTGAGCAGTACGTCCTCTTCGTCGGTCTCCGTCTTGGGAAGCTCCCTCCACACCTCTATCTCGCGTCCTACGAGCATGCCGGCGAGCTTGATGTTGCATCCGCCCTTGCCTATGCCTTTCTTCACTTCTTCCGAGAGCATGTATACCTTGATCTTGTCATCGGGGCCTTCGCCGAGGTCGATGGAAGAAATCTTGGCGGGACTGAGCGCCCTTTGGATAAGCAGCTGGGTGTTGTTGGTCCATTGGAGTACGTCGATGTTTTCGTTGCGCAGCTCGCGCACAATGCCCATGATGCGGGAGCCTTTCACGCCTATGCATGCGCCGATGGGATCTATGCGCTCATCGTATGATTCGACCGCCACCTTGGCCCTTTCGCCCGGGATGCGGACCACTTTCTTGATGGTTATGAGCCCGTCGAAAATCTCCGGCACCTCCTGTTCGAACAGTTTCTCGAGGAAAGTGTCCGTCGTCCTCGAAAGAACTATGTAGGGAGTGGTGTTGTTCTTCATTTCGACGCTCTTGATGATGGCGCGGATGGTGTCGTTCTTCTTGAAATGCTCTCCCGGAATCTGCTCGGAACGCGGCATGCGCAGCTCGTTGCTGTCTTCGTCCAGCACGAGGACTTCGTTCTTCCATGTCTGGTAGATCTCGCCGGTGAACAGTTCTCCCACCCTCTCGGAGTAATTCTTGAATACGTTGGCCTTTTCTATGTCCATTATACGGCCCTGCAGGTTCTGCCTTATGTTGAGTATCCCCCTGCGTCCGAAGGATTCGAGGCTCAGCTTCTTCGTGTAGGTGTCGCCTATCTCGTAGTCGTCGTCCCCGGTCTCGGCCTTGACCTGTTCGAGCGTCATTTCGGCCACGGGATTCGTTACCTCCTCGACGATATCGAAATTCTGGTAGATTTCGCAGTTTCCCTTGTCGACGTTGATGATGACGTCGAAATTGTCGGAAGTGCCGTAAGTCTTGGCGATCTGGGTCAGGAACACGTCCTTGAGAACGCCCATCATCACGGGCCTGTCAATGTTCTTTTCTTCCTTGAAATCCTTGAAAGCGTCGATGAGAGTGATAATGTTTGATTTTTCCATCGTTTTTATAATCAATTATTCAAATTCAATCCAGGGCGCAACGGAATTTATCTGCGCCATCTCTATCCTTTCGTCGTGCGATACGGGCATTTTCTTCTTTTTCCCCTCCACGGCCTCGAGCGCGGTGTAGCGCACCTGTATTCCGTCTTCATCGGCGCCGGCGAGCTCGGCCACGAACCTCCTGCCGCCTTTCAGCCTGATGTCCACCTTGCTGCCGACAGCCTTGAGATATTGCCCCTGCACCTTGAAAGGCCGGTCGAGTCCGGCTGAAGTCACGGTGAGGGAATAATCTTCCTCATCGCGCGAAAAGCGCCCGGTGATGAAATCGCTGAGGGCGGCGCAGTCGTCCAACTCCACCGAGCCGACGTTTTTTTCTATCGTGACGGTGACGTCGTCGTCACGGCTTACCGCGATGTCGACTATGAAAATGCCCCTCGCTTCGCCCCATTGCTCCACCGTCCCGCGCAGATCGTTGATGTCCATTGCGTAATTTTAAAAAAAGATAGGGGACATCTCCGTCCTCTATCTTGCATCACGGATGCAAAGATAGCAAATATTTTCCAATAATAAAAATAAGGGCAACATTTCATAAATAAGCCGAAATGTATTTACTTTGCAGCGTCATTCAGAAACTGATCGATTATGGAATTTACCGCAAGACAGTTGGCGCAGCTGCTTCACGGGACGGTCGAGGGCGACGAGGCTGCCAAGGCAGTCAGATTCGCCAAAATAGAAAACGGGCGTCCGGGCGACCTTTGCTTTTACGCCAACCCGAAATATGAACGATACGTATATTCATGCAAGGCTTCGGTGCTGTTGGTGAACAATGATTTCAGTCCGAAGGAGGCTGTATCATGCACCATGGTTCGCGTGGCGGACGCGTACTCGGCCCTCGCGAGCCTGCTGAAATATGCGGCCGCCCAGAAGCGGAAATTCCGCCGGCACCGCAGCTGCAAGGCGCGCTACTTCTTCACCACCAAATTCGGCAAAGGCGTCTATGTAGGTGCATATGCGTTTGTGGGGCATCATACGACCGTGGGCGATGGCACCGTAATATATGAGCACGTATATATAGGCGACGACTGCCGCATAGGCTCCAACTGCATCTTTTATCCAGGAGTGCGGATATATCCCGGCATGGTCATAGGCGACAACGTGATAATACATGCCAACGCCGTCATAGGCTCGGACGGATTCGGCAACGCCCCGCGTCCGGACGGCACATGGGAAAAGATAGAGCATCTCGGCAACGTGATCATAGGCAATGACGTCGAGATAGGCGCCAACACTACGATAGACCGCTCAGAGATGGAGTCGACGGTGATAGGGAACGGCGTCAAGATAGACAATCTGTGCCAGATAGCGCACAACGTACGGATAGGGGACAACACCGTCATGGCCGCGCAGGTGGGCATAGCCGGCTCCGCCCGCATCGGCAGGAACTGCATAATAGCCGGACAGGTGGGCATCGTCGGACACATAGACATAGCGGACAATACCACCATCGGCGCCCAGGCCGGAATCATAAGCAGCGTCCGGGAGTCCGGAAAGGTATTGCTCGGCTCGCCCGCCATCCCCAGCAGGCAATATATGCGCAGCTACGCGATATTCAGGCGCGCCGGCGAGGAAAACGCCAAATAGAACAAATAATTATCCGCAAGGAATAAAAAAGCCTTTTATAAAATAAAAGTGCTATCTTTGCACTCCAATAGATAGTACTTTAATATAATGCACTATAACCAGCAAACGGTAAAAGGTTCTTATTCTTTCAGTGGAAAAGGCCTCCATACGGGGGAATATGCCACGGTTACCATTTTGCCGGCTCCGGTGAATACCGGCATCAGATTCGTCCGCAAGGACATTGGCGAAGATGCGTCCGTCATGGCGCTTGCGGAGAATGTTTCCAATACCGAAAGGAGCACCTCGATAAGTTCGGGCGGCGTCACGGCCGTCACCGTGGAGCATCTCATATCGGCTCTCACGGGACTCGGCGTGGACAATGCCGTCGTAGAGCTCGACAACGTGGAGGTGCCCATCCTTGACGGCAGCGCACGGCCATATATAGACGCCATATCGGCGGACGGCCTTGAGGACCAGAACGTCCCGAGGCATCGTATAGACATTCCCGAGACAATGGAAGTAAAGGACGACAAAAGCGGCTCGTACGTCAGGATCGAGCCTGCGGACGCATTCAGCTACGATGTCACCGTGGATTTCAATTCGCGCGTGCTCGGCGTGCAGTCGGCGCGCTGGGACGCCTCGGTCGATTATGTGCGCGAAATCGGGATATGCAGGACATTCGTGTTTTTCCATGAACTGGAATATCTTTTTTCCGCCGGTCTCATCAAGGGCGGAGACGTGGACAACGCCATCGTCATAGCGGAACATCCGGTCTCTGACGAACAGCTCGACCGCCTGGCGCACCTGTTCGGCAAAGACTGTATCAGAATAGAGAAAAACGGCTATCTGAACAATCTCAAGCTGCATTTCCCGAATGAATGCGGCAGGCACAAGCTGCTGGATCTCATCGGCGACCTCAGGCTCGCCGGAGGGTTCCTCAATGCCAAAGTGACGGCGTTCAAGCCTGGACATACTATCAATACAATGGCAGCCAAAGCCTTGAGACGGCTGCTCCAACAGAGTTAAGACATGAACAAGATCCATCCCCTCGCCATCGTGAGCCCGAATGCAAAGCTTGGCGACAATATCGAAATAGGCCCTTACGCCTATGTGGACGAAAACGTCGAAATAGGCGACGGCTGCAAGATACTTATGCACGCCGTTGTCTTTCCGTATGTCAAGATGGGAAAGAACTGCAGCGTCTTTCCCGGGGCCGTCGTCGGCGCCGTACCGCAGGATCTCAAATTCAGCGATGAGATTTCATATGTGGAAATAGGCGACAACGTGACCATACGCGAGTGCGCCACCATCAACAGGGGCACCAAGGCAAGCGGCAAGGGAACCACGCGCATCGGGGACAATACCCTCATAATGTCGTACGTCCACGTGGCACATGACTGCAACGTCGGCAGGCACTGCGTCCTCGTCAGCTATACCGGCATCGCCGGCGAAACCGACATAGACGACTGGGCCATACTCGGCGGCGGCACCAAGGCCCATCAGTTCACCCGCGTAGGCATCCATGCCATGATCGGCGGCGGCTCCCTGCTCAACAAGGATGTTCCGCCGTACGTCCTGTGCGGCCGCGAACCTCTGTCCTATGCAGGTGTCAACATCGTGGGACTTCGCAGAAGGGGCTTCTCCTCCGAACAGATACGCAACATCAAGGATATATACGATACCATTTATTTTCAGGGACTCAACATTTCGGACGGATGCGCCAAGGTTGAGAGCGGATTCCCGCAATCCGAGGAAAGGGACGTCATACTGAATTTCATACGGAGTTCCAAGAGGGGCATCATCCGTGCAAGCGTTTCAAGGGTCAGCAGCATAGAGGAATAGTGCTTCTCAGTACGGCATATTTCCCTCCCGTCAGCTGGTTCGCCCTGGCGGCGAGCCGTTCCGCGGTGCAGGTGGAAGCCTGCGAAAATTACAGGAAACAGTCGTACCGCAACCGGTGCCGCATATATTCGGCCGGGGGCGTCGAGACTCTGTCCGTCCCCATAGTGCACGAAGGCGGTCCGGTCCCGGTCGTCAAAGCCCGCATAGACTATTCCTGCCCGTGGGTGCAGCGCACCAAGCGGGCGATAGCGTCCGCTTACGGGAACTCTGCGTATTTCAGCCATTATGCCGACGAACTTTTCGGGATATTGGACGGACGTCATGAATTTCTTTTCACGCTGAACGCCCGGATCAGGGATTTCATAGCGGAGAAGACGGGACTTTCCGCCGTATTCCGCGACACCGACGTATATGTACGCGAAGCCGAAGAAGATTATCGCGAACTGATACATCCCAAGCGGGAAAACACCGTGCTGAGGGACCTCGGCATAGAAAAACCGTATTTTCAGGTCTTCGCCCGGAAATACGGTTTCATCGGCGATCTGTCCGTCATGGACCTTTTGTTCAATGAAGGCCCGGACTCCATCCTTTATCTGCGTTAGCCGTCAGAATCTCCATCCTGCGGTGAGCACCACTTCGAAAGTCTTTGCTATATTCTCTATCACGGGAGAACCGAAATCGGGGATGTAGTCCCCGTAAGGCATCACGTATTCTGCCGGAAGCATCCTCATCCTGCATGCCATGTCGGCAAAGAAAGACCTTCCGCTCGAATAGCCGAGCCCGAGCGAGAATGAATGCGCGCCTTCGCCGATCCTCTTTTTGCCGTGCAGGGAAGATTCCCACGCATCGAATTCGGCGTAGCTCAATTCCCCGGATTCGGCCAGACCGGCCATCCTGTAATATTCGGACGCATCGAGTTCGCCCTCCTCATCGTACAGGCAATATTCAGGAGAAGTGACGTAGTTGTATCCGAGCCTTACGGACCACAGCGGCGCAGGCTTGAATTCGCATCCAGCCCTGAACGTATGCTGTCCGCCGCCGAACAGGCCGAGGGCATGATTGTCATAATAGAAGGTCCCGTCGTCGTTTCCGTATCCGGACGGCACGTTGAATTTCATGCTCCCGAAATCCTGGAACTCGTAGTCGAAACTGAGCATGCCGGCATGGCCGAACGTATACGCTGCGCCGGCGTTCACCTTATAGGGGGTGCGCAGCCTGTAGGAAGACTCGAAGACGTCAGGATAATCATCGTTCACGTCGGGAGCATAATAGGATTTGTCAAAGAAATCGGTACGTCCCTCGTAGCTCCATCTTTCCGTTATCGCAAGGACCGTAGGCGTCTCGAATGCGGCCCCTATCCTAAGTCCGCCGCCGGGCGTCAATATGGCGCCCACCTTGGCATAGACGCCCGAACCTGACGCCGTATAGTCGTAGTAGTATTCAAGATTGTTGAAATACATCACCGAGCCGTCGTCGAAGGGTATGTCGAACCGGTCCCTGTCAAGGGCCGCCTCCATTATATATTCGCCGGAAGAATAATCCAGCGAGGTCATCCCTATGCTGGCGCCCATATAAAGGATGTTCCGCAGGTTCGCGCCGAAATTGAAGACGCAGTCATACTTGTTGCCGGTCGTCAGTCGGCTGTATTTCTGCCGGATCGGCCCTGCCAGCCGGATTTCACCGTTTTCATAGAGTTTTTCGGTGGTGCCTATGAATCCGCTTCCGAGCGACGGATCGTTGTAGTCGGATATGATGAATGAATCATACGCAACCGCAAGATCCTGCAGGTCCGTGTATTTGTATATGTCGTCGAGCGTATGGCCTTCCGCGACGGACGCCATGTATCCGGCGAATGAAGTGTCTTCGTTGGTGCCGCTCGCCTTCAATGAACCGCGGTAATAATTGGTAGCGTTCCCCACGAACCCGAAAGACCAGCTTAGAATGCCGTCGCGTCTGCCTGTGTTTCTTTTCAGTATGAAACCGATGTTCGGAAGCGTCATGCCTGCATTTGTTGTCTTTACCCTGTCTCCGAAGCCGTAATTGCCGCTTCCCGAGGCGTTGGCCGACGATATGACCACGCCCGGAGAAATGGTGAACTGGCTGTATCCGGCCACCGCCGAACCGGCGGGGTTGAACAGGACGGATCCGATGTCGCCGCCTACGGCAGTCATGGCGTTGCCCATGCCGAGCGACCTCGCCGTGCCCGTGTAGCTGTTCTGTCCGAATGTCAGCGCGTCATACATGTTCTGTGCGCCCGCTCCGGTTGCGGCTATCGCGAATAATGCCGCAAGTATGGTTTTTTTCATCTTGAATGTTCTGAAAGGATTGACTTATCTTCTGCCGCTGCGGGACGCGCCTCCGCTTCTGCCTCCGCCGGAATAGCCTCCGGAACTGTGCGTCGCGCTTCTCGATGTGCTTCCGCCCGTGCTTCTGTAGGAATTCTGGCCTGTGCTGCTGCGCGTGGAGCCCGAGTTGGAACTCCTGTAGCTACGTTCTTGAGTCTCGGTGCTGCCCGAAGATGCGCCGCTCCTGTAAGTTCCTCCGCCTGTGACGTTGCGTGCCGGGGTTCCGGACGACTGGCTTCCCGCCGGACGCCTGCTCACCGAGCCGGATGACTGAACGTGCCTGCCGGTATTGCCGGAAGTTCCCGAAACGGAAACGTTCCTGTGCCCGCCCGCCGTTGTTCCGCGTACAGTCGTTCCGCGTGCCGTGGAGCCTGACGGCGTATTGCCGGACGTCCTGCTGCCTGCGGTCCTTTTGACCGGAGTGGCCGACACCGTCCTGTTGCCCGTCGTGGATGAACTCCTGACGTGTCCTGAACCGGAAGATGAAACCGTGCGCGACGGACGCGTCCCCGATGTGCGGGAAGTATTCCTGTCCAGATGTCTCGCAGGGCCGCTGCCGAATGATGTCGGACGGCTGCCCGGAGCCGCCGTTCCGACGCGGGGCCTGCCCGGAGCCGGCCTGTGCGCAGGGCCCGGACCATAATGCCATGGATCGTATCTCCACGGATCGTGCCTCCACCATGCATGCCAGCCCAGTGTCCAGCCTAAGCTCCAGCCGTAATAGTGCGACGGACCCCAATACCACGGATCATGGTACCATGGATCGCGGTACCACGGGTCATAATGCCATGCGCTCCAATGCCACGGATCGTGGTACCAGGGGCCATACCATGAACTCCAGTACCACGGATCGCGGTACCAGGGCCTGTACGTCCATGAATAGTCGTATATGTAATCCGGCGTATTGAATACGGTCACTGTCGTGATGTCATTCTTACGGTCGAATTTGAATGTGGCGGACTTGTCCTCGGGTATGAAAAGCGTGTCGGAAACACCCTTGGAAAGGAAAATTTCCGAATTGCGGGTCTCATGCACGAGACCGTTCACCTTTTCGTCGTCAGCCTTGGAGGCAAGTATTATCTGATCGGTTTCAGGCTTATAGTAGATCCCGTCATTGTAACGTTCGGAATATGAGTACCGTGCCGCGGAGCCGCACGACGTCAGTGCCAGAAATGCCGACACATAGAGGGCAACGTTCGTTTTCATGTCTCGAATCTCCTATAATTTAAAAAAAACAAGTATCTTTGCGTTCATAGCCGCATAGAAGCATATTGCAATTATTATACCTTGTATCGCTTCAGGGCCAATATTAAGAAAAAATCAACGAAAAACAAAAACTGAAAGGCAAAGAAATGGCAAAAGATATTACAGGCAGGTCTGAAAATTATTCCCAATGGTACAATGATATCGTAGTGAAAGCCGATCTGGCGGAACAGTCTCCCGTAAGGGGATGCATGGTCATCAAGCCTTACGGATATGCGATATGGGAGAAGATGCAGGGAATCCTGGACGGCATGTTCAAGCGGACGGGTGTCAAAAACGCCTATTTCCCGCTTCTGATTCCGAAGTCTTTCTTTAGCAGGGAGGCCGAGCACGTGGAGGGCTTCGCCAAGGAATGCGCCGTGGTGACGCATCACAGGCTCATGTCAGATCCGGATGGGCCCGGAGTGGTGGTCGATCCGTCCGCCAGGCTGGAAGAAGAACTGATAGTGAGGCCCACTTCCGAAACGATCATCTGGAGTACCTATAAAAATTGGATACACTCCTGGAGGGACCTGCCCATACTTTGCAACCAATGGTGCAACGTGATGCGCTGGGAGATGCGCACGAGGCTGTTTCTGCGCACCGCCGAATTCCTGTGGCAGGAAGGGCACACTGCCCACGCCACCGCGCAGGAAGCGCAGGACGAGGCCATGCGCATGGTGCAGGTCTATGCCGAGTTCGCCCGCAAATATATGTCCATGCCGGTGGTCGTAGGGCACAAGAGCCCCAACGAAAGGTTCGCCGGGGCTTTGGATACCCTTTGCATCGAGGCTCTGATGCAGGATGGAAAGGCGCTGCAGGCCGGCACCTCCCATTTCCTCGGACAGAATTTCGCCAAGTCTTTCGATGTCCAGTATGCCGACAAGGAAGGCAATCTGCAATACGTATGGGCTTCCTCGTGGGGAGTCTCCACGCGTCTGATGGGCGCGCTGGTCATGGCCCACGGAGACGACAACGGCCTGGTGCTTCCTCCGGCCCTCGCCCCCATACAGGTGGTGATGGTGCCCATATACAAGACGGACGACGAACACGGAGCGGTGCTCTCGGAAATGCACGCATTGAAAAAGTCGCTTGAGGACGCCGGCCATTCAGTGGAGATAGACGACAGGGACACGCTGCGCCCCGGCTTCAAATTCGCCGAATGGGAACTCAAGGGCGTGCCCGTCCGCATCGCCATGGGACCGAGGGATCTGGAAAACGGCACTGCGGAAGTACACCGCCGCGACACCCTCGAAAAAGAGTCCGTGCCCGTGGAAAGGCTCGCCGGCAGAGTGGCGGATATGCTCGACGACATCCAGAAGAACATATATGCCAAGGCTCTCAAATTCCGTGACGAAAACATAGTGAAGGCCGATACCTGGGACGAATTCAAGGAACTGATCGAAAAAGGCGGTTTCATACAGGCCCATTGGGACGGCACGGCTGAGACGGAAGTGAAGATCCAGGAGGAGACCAAGGCCACCATACGCTGCATCCCTATCGACAGCGCCGTATGCGAGGAAGAAGGCAAATGCATATATACCGGCAAACCTTCGCACAGGAGAGTCCTGTTCGCCCGTTCCTATTGACGGCGGTCCGGCTGTCCGCGGCGTATATCTACATATTGCATAAAATCAGTTTGTTATGAAAGGCAAAATAACATTTGCGATAATGCTCGCGGTGGCTTGCGCGCATGCCGGAGCCCAGAACATAAACGATGCGGCCGCCGAAGCGGCGAAAACGCTTATGGAAGCGCAGGAGACCGGGACGCCGGCCCCGAAGCCGCAGTATTGGAACAGGTCGCTGCTCGCCAAACTCGATTTCGGCCAGACATCGCTGACCAACTGGGTCGCAGGAGGCTACAATACCGTCACGCTGGCTTCCTACGTGGACGCCAACGCCAATTACAAGAGGGACAAACTGTCATGGACGAACAGGCTGCAGATGGACTACGGTTTCATTTATTCGGCCGACAAGCCCATCATCCAGGGCAACAAAGACCGTTTCTATTTTGAAAGCAAGCTCGGCTACGTGGCGGCCAGGAATCTTAATTATACGGCATCGTTCAACCTGAAGACGCAGTTCGCCAACAATTACAAATACGGCACGCCTTCATCTGAGATGCTTGAGACCATGAGCCCGCACGAGGCATGGAAGAAAAGCCGCGAACTCAAGGCCGGCTCCTTCGCCCCCGCTTACATAGACCTCGGCCTCGGCGTGGACTGGGTGCCGGGCAATTGGCTCACCGTGAACATGGCCCCGTTGACCGGCGGCCTCGTGATAGTGAATATCCCCGGACTCAGGAGCACATACGGCATGGAACTGAAAGACGAGTACAGAGAGACCGCGGAAGAAATCCGTCCGGAATTTTACCGTCCCGTCCGTTTCGAGCTCGGCGCCCAGCTGAAGGCCGACATAAAGGTCAACATAAACGAGACCTTCAAATATTCCACGCAGCTGGTGCTGTTCTCGGACTATCTCGACAAGCCGCAGAACATGCGCGTCAACTGGGACAACATGATCACTTGGCAGCTCGCCAAATATATAGCTTTCACCTTGACTACCAACATGATATATGACGACAAAGTCCATATAGCCGACGAAGGCGGCGTATTGCGCAGGAGGCTTCAGTTCAAGGAATATGTCGGATTCGGATTTTCATATTCGTTCTCTTCGGCAAAATAGCGCATGCAGGAGCGGTTCAATATCCTGATCAGGGACATTCTCGCCGGAATCCCCGAAGGCCCCGTGCTGCTTGCCGTCAGCGGGGGACCGGACTCCATGTGCATGGCGGAGCTGTTCCGCTGCTGTGGACAGGTGCCTTTCGCGGTGGCGCACTGCAATTTCCATCTGCGCGGAGATGAAAGCGACGGGGACGAACGGCTCGTAAGGGAATGGTCGGAAGCCTGCGGCGCGGTTTTTCACAAAAAAGATTTCGATACCCTCGGATACGTCGCAGGGAATGACGTAAGCGTGGAGATGGCCGCAAGGGAACAACGTTACGGATGGTTCCTCTCTTTGTGCAGGGAATACGGCTATGCGGCCGTCGCGGTGGCCCACAACGCCAACGACAACGCCGAGACTCTGTTCCTCAATCTGCTGAGGGGCACGGGCATGAAAGGCATCATGGGCATGCGGCGGATATCGCGCATCCCTGTGGCCGGGGCGGGGGAGAATGATTTATTGATAAGGCCGATGCTCGGCTTTGAGAGAGATGAGATAACGGCTTTCGCCGAACGCAATGCCGTTTCGTACCGCACCGACAGCACCAACGCAAAGAACGACTGCCGCAGGAATGTCATACGCAACAAAGTTTTCCCTTTGCTGAAAGAGCTCAATCCTTCTTTCGTGTCCACGCTGAATGCTGACATGGGGCATTTCGCGGATGCGGCCGCCGTCACTGACGACTGGTTCCGCGAATGGAACGACAAAGTGACGGAGGGGGACGAGATATTGGCCGACAAGCTGGCCGCGGCTCCGCACAGGGAATATCTGCTGTACAGAATAATGTCCGGGCGCGGCTTCGGCGGCCCGGTCATACGGGATGTGTCGGGGCTCGTTTTCTCATGTGATGGGACTTTCTCGGGCAGGAAATTCTTTTCGGACCGCCATGTCCTTGTCTCTTCGCGCGGGCGGCTCCGGTTCGTGCCGCGCGATGCGTCCGCGGATACTGTTCCGCTCCCCGTGCAAGTGGCCGGGGCTGGGATATATGATGCCGGTCCCTGCGGCATTTGCGTAGAAACGTTTCCTTATGACGGCGGCATGTCCCTGCGGATGCCTCCGGGCATGGTGGCCTTCGATGCAGAACGCCTGCCTTTCCCTTTCTCCGTACGCCTGTGGAAGGCCGGGGACTGGTTCCGTCCGTTCGGGATGAAGGGACGGAAAAAGCTCAGCGATTTCTTCACTGACCTCGGAGTTCCGGTGACAGTCAAAGAGAAAACCGTCGTCCTCGTCGCTTCGGCGGAGGAAAGCCATGTGGCGGCAGTTCCGGGCTTCGGCAGGATAGACGACGGTCTCAAAGTCACGGCCTCGACCGGGCGGGTCGTGACTGTGCGTATCGTTTGATTACCTTATCGCTATGTCATAGGGCATTCTGGCCATTATCGTTGAAGGCCTGCCCTCTTTAAGGTCTTTGACCACGTATTCCATGGCGCTGAAAGGCGTGTCCGCAAGGACGTCTTCGCTGTCGGAACCGCTGCCGAAGATGGCCATCAGCTGTTCTATTGTGCCGAGCGGCTTAGGATAGGAGCTTAACTTGTAGCCGTCGGTGAGTCCGGCCATGTCGGCCGCATGGCCTATGGCTGCCTCAAGAGTGCCTATCTGGTCCACAAGCCCTATCTTCAACGCATCGGCGCCGGTCCACACGCGGCCCTGGGCTATCTCGTCCACTTTTTCCGGGCTCATGTCGCGGCCTTCGGACACGAGGTTCACGAAAGTCGTGTAAATGTCTTCCACGGAAGCCTGCATATAAGCCTTTTCGTCATCGTCAAGAGGCCTTGTAAGCGAAAGCATGTCGCTGTGCTTGTTGGAGTTGACGGAACTGATGTTGATGCGGAGCAGGTTGCTGTATGTCTTGCTCAGGTCCGGTATGATGCTGAATACGCCTATGGAGCCGGTGAGAGTGCCGGGATCGGCGTAGATGTAGTCGCATCCGTTGGAGATCCAGTATCCGCCGGAAGCGGCGTAATCGCCGAACGACGCCACCACGGGCTTTTCGGATTTGAGCAGGTCGATGGCGCTCTTTATCTTGGACGAGGCTACCACGCTGCCGCCGGGGGAATTGACCCTGAGCACTACGGCTTTTACTTTCTCGTTCTTGCGCACCTTGTCGATTATATTCACGAACCTGTCTCCCGCCACTTCGTCGGTGCCGTTTCCGTCGGTTATTTCGCCGTCGGCGTAGATAACGGCGATCTCGCTGTCAGCCTTCGTCGTCTTGGCCGCGGCCTTCACCGTCACGTAGTCGCCGAACTTGATGAATTTGAGATCCTCAGGCTTTTCTACCACCGCCAGATCGCAGAGCTTGTGCACAAGTTCTTCATGGGTGAAGAGTTCGTCCACGAGTCCGTTGTCCTTGAAGTCCTCGGGGGAGTTGAGGGCAAGCCCGTCGATGAGGCCGTTCAGCGTCTCGGCCGTGATGCCGCGGGATTCGGCCATCGCGCCCGAATAGTCGGCCCATACGGAGTTTATCATCTCCTGGTTCTGGCGGATGTTTTCCTCGCTCGGCGTGCTTCGTATGTAAGGCTCTCCGGCGGATTTGAATTTGCCGTGGCGTATGAGCTGGATGTTGATTCCGAGCTTGTCGAGCAGATCTTTGAAATAGGTAAGCGAGCCCGAAATGCCGAACAGCATGTTCTGGCCGCCGTGCTCTGCCGACATGTAGATCTTGTCGGCGGCCGAAGCAAGATAATAGCTGCCGTTGCCGGGATTTTCGGTATATGCGATGATGGCCTTTCCGTTCTTGCGGAAATTGACGAGGCTTGCGCGCAGCTCCTGCAGGGTAGCAATTCCTCCGGAAACATTGTCCGCCCTCAGGTAGAGGAATTTGACCGACGGATCCCATGCGGCGGCGTTTATGGCCTGCACCGCATCATAGACGCCTATGACGGGAGTGCTGCTGAAACTGCCGGAAGTGATGTCAGGCATGCCTTCCATGGATTGTTCGCCTAAAGTGAAATCGCTCAGATTGACGTCCAATATGCCTTCGCGCGGAAGCACCGGGCTCGAGCTGCCGGCGCTCGCAAGCGCTCCGATCATGCCGAAGAACAGGAAAAATCCTATCACCGCCATGATAAACAAGCCGCATATTACGGCAAGCGTCATTTTTACAAAATCTTTCATCGTATCAAAATATTTGTTGTTCTGAATTATATGGCGCGCATAACCTTGCAAAGTTATTACAATCTTTCGAATGCGCCAATGTTCTTTTGACAAAAGTGTCTATATTTGCACCCGTATAGGCCTCTGACGGGGCATTATGGCTTTTTGTACAATGGCTCAGACAGTTTCAATACCGAAGGGGACGCGGGATTTCGGCCGGACGGAGATGGCTGAAAGGAATTGGATTTTCGATACTATAAAATCGGTGTTCCGGACATACGGCTATCAGCAGATAGAGACGCCGTCGATGGAAAATCTCTCCACCTTGCTCGGCAAATACGGAGACGAAGGCGACAGGCTCCTGTTCCGGATATTGAATTCGGGGGACGCCTTCGCCGGGCTGGATCCGGCAAAATATACGACGGAGGACGGACTGGACGGCAGGGCGCTTGCGTCCGCGGCGTGCGAAAAGGGCCTGCGCTATGACCTGACGGTGCCTTTTGCCCGCTACGTGGTCATGCACAGAAATGAAATCACTTTCCCTTTCAAGCGTTTCCAGATACAGCCGGTGTGGCGTGCCGACCGTCCTCAGAAAGGCCGCTACAGGGAATTTTATCAATGCGACGTGGACGCCATAGGCTCGGACTCATTGCTTAACGAGCTGGAACTTGTGCAGATCGTGGACAGAGTGTTCACGCTGCTCGGCATACGTGTCGCCGTCAGGATAAACAACCGCAAGGTATTGACCGGCCTGGCGGAAATATGCGGCGCTCCGGACATGGTGACCGACATTACCGTGGCTATAGACAAGCTCGAAAAGATCGGCATTGAGAAGGTGGAGGAAGAATTGCTGTCGAAAGGGATTTCCGGTCAGGCCGTCACCGTAATAGAGACGATGCTCGGACTTTCCGGGACCGTTTCCGAGAAAATTTCTTCCGTGCGCACACTAATGAACGGCGGCTCGGCTTCGGGCCTGGTTTCGGAAACGGGACTGAAGGGACTGGACGAGACTGAGGAACTTTTTGCGCTTATATCCGCCGCCGGTATCGGCCAGAGCGTCGAAGCGGATTTTTCATTGGCGAGAGGCCTGGACTATTACACGGGGGCCATATTCGAAGTAAAGGCGCTGGACTATCCTATCGGAAGCATCTGCGGCGGAGGCCGTTATGACAACCTTACCGGCATATTCGGCCTTGCTGACACGTCGGGCGTAGGCATATCTTTCGGTGCGGACCGCATCTACGACGTGCTCAAGGCCCTCGGCAAATTCCCGTCCGACCTCGCTTCATCCACGTGCATTCTTTTCGCCAACATGGGAAAGGAAGAATTGAAATATATCCTTCCGGCTGTCAGGGCGCTGAGGGACAGTGGAGTGGCCTGCGAGATTTATCCTGATCCCGTAAAACTGCGCAGACAGTTCGAATATGCGGAGAAACGCGGCATCAGGTTCCTGTCGATAAACGGCAGCGACGAGGCCGAACGTAAGACACTGAACGTAAAACGACTTTCTGACGGTATGCAGAGGCAGTTCGACTATGACGACGTTGACGGCATGATAGATTTTTTGTCGTAGTCTCATGTCCGCCGCCGTCGGTTTCTTGGATTTTAAAAAACAATTTGTATCTTTGCACAGATAATACCGCGGGATAGAGCAGTCGGTAGCTCGTCGGGCTCATAACCCGGAGGTCGGAGGTTCGAGCCCTCCTCCCGCTACAAAGCATGACAGGACGCCTTTACGGTTGTCCTGTTTTTGCTATGCGTCCTAATTCGAATAGGATGCAAACCAAAGTGAGGCTGGTTTGTCATCCGGGCGATAAAACTCATGAAAACACATCCGAAAAGTGACCTGTGGGCGTTAATAAAAGAGCTCTCAGGTCATTTTTCGGCATTATTTTTATTGCCATAAAGAAAAAAGAGTATCTTTGCAAAGACAGATAGACATGATAATTGAAAGAGCTGACCGGCTGATCCATTTATGTGAAATGAAATTCTCACAAAAGGCATTCAATATTTCAGGAGACTATGAAAAGAAACTTCGTGACCGGATGTGGCTTTTTGATACGAGAACCAAAAACAAGAAACCGCTTGTACACACTTTTATCACAACTTTCGGCCTTGGTGAAGGCAAGCACCACAGTATCGTCCACAGCGAGGTGACGATGGATGACCTTTTCAATTCCTGATAGACCGGTTATATTTTGACGGCATCGTCAAGGATTTCATTCAGCCGCTCCACCGATTCCGGCGGCGTGGCCCAGCTCGTGACGAACCGTACCGGCGACACGCTCTCCCGCAGCGGCCCCCATTGCTCGAATGACACTCCTGCCTCCATGAGTCTTTTTATGACGTCATTCGGCAAAAGGAAAAATTGCTGGTTGGTGGGGGAGTCCATATAAAGTTCTATGCCGTGCCCGAGGAATATTTCTTTCAGCCGGGCCGCCGTATTTATCGCGTTTTCCGCTGTCCTGACATACAGCGGCTTTCCGTCGTCGTCCGAAAACAGGACTTCGAACTGTATGCCGAGCAGGCGGCCTTTCGCGAGCAGCCCGCCGTGACGTTTTATCAGCGTTGTGAAATGCGGTATCAATCCTGGCTGCGGCATCACTACGGCTTCGCCGAAAAGTGCTCCGACCTTGGTGCCTCCTATATAGAATATGTCGCATAGCCTTGCTATGTCCTTGAGGCCTGCGTCGTTGGCTGGGGAGGCCAGGGCATAGCCCAATCTGGCGCCGTCCATGAAAAGGGGAATGCCGGCATCGCGGCAGACGGCGCTTATCGCCTCGAGCTCTCCGAGCGTGTACAGCGACCCGTATTCCGTCGGGTGCGATATATACACCATTCCCGGCGCGACCATGTGCTCGCATGTAGGATCGTCGGAGAATGTCTTTATCGTGGCGGCTATCCCTTCTGCGGTCAGTTTCGAGCAGTCCTCCGGATCCGGTTCAATAGTAATCACTTTGTGCCCGCCGGCTTCTATGGCCCCCGCTTCATGTACGTTGATATGCGCAGTCGGAGCGGCGAGAACGCCTTGCCAATGCCTTAGCAGTCCGTCTATTACGGTGGCGTTGGTCTGCGTGCCTCCTACGAGGAAGAATACTTCCGCATCAGGGCATCCGCAGGCCTTGCGTATGAGCCGTTTTGCATTTTCGGTATGTGCGTCCGTACCGTATCCGGTCGTCTGTTCGAAGTTGCTTTCCGCAAGACGGTCAAGAATCCTGGGATGGGCGCCTTCCATGTAGTCGGAATCGAAACAAATCATGGTCATTCGTTTAACTGTGGCGAAGGTACTCATTTTTATCGTTGTTTCCATAAAGTCCCCCTCTTTCGCCCGTCTTTCACCTGTCTTTCACCCGTTCTTCATTCGTTTTTCATACATTCTTCATGCGTTCTTCACCCGTCTTTCCGGACAAATGCAAATCCTTGAGGACGGTCCTTCGTAAAGGGGCCGGCTTTGGGACGGAA
>CANPZS010000005.1 GCA_947588835.1 uncultured Bacteroidales bacterium | reverse complement strand
TGAGGCTATGGTCCAGCTGGCCTGCGTCCAGATTATGCTTAACAGATTTTTTGTATAATTTCAAAACAGCTTCTAAGTACAAAACCACGCAGTGCGATCAAAAGAAACTGTCAGCGTTTATTGAGGAGATACGTAATTCAGATCGTGTTTCAGATTTTGTTAAAACAAAAACAGTTGAAGAGATTCTGGAATATTTCTCGTTAGCGGATGAGACCCATTATATGACCCATCTTGGTATTTTATGGCTTGGAACTCAACCACAGCGTTCGAGATTGTTATACACTCCTACCGTTCAGTTTATTAAGTATGATAGCAGCGGGAGCAAGGTCTTCAAGCAAGTATGGGATGACAATTCAATGAATCCTGAAGAGCTGCTTGAAGATATCTGGAGAAGTGTGCCCGACTGGAGAGAATCCAATGAAATCTCTGATGGCCTTTGGAGAAAAGAAATACCAGCCTATGATGAAAAGGTTGTAAGGGAAGTTTTATGTAATGCCATTGCTCACAGGCCCTATACAACACGAGGAGATATTTTCATCAATTTATATCCCGATAGAATGGTCGTAGTAAATCCTGGGCGTCTTCCTTTTGGGGTTACTCCCAAAAACATTCTACAAAAAACAGTGAAGCGCAATCAAGAATTATCCCGGATTCTATTTGCTCTACATATTATGGAAGGGGAAGGTTCGGGTTATGATCTGATGTATGAGACCCAATTATCTTTAGGAAAGAGTGTACCGATTCTTTCCGAAGGAGATGATTCCGTTTCTGTTACTGTGGAAAGAAAAATCGTGTCTAAGGAAGCATCTCGAGTTTTTGATCACCTCCAGTATTTTTACCCTCAGATAGCGCAGAATCAAAAAGCAATGATTGCTTTTGGGATTATTTTTCAGGAAGAGATTGTTTCATCTATAGATCTCGCTCGGAAGCTTCAATTACCAGAAGCTGATAGATTACGCTCCTATGTTGAACCTTTGATATCTCAGGATATTATCCTGTCTCGCGGCCGGGGGAAAGGGACAAAGTATTATGTTAATCCCGCTATTATTTCAGATTCGAGAGCGAATATTCAGACAACATTAAAGGCAATAGAGCCGTATCGGTTAAAAGAGTTGATAAAGCAAGATATTAAGTATCATTCACTTAGTTCGGTGTCTGATATTTCACAAAGGTTACCGGATGTCCCCTTTAAGGATCTTCAGAAGATGGTGAGAAAAATGGCGTCAGAAGGGGAGCTAATTCCTGATGGAGGTAGGAAATTCCGCCGATATCGTTTGCCATAGTTCTTTCTTTAAAAATGTGGCAGAAAAAAGAAAAAAGCTTTCTTCTTTAAAGAAAAGGCATAAATAATCATCTGATTTTAAATAAGTTATAACATTGCTTAAAAGAAGAAAAGAGCGTTAAAACCAGCCGAAAAACCATATGTCGCGATAGATGGAATCTTCTTCAATTTAAAAAGTATATCAGAATTGACTTATTGAAAATGTTGCGGAGAGGACGAGATTCGAACTCGTGGTACGCGTAATTACGTACGGCAGTTTAGCAAACTGCTGGTTTCAGCCACTCACCCACCTCTCCAAAGCGTTTCAGCGCCGCTTTGTGCGGGATGCAAATATAAGAAAAAAATTTCATATCAAGCGAATGAGGGGAAAATGTTACGATTCCGTTAAATTTCACGCCGGGCCGCGGCGGACTGTTCCTCATTTGAAAAATCATGGATATATTTGTGAAATAATGTATCGCACATATGGCAAAACAGCGGATATTGGTGGTCGATGACGAAGAGTCATTGCGCGAGATTCTTCAATTCAATCTTGAAGCCGAAGGATATCTGGCCGACGTCGCCGGGAGCGCCGAGGAAGCTTTGTCCATGAATCCTGAACGGTACGATCTCATCCTGCTCGACGTCATGATGGACGGCATGGACGGATTCACGATGGCGCGGCTTCTGCGATCCCGTCCCGAAACGGCCAGGATACCGATAGTGTTCTGTACGGCGAAAGACACGGAGGAGGATACGGTGGCCGGGCTGGACATAGGGGCCGACGACTATATCGCCAAACCTTTTTCTGTCCGCGAGGCGCTTGCGAGGGTGCGGAGCGTATTGCGGCGCACCTCCGGCGGCGGTCCGGACGACATCCTGTCTTACGAAGGGCTGCGGATGGACCTTCAGTCCAAGACCTGTACGGCCGACGGCCTGCCGGTAGCGCTGACCAAAAAGGAATTTGAAATCCTGGCGCTGCTGCTGAAGCATCCGAACCGCATTTTTTCGCGCGAAGAATTGTTGCGGAGCATCTGGGACGAAACGGTGGTTCTCGACCGCACGATAGACGTCAACATTACCCGTCTCCGCCGCAAGATAGGCCGTTACGGCAGGCGTCTCGTAACGAGGCAGGGATTCGGATATGGCTTTGAAAATTGAATTGTCATATCACAGGAGGCTGTTCTTGCTGCTGCTCTGCGTCTCGTTCGTGACCGTGGCGTGCTTCGTGACGTTCCAGTACCGCAGGGAACGTCTTTTCAAGGCGGAAAAGCTCGACGCACGTCTGCAGCTTTGCAACATGCAGATCCTTCAGGCATTGAAGCGGGGCGAAGATCCTGAATGGATAGACGCCGGAGCGTACTGCATCCCCGATATGCGGCTGACGGTGATAGACGGGACCGGGCGAATAGCATTCGATACTTCTGCCGACACTCTGACGGAGAATCATTTGGACAGGCCGGAAATAGTTCAGGCCCTCGCCGAAGGACACGGATATACTATCCGCCGCCACTCCCATACCACGCAGCGCGATTATTTCTATTCGGCCACCGCAGACGGCGGCTGGGTCGTAAGGACGGCCATCCCCTATTCTGTGACGCTCCGGGAGGTGCTGGCGGCCGACAGGCATTTCCTGTGGTTTATGCTGTGCGTCATGCTGCTTATAAGCATATCGGGCTATTTCGCCACACGCCGGCTGGGACACAACATAACGCGACTGAACCGTTTTGCCGAGAGGGCGGAGCACGCCGAAAACATAGAGGACGAGGCCACTTTCCCGCATGACGAACTCGGAGACATATCGAACCATATAGTCCGGCTATACGCCCGCCTGCAGAAGACCATGGCCGACAGGGACAGGGAGCACATGGCAGCCCTGCATGAGGAGCAGGAGAAAATCCGCATAAAAAGGCAGCTCACCAACAATATAAGCCATGAATTGAAAACCCCGGTGGCCGCGATTTTGGGATATATTGAAACACTGCTGGAGCATCCGGAAATGGACGCGGAACAGCGGCGGGCCTTTCTTGAAAAATGCCTTCGCCACGGAGAGCGTCTGCGCCGGCTTTTAGAGGACGTCTCATCCGTAATCAGGATGGATGAAGGGGCGCGGATGATCCGCAAGGAGAAGGTAGTCCTCAACAATTTCATCGAAGAAATCACAGAGGAAATGGCTTTGCGCCCGCCCGAAAGAAGGCTTGAAATCCATTGCGATTTTCCGGCCGGCATGGAAATGGAAGGCAATCCGGCTCTGCTCGGCTCCATTTTCCACAATCTTGCGGAAAACGCTTCGGCATATTCCGGCGGTACCGACATATTCATCAGTCTGGCGGAGAATACGCCGGAATGCTATACGATAGTGTTCGCGGATAACGGGACCGGAGTGGGCGAAGAACATCTTCCTCATCTGTTCGAGCGCTTTTACCGCATCGACAAGGGCCGTTCCAGAAAGATGGGAGGGACGGGCCTCGGCCTTTCGATTGTGAAACATGCAGTCATGGCTCACGGCGGCTCCGTTTCGGTGCGCAACCGCGCGGAGGGCGGACTGGAATTCCGCTTCTCCTTGGACAGGCGCGGCGGTCTGTAACGGTATTGTCACATTAAGGTAATATTCCCGAAACATCCCGTCCGTACTTTTGTGCCGTATAAACGGAAAAAGTATGGAAATCTTTTATTTTGAAGTCATCGTCTTTATGATGCTGCTGCTCGCCGTCGTGGATTTGATGGTAGGAGTGGGCAATGACGCGGTGAATTTCCTTTCGTCTGCCGTGGGTTCCAAGGTGGCGCCTCTGCGCACCATAATAATAATCGCCGCCGCAGGGATAATCTGCGGCGCATTTGTATCCAACGGCATGATGGACATAGCCCGCCATGGCATTTTCAGGCCGGAACGGTTTTATTTCCGGGAACTTATGTGCGTCTTCCTCGCCGTCATGGTGAGCGACATCATCATTCTGGATGTTTTCAACACGCTGGGGCTTCCGACGTCTACGACCGTATCCATGGTGTTCGAACTGCTTGGAGGTGCCTTCGCCTTGACCCTTGTCAAGATTTTTGGCACGGAAGGCCTTCATTTCGGAGAATATCTCAACACCGACAAGGCCCTGTCGGTCATAATGGGCATTTTCCTTTCGGTGGCAATTGCATTCGTGTTCGGTGCGGCGGTGCAATGGCTCACGAGGCTGATGTTCACTTTCGACTATCGCCGCCACATGAAATGGAGCGCAGGCCTGTTCGGAGGCGCGGCGTCAACGGCCATCGTGTATTTCATGATTATAAAAGGACTAAAAAATGCCCCTTTCATGGCGGCGGCAGGCTTGGACGTATGGACGGAGGCGCACCCGTGGCTCCTGACGGCCTGTATTTTTGCGGTCTTGACCGTCGTCATGCAGGTGCTCCACTGGTGTCGCGTGAACGTGTTGAAAGTGGTGGTGCTGCTCGGAACCTTTGCCCTTGCGATGGCTTTCGCCGGCAATGACCTGGTCAATTTCATAGGCGTTCCGCTCGCCGGCCTGGAGTCCCTGAGCGACTATGCGGCCAACGGAGGCGGCGCGGACAATTATCTTATGGATTCGCTGAACGCGCCTGCCCGCACTCCTTTGGTCTATCTTGCCGCCGCCGGTCTGGTGATGATACTTTCCCTTTTCTTTTCTAAAAAGGCCGGACGAGTAATCCGCACCTCCGTGGACCTGTCGCGCAAGGACGAAGGGGAGGAAATGTTCGGCTCGTCAGCCGCCGCGCGCAGCATAGTGAGGATCGGAATGTCTGCGGCGACGTTTTTCTCCCGCATCGTTCCGCCGAAAGCAAAGGCATGGATAAATTCCAGATTTTCCGACGAATGCGCGGACAGGACGGACGGTGCAGCGTTCGACTTGGTGCGCGCTTCGGTCAATCTCCTGATGGCCAGCCTATTGATTGCATTGGGAACATCGTTGAAACTGCCCTTGTCGACTACCTATGTTACGTTCATGGTGGCGATGGGAACGTCGCTGGCCGACCGTGCATGGGGACGCGAGAGCGCCGTATTCCGCGTCACGGGAGTCCTGTCCGTCATCGGAGGATGGTTCATCACGGCGGGGGCCGCCTTCACGCTTTGTTTCTTCGTGGCGATCGCCATGTATTTCGGCGGCATCGCCGCAATGCTTTTGCTCATAGCCCTGGCGATAGTGCTGCTGGTGCGGAGCAACATCCGTTACAGCCGCCGCATGCACGCCGAGGCGGAGTCGGACGAACCGTTCCGACGCATTCTCGCCGAACGCGACACGAACCGCGCCTGGGACTTGCTGCGCCATTATGTCCGCGATCAAGTGACGGAGATGCTGTCATATACGTCGGACACTTATGTCGCCTTGACCGACGGATTCGCCGGTGAAGACCGCAATGTCCTTCACTCGGCTTCGAAGCGGATTGAAGAAAGAAAAATGATTCTTCGCCGTCTGCGGCGCCGCGGACTGACGGGCATGCGGAAGATAGACCGCAGTCTGGCCATGGAAAAGAACATGCATTTCCATCTGTGCATCAACAGCTGCTTTCAGCTGCACTATGTGCTGAAGCGGATGAGCGACCTGTGCGGCGAATACGTGGACAACAATTTCACTCCCCTGCCGGCCGGATACATGCAGGAATTCCTGCCCGTGCGCCAAAAAGTGTCGGGGCTTCTTTTGGAAACCGAAAAGATTATATGCACCGGAGACTACGGCGGCATGGAGCGGGTAATGGCGGAAAGCGAGGACATGAAAGGGCGGCTGAACGCCCTGCAGTCGGAGCAGATGGCTCGGACTCAGCGCGAGAGCGGAAATCTCAACGTTTCCCTGATCTATCTGAACATTCTTCAGGAGACTTTCGAGATAGTGTCGGTGCTGCGGCACCTTTTGAGGGCCGGCCGGGAATTTCAGCAGGACGGCTGAGGATGCCCGATTTTTTGTATTTTTGCCTTCGGATTATCGTACCGCTATGAAGATAGGCAATGTAGACCTCGGAGAAAAACCCGTATTGCTGGCGCCGATGGAGGATGTGACGGATGCGTCGTTCAGGCTCATCTGCAAAGAATTCGGCGCGGACATGGTCTATACGGAATTCATCTCTTCCGACGGCCTCGTCCGCGATGCCGGAAAGGCTATTGAAAAGATGCATACGTGGGATGAGGAAGCGCCTGTCGGCATACAGATTTACGGGAGCTTTCCGGACGCCATGACCGAAGCCGCCCGGATGGCCGAAAGGGCCGCGGAAATAGCCGGAGGCCACGGAGCCGACGTCATAGACATAAATTTCGGCTGTCCCGTATCGAAAATCGCGGGACGCGGAGCCGGCTCGGGCATGATGCGGGAGCCCGACAAGATGGTGATGATAACCGAAATGGTCGCGAAGGCCGTCTCGAAGCCCGTGACGGTCAAGACCAGGCTCGGCTGGGACGAGAACTCCAAGATAATAGTCGGGCTGGCGGAAAGGCTGCAGGACGCGGGGGCCCAGGCCATCACGATACACGGCCGCACGCGCTGCCAGATGTACAAGGGGGAGGCCGACTGGACATTGATAGGGGAAGTCATGAAAAATCCCCGGATGCGCATCCCGGTCATAGGCAACGGAGACATAAATTCCGCAGCCAGGGCCGCCGAAGCGTTCAGCCGTTACGGAGTGGACGGGATAATGGTCGGCCGCGCCTCTTTCGGCCGTCCATGGATTTTCAGGGAGATCAAACAATATCTCGCGACCGGCCGCTGTCCGGAGCCGCCCGGCACTTTGGAAAGGGTGGAGCTCGCCAAGAGGCATCTTGCGCTTTCCGTACGCATGAAAGGCCTGCCGCGCGGCGTCTACGAGATGCGCCGCCACCTGTCGTGCTACTTCAAGGGCCTGCCGGATTTCAAGGACACGAGGATAAAGTTGGTGACGACGGACGATCCGGATGAGCTGAATGCCGTTTTGGACGGAATAGGGGAAAGATGGGGAGACGTTTCGCCCGGAACATCGTCTTCGGTGTACGGACTATGAAGTAAAATTGCTATCTTCACACGATATTTTTATGCCCGATGATTGACAGGATTATTCTTTTTCCATATTCGCTGTTTTTGGCGGCAAAGAACTTCATGTACCGGAGCGGTATTTTGAAAGGCCGGACGGCGGAAGTCCCCACCGTATGCATAGGCAACATAACGGCCGGAGGAACGGGCAAGACCCCTCATACGGAAATGCTGTTGAGGATGCTTGCAGGCAGCGAGGAATGGAAGGGCAAGAAAACGGCCGTGCTTTCAAGGGGATACAGGCGCAGCAGCAAAGGGTTCCAGAAAGTCGTGCCCGGAGGTTCGGCCCGCCTGTTCGGAGACGAGCCCGTGCAGATGGCCGGGAAATTCCCGTCCGTGACCGTGGCCGTGGACCGCAACCGTATCGAAGGCTGCGATTTCCTGTGCCATCCCGAAAAGCTCGAAAGTTCGCGCAAGGCCCGCAGATGTATTGACAAGAACATTGAAAAAGCCGATGCCATAGTGCTGGACGACGCATTCCAATACAGGAAGCTGAAGGCGACGGTCAATATCCTTCTCACGGACTGCAGCCGGCCATTTTTCAAGGACAGGCTCATTCCTTTCGGGAGGCTGCGCGATCTGCCGGAAAGGAAATGCGATGCGGACATCATCATAGTGACGAAATGTCCCGCGTTCATGGATGACTGGGAAAAGGAAAACTGGGCGCGGCGGCTCGGACTGTCCGGATATGACGCCAGGTCCTGCACGGGCCGCGACGGACGCGGAAAGGAGCAGATGCTTCTGTTTTCCGGCATGGAGCACGAAGCCATGCGTCCCGTATTTCCGGAGGGCGACATGAGATATGTCTATTCCCAAAGGCTGATCCTGTTCACCGGCATAGCGAATGACAAGCCCCTCATAAATTATCTTTCAGACAATTACAAGATAGTGAGCCATTTCAATTTCCCGGATCACCACCGTTACTCCACGTCCGACGTCGCGGCCCTGAACCGTGCGGCCAGAGAATGGCCCACGGCCGTGGTGGCCACTACTGAAAAGGACGCCCGGAGGATAGCGGACGTGAAGAAAGTGCCGGATTTTCTCCGTGAGAGGCTGTTTTATATCCCGGTGAAAGTCTCTTTCCTGTCGTCCTGCGAAGAAGAAGCGTTCAGGACGGCTGTCCTTTCCCGTCTGAAATGACGTCGTTCTGCTCTGAAATGACGTCGTTCTGTATTTTTACCGATTCTTCGTGTATGGCGTTGAAGACGGTGGTTATGAATTCCTCCGACAGGCCGAAGCCTTTGCCTTTCCGCACCATTTCTTCCAGCAGCCTGTCCCACCGTCCCGTCTGCAGGATGGCTATGTTGTGTTCCTTTTTGTAGGAACCGATTCTGGCGCTTATGTTCATGCGTGACGCGAGCGCGGACAGAAGATTGTCGTCGATGACGTCGATCTGCGCCCTCAGCTGGGCTATGCTTTCCTTGTATGCAGGGCTGTCGTTGTCGTTGTCCCTGACGATTATTTTCTTGAGCATCAGGCCCAGATCTTCGGGCTTCAGCTGCTGTTTGGCGTCGCTCAGCGCATTGGACGGATCGCAATGCGACTCTATCATGAGCCCGTCGAGCCCGAGATCAAGCGCCCTCTGGGAGATTTCCAGAAGGAATTTCCTGTCTCCGCCCATGTGGCTCGGATCGGCGAAGAAAGGCAGCATCGGATACCGGGTGCGCAGTTCGATGGCGATTCTCCAGCCCGGATCGTTGCGGTAGCTGATTTTCTGCGAAGAAGAAAAGCCCCTGTGGATTACCCCGAGTTTTCGTACGCCGGCCTGGTTCAGACGCTCGAGAGCCCCTATCCACAGGTCGAGGTCGGGGTTTACCGGATTCTTGACGAGGACGGGAATGTCGGTGTCGCGCAGGGCGTCGGCGATTTCCTGCACGAGAAAAGGATTGGCGGTGGTGCGGGCCCCTATCCAGACCATGTCGATGCCGTATTTGAGGCATTCATAGACATGCTTCGCGCTCGCCACTTCCGTGCTTACCTTCATGCCGACTTCCCTTTTGACGGTCTGGAGCCATTTGAGACCGCCGACGCCGACACCTTCGAAACAATTCGGATGCGTACGCGGCTTCCATATTCCTGCGCGCAGCACGTGTATTCCTAAACTGTCCAGGCCTTTGGCCGTTTGCAGCAGCTGTTCTTCGCTCTCGGCACTGCACGGTCCGGCTATTATCATGGGGCGGGGCAAAGTGAAAAACCCCCATTCCGTCACCGGAACCAAATCCAATGCATTAGTCATATCAGTCCGTTTTATATATTCTGTATCGTTTGCGCTCCGCGATCGACGCGGTGTCAGCGTATGATTTTTTTGATGCGGTTGGCATCGTTTATCAGTCCGCGCACCCTGTCTTCGTCGAAGTCCGCTATCGCGTCGCGGAACAGTTTCATTTTCTCTATGTAAGTGTCTATCACATGCAGCACGTTGTCGTGGTTCTGCATCAGGATGGGCACCCACATGTCCGCATTGCTCTTGGCCAGGCGGACGGTGGAGGAAAAGCCTCCGGAAGCGAGATCGAATATGTGCTTTTCGTCTTTTTCCTTGTCGAGCACGGTCAGGGCGAGGGCGAAGGAAGTGACGTGCGAAATGTGCGACACGTAGGCCGTGTGCAGGTCGTGGCTGGACGCGTTCATGTAGATGGGCCTCATGTTGAGGACATCGTACATGTCTTCTATGGTTTTGCGGGCCTTCGGGGAGGATTCCTCGACGTTGGCGAAGATGCAGGCGCGCCCGTCGAAAAGGTTGGGCATGGCCGCCCAGGGGCCCGAATATTCAGTGCCGGCCATAGGATGCGTGGATACGAACTGGCCTCTGCATGGATGGTAGTGCGTCGCCGTGATGATCTGCTCCTTGGTGGAGCATACGTCAATCACTGTTTTGTCCTTGGCCTCCGTGTCGCGGAAACGGTCGAGGATGTCGCATACCATCCTGACGGCGGTTCCCACCGGGACGGCCACGACTATTATGTCGCTGCGGTCTACGCATTCTTCATAGCCGACAATCTCGTCGGCGAGTTTCATCTTGGCGGCGGCCTCCGCATTGACCGGATCGGCTTCCACGCCGAGAACCGTGCCGGCGAAGCCCCTGCGCTTGAGATCCACGGCCATAGAGCCGCCTATGAGACCGAGTCCTATTATTCCTACTGTCATGTCTCTTCAAACAATTTCATCCCCGTTTCAGTCCTGCGCAAAAAGCTTTTATCCGTCCGTCGGCTTCGTTGAGCGTTTCTGCCGGAGAACAGATGGATATGCGCACATAGCATTCGCCGTTCCTGCCGAATATGAATCCCGGAGTGATGAACACGCCGCAGCCGTAGAGTAGACGGTCGGAAACCCGTTCCCCGAAGCTGATGTGCGGATCCGTCCCTTCCAAAAGCGGATTGTCTTCGGATATCCGTCCCCACAGGAAAAGCCCTCCTCCGTCCTTGTCGTATTTTGCCCCTATCGTGTCCAGTATGCGGCCCGCCGCTTCTCGGCGTCGTCCGTATTCGGCATTCAGCTTGCGGAACCATTCCGGCCCCTGGCCCAGGGCTTCTATGGCGGCGAGCTGCAGGGGCTTGAACATGCCGGAGTCCATCTGGCTCTTTACCTTGAGCACTTCGGCTATCATGTCGGATGCGCCTGCTATCATGCCGATGCGCCAGCCGGCCATGTTGTGGGCCTTGCTGAGCGAATTGAGCTCCAGACAGCAATCCTTGGCTCCCGGCACGCCGAGGATGGAGAGCGGACGGTCCGTCAGGATGAAACTGTACGGATTGTCGTTTATCACCAATATGCCGTGCTTCCGGGCGAAGTCTACGGCTTGCCTGTACAGCTCCGGCGTGGCGCATGCTCCGGTGGGCATGTTGGGATAGTTGAGCCACATGATTTTCACGCCGGTCAGGTCCATCCGCCCGAGACGGCCGAAGTCCGGAAGCCAGCCGTTTTTCTCCGTCAGGTCGTAGGTGACCGTTTCGGCTTCGACGAGCCGAGAGGCGGAGGTGTAGGCGGGATATCCCGGATCGGGGACCAGCACTTTGTCCCCCTTGTCGAGAAAGGCGAGGGAGGTGAGCAGTATCCCTTCCTTGGAGCCTACGAGGGGCTGAATTTCCGAGGCGGGGTCGAGGTCCACATGGTAATATGTTTTGTACCAGCGTGCGAATGCCTCCCGGAGGGCCGGAATGCCGGTATAGCTCTGGTAGGAATGGTTGCCGGGGCGGGCCGCCGAAGCGGCCAGGACGCGGATCGCCGCCTCCGGCGGCATCCCGTCCGGCGAGCCGATGCCGAGATTTATAATCCCGGCATCGCCCCGCCCCGCCCGCGCCTTGTCGAGGTCGGCTATTTCCTTGTTCTTTCGTGAAAAATAATATTCCCGGACATTGCGGGTCCTCTGTGCCGGTCTGATTATCATAGCGCCGAATTGTATTCACCCAAAATATCGAGATCTTCGATGAGCGGGCGGACGGCCGACAACGCCTGTCCGTAACGCGCATAATCATCGAACTTTATATCAGCATAAAAGAAATACTGCCACTGTCTCCCGGGTATCGGCAGCGACTGTATTCGCGTGAGATTCATGTCGTAGAACGACAGAATCGTGAGGATATGGGCCAGCGAGCCCGGCTTGTGCGGAAGCGTAAAGCAGAGCGAGGCCTTGTTTATCTTGTCTTGGGGCACGGCATAGGCGTCGTCCATCACGAGGAAGCGCGTGAAATTTTCCTTGTGGGCCTCTATGCTTTCTTGCAGCACCTCGAGACCGTACAGCTCCGCCGCCAGCAGCGAGGCTACGGCCCCTATGCCGTAAAGCTTTTCCCTTGCGATGTCCGCGGCGGATTTGGCAGTGTCCTCGGACTCCGCCACCTTTATCCACGGGCAGCGCGTTTCGAAAAAGTCACGCGTCTGGTTGATGGCCATATAGTGCGTGCGCACCTCGCGGATGTCTTCGAGCCTCTGCCCGGGCAGGGCAAGCAGATTCTGCTGGATGCGGAGATATACCTCCCCCTTTATCTTGCGTCCATGTTTGCGCAGCAGTTCGAAATTGCGGAGCAGCCCTCCGGAAACCGTGTTCTCTATAGCCATTACGGCGGCGTCGGCACAGCCGTTGCCGAGGGCCTTGTACAGGTCTTCAAACGTATCGCATTCAACGATTTCCGGCACCTCTCCAAAGAGACCGCCATAGAAATTTCTCGCCGCCTGCTCGTGAAAACACCCCGAATAGCCCTGGATGGCTACACGCTTTCCGCTCATTTTCAGACGGTCATTATTTCCTTTTCCTTGTTGTCGATCAAGGCGTCGATGGCTTTGACGTTTTTGTCGGTGACTTTCTGGAGTTCTTCCTCGCCCTCCTTTTCGCCGTCTTCCGACAGTCCCTCGTTCTTCTGGGCCTTCTTAAGCAGATCAATGCCGTCCCTCCGGGCGTTGCGCACGGCCACCTTGGCGCTCTCTCCTGCGGCCCTTGCCTTTTTGATGAGTTCCTTGCGGCGTTCCTCGGTCAGCGCGGGCACGGTGCAGCGTATCACTTCACCGTTGTTGGAAGGCGTCAGCCCGAGATTGGCGTCCAGGATGGCTTTCTCTATCTTGGATATCATCGTCCTTTCCCATGGCTGTATGGTGAGGGTCTTCGCATCGGGGGCGCTCACCGAAGCCACCTGGTTCAGGGGAGTCGGCGATCCGTAATAATCAACCGTAACTCCGTTGAAAACGGAAGGATTGGCCTTTCCTACGCGGTAATTCCTGAGGTCTTCCTCGAGAAATGCCACTGTCTCCTGCATTTTTGCATCGGCGGCATCCACTATTTCTTTCGCTTTAGGTAGCATGGTATGTTGTTTTTAGGTGTTTTCGTCTATTTGTGCACTGTCGTGCCTATGTTCTCCCCTCTCAGGAGGCGTGTGAGATTGCCTTTTTCCTCCATGTTGAAAACGATTACGGGCATGTTCCCGTCGCCGCACAGGGCGAAGGCCGTCTGGTCCATCACTCCGAGGTGCTTTGCAATGGCTTCGCCGAATGTAAGTTCTTCGTATTTCACGGCCCCGGAATCTTTTTTGGGGTCCGCCGTATACACTCCGTCCACTTTGGTGCCTTTCAGCAGGGCGTCGGCACCTATTTCGAGGGCCCTCAGCGCCGCTCCCGAATCGGTGGTAAAGAAAGGGTTGCCGGTGCCTCCGGCTATCAGCGCCACGCCTCCGGCTTCGAGAGTCCTGACCGCGTCATCCCTCATATAATACTTGGCGATCGGCTCCATGGGCGTAGCCGTGTACACCTGGGCGTCGACGCCGTGGGCTTTGATGAACAGCGACAGAGCCATCGAATTGATGACCGTGGCGAGCATCCCCATTTTGTCTCCGTCCACACGGTCGAAACCACGTTCCGTGCCCTGCAGTCCGCGAAAAATGTTTCCTCCGCCGTTTACGACAGCGATCTGCAGTCCTTCTTTGGCCGCTTCGGCCACTTCCGCCGCGATGGATTCTATGCTGCTTTCGTCCAGCCCCTTTCCGGCCGGGCCTCCGAGACTTTCTCCGCTCAGTTTAAGCAATACTCTCTTGTACATGGTCATTGATTTTGTCTGATATAATCCGCAGACTTACAAATATAGCAAGAATTCGTCAAAACGGACAAAAATCGGACACGGAGTGCGACGAGGTCCTCGGTTCCTTGTCGAAAAACGGCCATCTTCTTGAAAATAAAAGAAAACGGCCGTTGTATTCAGACATGATTGAACTTTAACGATCTCATAGATGCTTATTTGCAATCAAGCTCAATATTTTGACATGGGCATAGGCTTTATTTACCGTTTTGTATGAACGTGAAACCATCGAAGATGTCTCCCGCACAGATTCCTATGTCCAGTTTTCTGTTTAAAGGGGAGTCGTTGCCGTATATGGCTACGGTTATGATGTTATGATCAAGTCTGACGGAGAACCAGTCTTTAACTAAAAAGGCGGACACGTCGTTCTTATTCATACTCAAAGATGTATGGTGTTCGTCATCCCACCAAATGTTAATATACATGAAACCAGGATAGTTTTGAGATGCAAGCACATAGGTACCTCCGTCAGGAGGTACTTGAATATTGTCTTTCTTTTCTAATCCTGGCGGAGTTGTTTCCCATTCTATGGGATCCCAATCAAAGCTGTCACATGAATGAAGGGAAACCAATCCGGCAATCAGCAATGGCAGGATGTTATATATTGGCGAAGCTAATGCTGTGCAAAACCGATTTGTTTTCATTTTCATGGCTATAATAGTTTAAAGGTTTTCCAGCAATTCATTGATCGTCTTAATTTCAATGCTTTGGCGATTAATGCAAATGTAATGAATTTTTTCGGCGGGGCAATGAAAATCTTAATGATTTTGCGTAAGTTTGTCGCCGGATCCACGCATGGCGTGCGGAGAAAAAAGACGGATATGAAAAATGCAAAATTTTTTATTCTTATGACGGCGGCTATAATGGCGGGATGTTCTGAAAATACGGTGCAGGGCGAGCTGGACGCGCTTTTCGGGGAGCTGTTCCCTGAAGGGGGACCGGGGGCGCAGGTGCTTGTGACAAGGCACGGGGAGACGGTGTATGACAGGGGCTTCGGATTGGCGAGGCTCGATACGGGTGCTCCGATAACGGATACCACCATGTTCAACATATGCTCCGTTTCCAAGCAGTTCTCGGCCATGGCCCTTTTCATTCTGGAGGAACGCGGCCTTTTGTCGCTCGACGACAGCGTCGGCAAATATTTTCCGCAGTTCCGCGCGGATTTTTTCAAAAGGATTACGCTGCGCCATCTGCTTTCCCACACTTCGGGCATTCCGGATCTGCGTCCGCGTACGGAAGATGAGTGGAAGGCCTATACGGCCGTACATCCTACCGGATTTTCATCGGTGCTGGATTTCGATCTTTTTTGTGAGGAGGAGGAATCCTGCCGCTATCTGGAGACTTTGGATTCCCTGGCGTTCGAGCCGGGAACAGCGTATGAATATCAGAATCCTACGTTTCAGCTGGTCCTGATGATAGTGGAGCAGGTGACGGGCGAGAAATTCGACGACTGGATGCGCGACAATGTATTCGTCCCGGCGGGCATGACGGGCACATGCTATTTCGAACCGGACAGGTTCATTCCGAATATGGCCCACGGCTACGGACGTGACGGGGACGGAGCCTGGCGGGAGGACGATTACGGGGAGGCGAAGTTTTTCGGCACCAAGGCCGACGGCGGCATCTATACTTCGGCCCTGCAGTTCGTTGAGTGGGACAAAGCCCTTTACGGCGACCGACTTGTAAGCGCGGAGATGCGCCGCGAAGCGCATACCGGACACATCGCGACGGATATGCCCTATACGGATTACGGTTACGGCTGGTTCATAGAGCATCGTCCTGACCGGCCGCAGAAGATATACCATACCGGAGACAACGGCGGATTCCTCATTTTTGAAGGCCGCTTCCCCGGGCAGGATGTCTTCTATCTTATTTTTGCCAATCAGCCGGATTGGGACCGTGAGGGCACGGTCGAGAAAATGGACGAGATACTGCAGCGCCACGGATGGATTTGATGTCCGTCTCCGAAATCATGCGCTGCTTTGTCTGTGGAGCATAGGGGGGTCGAACCCCTGACCTCCAGATTGCGAACCTGGCGCTCTACCAACTGAGCTAATACCCCTTTTCCCCGTCTAAATCGACAGGATATTCAACACGTCTATGAGTTCCTTGTCAATGGGCTTGTCTATCTTTATGGCCCTTGATATGGGAACATAGACTATCTGATCGTTCTTTATGCCTATCATCACGTTGCGCTGCCCTTCCTTCAGCGCGTTTATGGAAGCGACGCCGAGACGGCTGGCGAGTATCCTGTCGTATGCCGTAGGCGTCCCGCCCCTCTGCAGGTGGCCGAGAATCGACACCCTGACGTCGTATTCCGGATATTCCTTGCGCACCCTTTCAGCGTAGTGCATCGCTCCTCCGTCCTTTTCGGCCACGAGCACGATGCTGCTGTTTTTGCTCTTGCGTATGCCTCTCCCGATGAAGGAAGCGAGCTGGTCTATGTCTGTGTTGTCCTCCGGTATGATGGCGGCTTCGGCCCCTGCCGCAATCGCGCTGTTCTGGGCCAGAAAACCTGCGTCGCGCCCCATCACCTCCACCAGGAAAATACGGTCGTGGCTCGTGGCCGTGTCCCTTATTTTGTCGACGCACTCCATGATGGTATTGAGAGCCGTGTCGTAGCCTATGGTGGAGTCGGTGCCGTAAAGGTCGTTGTCGATGGTGCCCGGAAGCCCTATCACCGTAACGTCGTGTTCCGAGGCGAGGGCCTGCGCTCCTGCGAGCGAACCGTTGCCTCCTATCACCACGAGGGCGTCGATGCCGAATCTGACGATGTTGTCATAGGCTTTGCTCCTGCCCTCCGGGGTACGGAATTCGTCACTGCGCGCAGTCTTGAGAATGGTGCCTCCGCGCTGGATGGTATTGCTGACGCTTTCGGTGGTGAGTTCTTTTATGTTGCCCGTTATCAGGCCTTCCCAACCGCGGTAGATGCCGAATACCTTCCATCCCTCGAAAATGGCGGCCCTCGTGACCGCCCTTATGCAGGCGTTCATTCCCGGAGCGTCGCCTCCGGACGTGAGTACTCCTATGCTTCCAATCTTCATTTCCTTTACGGACGGATAACAGGGTGCAAATATATGCAAAAAAGTGGAATTTTGTAACGGTCCGGGAAATAATTGCAGGCCGGCGTCATCGCTCCCTGCATCGTCGTCCGCACGCAGCTTCCTGGACGTCAGTGTTTCTTCAGGCGGATTTTTCCGGCTCCGGAGACCGATCCGTTGACTTCTTTCGCATTCAGGTTGACCGCGTTGATGTTGCCGGCGCCCGAAACCGTGTAGTCCAATTTTTTGGCCGAGCCCTGAAGAAGGGCGTTTCCGCTGCCGTTGACTGTCGCTGAAAGGGTGTGGCAGTCTATTTTTTCGAGCGACAGGTCTCCCGCGCCGGACACGGTCATCACGGCGTCCGTGCATTCGGTATGGCCGATGCTCATGTCGCCCGCTCCGCTGACCTCGAATGCGGCGTTATTCTTTGCCTTCAGTCCGCCGTCTATTTCAAAGTCTCCGGCACCCGATACGGAAACGAAGAAATCTTCGCATTCCACGCTTCCGGCATTGAAGTCGGAGGCTCCGCTGGCGGTTATGTTGAACTTCCCGGCCGATTTGACGGAAGCCGTACTGAAATTGCAGCCTCCGGACAGCTTCACTTCGTAGAGTTCGGGAGAACATACGCTGACCTTTATGTGCGGGTACTCTTTCTTTATGTTTTTCGTGGAGATGAAGAGGGTTCCCTCTTTTTCGCTTATTTCGACATGTTTCATGAATTTCTCGGGCGCAGTCACCGTCACCGATGTCTTGCCGGGTTGCTGGCCGTATTCCACCGACAGGCATCCGGAGACGGAAATCGCTTGGAATTCACCTGTTTCGAAAGGTTGCGTGACGGTCTTTTTGTCTTTTTTGACATTGGTGAAGGACATTGCGGCCAACAGGCCTGCCGCGGCTATCGCAAGCTCCAGAATGTGCATTGTTTTCATAATGTTTGGTTTAATAATTAGACGGCTGCGCCGAAAGAAAAAGGCGGCCGAATGGAAATACCGTCCGGCCGCCATGGAATTTTATTTTTAGAGCTTGAAGTCGGCGAACTCAATGTCTTTCACTGACCTTTCCTTCAGCTCCTCGCTGCGTGAAACCGCGCTTTCGAGGTTGCTCTTGACGCCCTGGGCGTTGCCCTGGCGCGCGGCTATTATGGCCTTGAGATATGCGCACTTGGGGCAGTCGCACTTGATGGCCTCGGAGGCTTTGGAGAGCTGGCTGGTAAGTATGTAGGCCAAAGCCGTGTTGTGGCAGCAGCCTTTGGCGTCGGCAAGCTCGCGGACGGCCTTTTCGTAGTTGCCGGTGAGAATGTCCACGACGCCCTGGTTGGCGACCGCTTCAGCGGTGCCGGCTTCGGTGAACTTCTTGGTGGCCTCCGAATAGTCGCCTTTGCGGAGGGCTACTACGCCGAGTGCGTTGGCGACGTCGGCATCCTTGACGGATACTTTCTTGAACGCCGATTCGGCTTTGCCGACCTCGTTCTTGTTGAGGGCTACTACGCCGAGGTTGAACCTTGCGCGGTCGCTGTCGTATTTGTCGACGGCCTTTTTATAGATGGACTCTTTCTGATCGAGGTCGGAAACGAGGGTGGCGGCACGGAGAAGGGCTTCTTCGTCAAGAACGTCGATGTTGTCCTCGATCTGTTTGAGAAGCTCTTCGCTGGTGTAGTTGGCGTATTCCACGTTGGCGATGAACCTTGCGCGGCGGAGGGCCGGAAGGACGGTCTCGCGGAGCGAAGTGTAGACCTGCGACATGTTTTTGATCTCATTCTCGCGTACCGCGGGATCGCTGTACATGGAAAGTACCCTGAGGATGAGTTCCTTGTCCTGGATGTCGGATTCGGAGACGAGCTTCTGGAACCCTTCCCAGTCTTCGCCTGCGCCGCGTACTGACGGATCGGTGGCCTCATGGCCTTTCACGATGGTCTTCCAGGCTTTGCCGGCCGATGCGGAACGCTTGTCGGCAAGGTTGTCGTTGAGTTCCTCGGCGCCGTCCGGAGAGGCGTAGGCGACTATCTCGGTGCCGGTGAGTGTCGTCCTTTCGTTGGCCTGTATGTCGTCAAGAGCCTGCTGGAAGTCTTTGATGGACTGTCCGCGGAGCTGGCTGCCGGCCACGTCGGAGCTGTTGATGCGGTAGAGGATCTGTCCTTCCTGCGAATAGGAAATGACTTCCTGATAGTTGTCGGCCTTGTAGGGAACGAGTCCGGCGGCCTTCACGAGCATGTACGTGGTGTTGCACCCGTCGGCCACCTTGCGCGAAGGAAGGGCCACCGATTTGTTTTTGAGCGTAGCCGTTCCGCGGAGTTCCAGATAGGATTTCTCCATGCCTTTCACATAGTCGAAATGTATGCGTTCGGTAACGGTCTGTCCGTCGGATGAAATGGTCTTGTAGTTGTCCTTTACCTTTTCGCCCTGATATACGAAAGGCGTGAGAGCCACTTCGCCGCCTTCATACACTATCACCGGAGTGACTTCGAGTACGGCCTTGGGAAGGAAGTATCCGTCAGGATAGGTGACGGTAACGGTCGCGTCCACTTTGCCTGCGACGACTTCGAGGACTTCCGGATTGCATTTTACTGTCACTTTGTCGGCAAGTTCCGCCATTTTCTCGGCGGAGCCGCAAGCGACCGCAGCAAGCCCCATCAGGGAAGCTGCGACGATTTTGAAACTTTTCATCATAATATGAAATTGAGTTGTTGAAACAATTCATTTTACGCGCAGGTGCGGTACGTGCGCTTTTGCAAATATAGAAAAAATCCGAAGATTATTTCAAAACAGTTTTTAACTTTGCGGGGATATGGATTCACAGGAATTACAGAAGCTAAAAAACAAATACGACATCATAGGGAACGACGCCTCCCTGAACCGCGCCCTCGAGACTGCGGTGAAGTTCGCGCCGACCGACTTGACGGTGCTCATCACCGGGGAAAGCGGAGTGGGCAAGGAGAACGTATCCAGGATAATCCATCAATACAGCCCCCGGCGCAACGGCAAATTTTTCGTGGTGAACTGCGGGGCCATTCCGGAGGGAACGATCAATTCGGAGCTTTTCGGACATGTGAAAGGAGCGTTCACCGGGGCCACCGAGACACGCGCCGGCTATTTCGAGGAGGCTGACGGGGGTACGCTCTTCCTCGACGAGGTGGCCGAACTCCCCCTGCCGTCCCAGGCCCTTCTGCTGAGGGTGCTCCAGTCGGGGGAATATATGAAGGTGGGCTCTACCAAGGTGGAGCATACCGACGTGCGCGTGGTGGCCGCCACCAACGTGGATCTTTCGTATGCGGTCAGCCACGGCAAATTCAGGAAGGACCTGTTCTACCGCCTCGACGCGGCCCGCGTCAGGATGCCTTCGCTAAGGGACCGCAAGGATGACATATATCTGCTGTTCAGGAAGTTCACTTCGGATTTCTCCGAGAAATTCGGCATGTGCAAGATATCCCTGACGCATGACGCCATAGAGATGCTGCGCAGTTACCGGTGGCCGGGCAACATCCGCCAGCTGCAGAATGTGACGAGGGCCGTCACCGCGCTGGAGTCGCAGAAGCTGACGCCGTCCTCGGAACGCATAGAGATAGACGCCCTGACTCTGTCGCAGTACATGCCTCGGGAGGATGGCGAGACGCTGCCCGTCGTGGCCGACGCGGAGGGGGCCCCTTCCGGAGACCGGATGAACGCTTCGGAAAAACAGGCCATCTACAAGGCTCTCGTTGAGCTCAACAAGAAACTGACGGCGCTTGAAGCCGAAGTGGTGCGTCTCAAGGGCGAATACACCTACGTGGCGAAGCCGCTTCCGCCCGTGCGGGAGGACGGCATGGAGGCCGAATGGCAGGATTCCGAAGTCCGGGAGACCGAGTCGGGCCCGTTGTCCGTGAAGATGGCCGAGGAGGAGCTCATCCGTCGGGCGCTCGACAAATATCAGGGCAACCGCAACAAGGCGGCCAAGGAACTCGGCATGTCCGAACGCTCCCTGTACCGGAAACTGCCCGAAGAATACAAGAAAAAGAAGAAAAACTCATGAAAAAGCCGGCCGCAATTCTCCTGCTGATGATTCCGCTGCTGTCAGCCTGCGGGATATATTCGTTCTCCGGAACTTCGATTCAGCCGGACGTAAAGACCATAACCATCAACTATGTGGAATACAAGGCCCTGAGGGTGAATCCGTCTCTCAGCAACGACCTTACGGAGGCCCTGCAGGACAAATTCCGCAAGCTGACGAGCCTGGAGGCCGTCGACGTCGACGGGGACCTCGAGCTGGAGTGCGTAGTCACCGGCTATGATGTCCAGGCCACCGCAGTCACTTCCGGCGAAGTGGCCGCGCAGAACAGGCTTACGGTGACCATGAAGGTGAAATTCACCAACCGCAAATATCCCGAGGACGATTTCGACAAATCTTTTTCCGCCTATGCGGACTATGATTCGATGCAGTCTCTCGACGCCGTGGAAAGTTCCATTTGCGAAGAAATAATAGACAAGCTATGCGAGGACATTTTCAATGCCTCGGTTGCGCAATGGTAGATATATGGGTGAAGGAGAAAACATAGATTTGAAAAAACTTTCCCTGGACGCGCTGACCGGAGTCATAGCGCTTTATCCGTGGTTCGGCTCGGCGCGCAAGGAGCTGTGCCGCAGGCTGTCGGGAATGTCAGGGGACGTGGAGAGGGCGGCCGAGGCCGCGTTGTACGTGGGCGACAGGCGCATGATCGCCGACCTGCTCCGGAAAAAGGATGCGGATTATTCGGACAAGGATGCGGAAAAGCTGCTGAAAGCCTGCCTTGAGCCCGCCGGGGAGGAGAACGCCGCTCCGGCTCCCGTCGTCAGGGTAGTCGGGGGCGACTATTTCACCCAGGCCGAATACGACAGCGTGCGCCGCGGCGGGGAAGACGTATTCGCATCGTTCGCCGCGCGTTCGGGCTCGTCGGTGACGTCGTCGAGGCCGCCGGAAAAGATCGGGGAAGACTGGTTCTGCACAGAGACAATGGCTCAGATATACGTTGAACAAGGATATTTTGAGGACGCCAAGCGCATTTATTCCAAACTAATTTTGGCATATCCGGAAAAAAGTGCTTACTTTGCAGAACTTATCGAAAAATTGGACCAGGCGACAAGCCATTGATATAGAATATTAAAAGAAAAAACATATGAACGCATTTTTTACGATTCTGACAGTATTGATCGTCATAGCCAGCATTCTGCTAACGATAGTCGTTTTGCTGCAGAACGGCAAGGGAGACGGACTCGCCACGAACTTTGCGGCAGGAAACCAGGCGCTCGGCGTAAGGCAGACCGCCAACATCCTCGAAAAAGTGACCTGGGGGCTTGTGACGTTCATCCTCGTATTTTCCATCGTTACGAGCTTTAGCCTGAAGAGCAATTCCGAGGGCGGTACGGCCGACACTCTCACCGAAGAGATACTCAACCAGGGCACCGAGGGGGAAGCCCCCGCTTTCCCGGCCGCCGTGCCGCAGGAGAATCCTTCGCAGGAAGCCGATACCGCAGGGGAATAATCCGCCGTTCTGACAATTTGTCAGAAACAGCCTTTCGGAATATAATTTGACGGACAGCCGTTTGTCTTTCGGGACGGACGGCTGTTTCGCCGTATGGCCGCCGGAAGACGCGAAAGGAAAAGAAAATTATGGCAGAAAACACTTTTTTAAACAGATTTTCGCTGAATCTCAATGATTTGGCGGCAAAAGGAAAGCTCGACCCCGTGATAGGCAGGGACGAGGAAATCCGCAGGGTGCTGCAGATACTGAGCCGTCGTACCAAGAACAATCCTATTCTTGTCGGAGAGCCGGGCGTCGGAAAGACGGCCATATCCGAGGGAATAGCCCAGAAGATAGTTGACGGCAACGTGCCGGAGAACCTTAAGAGCAAAACCGTATATTCGCTCGACATGGGTGCCCTCATAGCGGGCGCCAAATATCAGGGCGAATTCGAAGAGCGCCTCAAGGGCGTAGTTAAGGAGGTCGTGGACAGCGACGGCGAGATAATATTGTTCATAGACGAGATCCACACTCTCGTGGGCGCGGGCCGCACATCGGGGGCCATGGACGCATCGAACATACTGAAGCCGGCCCTCGCCAGGGGCGAGCTCAGGACCATTGGCTCCACCACTCTCGATGAGTATCAGAAATATTTCGAGACCGACAAGGCGCTCGAGCGCCGTTTCCAGATGGTGACGGTCGACGAGCCTTCGCCCGCCGAATCCATATCCATTCTTCGCGGACTCAAGGAAAAATATGAGAACCATCACAAGGTGCGCATAGAGGACGATGCGCTCATAGCGGCCGTCAATCTTTCGCACAGATATATAACGAACAGGTTCCTGCCCGACAAGGCCATCGATCTGGTCGACGAGGCGGCTTCACGCCTGCGCCTTGAAATGAATTCGGTGCCTGAGCCCATAGACAACCTGAACAGCCGCATCCGCCAGCTGGAGATAGAGAAGGAGGCCATCAAGCGGGAGGGCGTGTCCCTGAAGATGGAAAAGATAGATGCGGAACTATCGGAGCTCGGGACGGAAAGGGACGCCCTTATGAAGCGCTGGAACGAGGAAAAAGGGATATTGACGTCCCTGCAGACGGCCCGTCAGCAGATGGAAGACTGCCGGATAGAGGCGCAGTCCGCCGAAAGGGCCGGGGACTACGGCCGCGTGGCCGAAATCCGTTACGGCAGGATGACACAGCTGCAGAAGACCATAGACGAGCTGACCGCCAAGGAAGCGGCCATCGAAAGCCCCATCATCACGGAGGCCGTCACTCCGGAGGATATCGCTGAAATAGTGGCCAAATGGACCGGCATCCCCGTCAAGAAAATGCTTGAAAGCGAAAAGGAAAAACTGCTTCGCATGGAAGAGGAACTGCACAGGCGGGTAGTCGGCCAGGACGCGGCCATAAAGGCCGTGTCGGACGCCGTGCGCCGCAACCGCGCAGGACTGTCCAACGAAAAGCGGCCGATAGGGTCGTTCCTGTTCATGGGCACCACCGGCGTGGGCAAGACGGAGCTCGCCAAGGCCCTGGCGGAATTCCTGTTCAACGACGAGAATATGATGACCCGCATCGACATGAGCGAATATCAGGAGCGGCATACGGTTTCCCGTCTTGTCGGGGCGCCTCCGGGATACGTAGGATACGACGAAGGCGGACAGCTTACCGAGGCGGTGCGCCGCAAACCTTATTCGGTGGTCCTTCTCGACGAGATAGAAAAGGCTCACCCGGACGTGTTCAACGTGCTTCTGCAGGTGCTTGACGACGGCCGCCTTACCGACAACAAAGGCAGGACGGTGGATTTCAAGAATACTATATTGATAATGACCTCGAACGCCGGCTCGGACATAATCGGCTCCTATATGGAACGGCTGCCCGAAACGGACGGGAAGGACGATCCGTCCGCCCAGATGCGTGCCATCGCCGGGCGCCGGAACCTGCTGGAGCAGTGCCGCGACCAGGTGATGGAAGTGCTGAAGCAGAGCGTCCGCCCGGAATTCCTCAACAGGATAGACGAGATCATAATGTTCGATCCTTTGACCAAGGCCGACATCCGCGAAATCTTTCATATAAACATGAAGGAATTGCAGGACAGGATGGCCGGGAACGGCGTCAATATCACTTTCACGGAAGCATTCGAAGACTTCATCACGGAAAGCGGCTACGATCCGTCATACGGGGCGCGTCCCGTCAAGAGGCTTCTGCAGCGGGAACTGGTCAATCTGCTGGCCAAGGCCGTACTTGACGGCACCGTGCGCAAGGAAGGAACCGTCGTGGTGGACGTCGCAGGAGGGCGTACTGTGCTCAGGAACGGTTAATCTTCTTCCGGTATCAGAAGCGTTTCGCCGTGGTCCTTGGCCACGGCTTCTTTCCATTTGTCCGAATAGCCCGGCTGAATCAGTTCGGGGATGCGCAGCGAATGTTCCGTGTGCCTGAAGCTGCCGTCCATGTTCTGCAGCTTGACGTTGCCGTCAATGTATTTGACGAGCAGCATTTCTTCGAGGGCAACCCATTCGTTGAAAATGTTGTTGGCCGTGGTGACGGAATATTTGGTAAGATAATGCCGTATCTGCGAGAAAGGATCTTCGAGCTTGGCGAGGAGCCTCCTGTCGTTGGGGTTCTTCGCCGCCCTCTTGTTGAGGTCCACGGCTATTTCATTGTACATTACGAGGGCCGTGCTGTCCACGATTCTCGTGTCATGGAACATCTGTCCGTTCTCGAACTCGTCTATTTTCTCACGCACCGTGGGCGCCATCTGGTCGTACATCTTGTAGCAGGCGTTGGCGACGCGGTTGTTGATCCAGAACGAGGATGTCCCGGAATAGGTGATCATATCCCCGTTGCCTTCGCGGAAGCACTCGGGAACCTTGTTCACGTTGGTGTAGATGGGGGTGAGATAAGAAGTCGCGGCATCGTCGGTGCCGAACCACAGCAGTCCGCCTATGACGTCGGGCAGATAGGGCCTCGCCTGTCCCACGAACCAGAATCCGGTCTGCTGCGTGGCTATGGCCCTTTCATTGACATAGGTCTTGTCGTCGTATTCGAAGGTGAGCGGCCTCCACCTGTAGGGCAGGCCGTTGCCGCCGGCACCGATGTCCTGCGTCATGTCCATGGGCGTGCCTTCGAAATGGTCGCGCATCACGTCGGCTACGTCTTTTACGCTTATCTTGCGCACCGGCTTCACGAAGAGCGGAAGCGGGTTGCCGAGGTCGTATCCCATGGCATAGTCTATATATGAATAGGCGTCCTTGGTGATGAGGTCCCCGTTCTCGTCCCTGAAGGTGAACCATCCGTTGCACAGGATGTTGAATGCGCTCCACACCCTCGCGTCGCAGCCCCTCACGGTGCCGAAGTCGGCGGGGCAGTAGGCGTCCTTGAAGCTGAAGTCTTCGTCCTCGCCTTCGAAATAGCCTTTTTCCTTGGCGAATGATATCACGTCGGGGGCATACAGGCAATTGTCGGGATCGTCGAGCGGGAACTTCCCTATGCGGGCCTGGTTGGCATGGGCGCAGATGTATCCGTCAGGCACCCTGCGGGCCACCCATACGATGCCTCTGTCGATGTTCTTCCCGTTCTTCAGGTTGGTGCCTTTGCCTATGAGGTCCATTATCCAGACTTCGTCCTTGTCCGCAATGGAGAATGTCTCCCCTTCGGAGCAGTATCCGTAGGTGCCGGCCAGATCCACTATCACGTCGATGGCTTCGCGCGCCGTGGCCGCCCTCTGCAGGGCTATGTATATCAGGGAGCCGTAGTCCAGCTTTCCTTTGACGTCGGCGAGTTCGTAGCGTCCGCCCCAGGTGGTTTCGGCTATGATCACCTGTTTTTCGTTCATGTTGCCCACGGTCTTGTAGGTATGTGCGGCCTGAGGAATTTCGCCGAGGAACCGCCCCGTGTCCCATTCGTATATCTTCATCATGCTGCCGGGCTGCCAGTATGCGGCCGGCCTGAAATAGAGTTCGCCGTACAGCTGGTGGGAATCGGCGGCGTAGGATACCATGTTGGAACCGTCCGTGCTTGCGCCCTTGGTGACGATTATGTTCGTACAGGCCTTGCCGCCGTCAGGAAACGACAGCGCCGCGATGCAGGCGGCAATGCCGGAAAATATTGATGTTCGCCTCATTTTGCACATTATGATTAATTGCTTAATTTTGCCGTAAGGAATGCAAAGCTATGAATTTTTTTTGTCGCATGAAACAATTGGGCATCTTTTCATTGTCCGTAGTGACGATGTTGTCTTCTTTCGCCCTTTCGGCGCAGGACCGTCAGGAAACAAAGGATCCGGAAAAGGCGGAGCAGGAATTTCTTGAAAGCATAGACAAGGAAGTCGCCCGTCTGTCGGCGCTCCTGGATCTTGAATATTGGCAGGAATTCTATGTGGATTCGACTCTCAATCACGACCTGCGTGCGCTTCAGGATGAAATAAAGCCTCTCGTGGACTCCAAGGTGTCCAATACGGACATATTCCAGGATGTCTACGACAAATGGTTTGAAAAGATATACCTTTCCTATCAGGGCATTTTCAACGAAGACCAGTGGAGCCGGTATCTGAAATCCGGCGCCGCGCGCGAAAAGAAAAACCGTGACAAGAGGCGGGCCAAGCGGGAAAGTACGGGAAATTAGTTATATTTGTCCGTTATTTTGAATTGAATATGAAAGAAACCATAGAACGGCTGCTCTCCGAACTGGAGGGCGTAAGGTGCAAGACTCTCAGGGAAGTCGAGGACATGCGCGTGCATTATCTCGGCAAGAAGGGAGAAATAACCAAGCTTTTCGACGAGTTCCGCACCGTCGCTCCCGAAATGAAAAAGGAGTTCGGCCGGAAATTGAATGAGCTGAAGCAGCTGGCCGCCGCCAAGATAGACGAACTGAGGGAGACGGTTTCCGTGCAGGAGGACACGGCCGCGCCGAAGCGCGACATGACCATGCCGGGCGACGCTTTCGAATTGGGCTCGAGGCATCCGGTGTCGATAGTCCGCCAGGAAATAGTGGACATCTTCCGCAAATTCGGCTATGACGTGGCGGAAGGTCCGGAAATAGAGGATGACCGTCATGTGTTCGAGGCGCTCAACTTCCCTCCCGACCATCCTGCGAGGGACATGCAGGATACGTTCTTCGTGTCCGTCGGCCATCCGAATCCCCTCTTGCTCCGCACTCACACGTCATCGGTACAGGTGCGCACTATGGAGAATGCCCGCCCTCCGATCAGGGTCGTATGCCCCGGCCGGGTGTTCAGGAACGAAGCCGTTTCGGCGCGGGCGCACTGCATTTTCCATCAGGTGGAAGGCCTTTATATAGACAGGAACGTCACCTTTGCCGATCTGAAGCAGGCCATCCTCCTGTTTGCCAGGGAAATGTTCGGCCCCGATACGAGGATACGCATGAGGCCGTCTTATTTTCCTTTTACCGAACCATCTTCCGAAGTGGACGTCAGCTGCAACATTTGCAAGGGCAAAGGCTGCAACGTCTGCAAGGGCACGGGCTGGTTGGAAATCTTAGGATGCGGCATGGTCGACCCCAACGTGCTTGAAGCCAGCGGCATAGACAGCCGGGAATATAGCGGATTCGCTTTCGGAATGGGAGTTGAGCGCATAGCCATGCTCAAATGGCAGGTGAACGACCTGCGCCATTACTTCGAGAACGACATGCGTTTTCTGCACGAATTCAGCACCGCCGTCGAAGTTTGACGTATTTTCGTGCGAAAAAAGCAGAAAAAAACTCAAAAAATTTGCAAACACGGATTTTATTCGTAACTTTGTAGTCCCATGCGGAAATAGCTCAGTTGGTAGAGCACGACCTTGCCAAGGTCGGGGTCGCGAGTTCAAGTCTCGTTTTCCGCTCCAAAACATCAATCGAAACGCCCTGCAATGTTGCGGGGCGCTTTGATTTTAAAACGCAGCTTCTTTTTGACAAACAGAGCTCAGATGCAAAACTTTCGCTATCTTTGCAAAAACAGGGGTCTTATGACTATGAACAGCATTAATGTCCGCATTCCCAAGAGTGATATGCCTTTCTTTCGGAAGCTGTCGCGGAAAATGGGATGGGTGTATTCCGACAATACTTTTGATGCAACTGATTGCGATGCCTATCGTGAAGCGATGGAAGATGTTGAAGCCGGTCGCGTTTACCATGCCGAAAGTGTTGAGGATATGTTCACCCAAATTCTCGGCTGATGTATTCCATTGACTATACTAATCGCTTTAAGAATGATTTGCAGCGATGTCAAAAACGGGGCTTGGATATAAATCTCGTTCGTGAGGCCATTGTCCTTCTTCAGCAAAACGGCAGGCTCCCTGCCTCCTATAGGCCGCATAAACTTGGCGGTGACCGCATTGGTCAGTGGGAATGTCATATTAAGCCTGACTGGCTGCTTGTCTGGGAACAGAATGATATGGAACTTCGGCTTCTGTTTCTTTACACAGGCATTCATTCTGATTTGTTCAAATAACAGTTTTTATATGCTTAAACCAGGAGACAGGATGCCTTCGTTCGAAGTGTCGGATCATGAAGGCAATACGGTGAAGTCGGAGGATTTCATCGGGAAGGGCCGGAAGACGGTGATTTATTTCTACCCGAAGGACAATACGCCGGGCTGCACCGCGGAGGCCTGTTCGATACGGGACGGTTATGACGATCTGACGGAAGCGGGCTACAATGTCGTCGGAGTGAGCAAGGACGGCGCGAAGTCGCATTCCGGATTCCGTTCCAGACACGGCCTTCCTTTCACGCTGCTTTCCGATCCGTCCGCGAAAATGCTTCAGGATTTTGGAGTGTGGGGCGAAAAGAAGATGTACGGCAAGACTGTCATGGGCACGCTTCGCCGCACGTTCGTTTTCAGCGAAGACGGCATACTCGAGCGCGTCATAGAAAAGGTGGACGTCAAAAACGCCGCCGCGCAGATTCTCGAAGGGCGGCAGGATTGAAAATTTTTGATTTTTTCCGCGGAAAAACTTAAATTTGAAACAAAACTGCAATATCCGGATTATGGAAATCAAAGGTCTTATCGACGCTCCCTTCACGCCCATGCTGGCCAACGGAGACGTCAATCCCGAACCCATTCCCGCATATGCGGCCATGCTGGCCAAGAACGGGCTCAAGGGCGTATTCATCAACGGATCCTCGGGCGAGGGATATATGCTCACCCCCGATGAACGAATGCTGCTTGCCGAGAAATGGATATCGGCCGCTCCGGCAGGATTCAAGGTAATCGTACATGTGGGAAGTTGCTGCCTGCGCGAAAGCGTCAGGCTCGCCGCACATGCCGCGGAAATAGGCGCATGGGGCATAGGCGCCATGGCACCTCCTTTCCCCAAGATCGGCCGTGTCGAGGAGCTGGCCCTGTATTGCGAAGCCATTGCCGTCGCCGCGCCGTCGCTTCCGTTCTATTTCTACCACATCCCTGCGTTCAACGGAGCCTATCTTCCGATGATAGATCTTCTGAAGCGCGTGGACGGACGCATCCCCAACTTCGCGGGCATCAAATACACCTTCGAGAGCCTGTATGAATACAATCAGTGCAGGCTGTACGGAGACGGCAAGTTCGACATGCTGCACGGACAGGATGAAACTATTCTTGCGAGCCTCGCCCAGGGCGGCGCGCAAGGGGGAATAGGCGGCACCACCAATTACAATGGCCGCGAACTTACCGGCATCATCGAAGCATGGGAGCGCGGAGACATCGAAACGGCAAGGGAAAAGCAGAATTTCTCCCAGGCCGTCATCAACGTCATCTGCAACTACCGCGGCAACATCGTGGGAGGCAAGCGCATAATGAAGCTCATAGGGCTCGATCTCGGTCCGAACCGGGTGCCTTTCCGCAACATGACCGACGAGGAGGAGAAGTCCATGAAGGCCGAACTCGAGGCCATCGGATTCTTCGGCCGCTGCAATATCTTCTGATAACCGGTCGTAGTCATGAATGAAGAACAACGAAAGTTTCTCGAAGCCTGCCGGAAGACCTACATCGAGGATCTGACCGGCGACATAATGCCGTTTTGGCTCGGACACGGACTGGATCGCGTGAACGGAGGCGTCTATACCTGCCTCGACAGGGACGGCACCCTTATGGACAGGACGAAGTCCGTTTGGTTCCAAGGGCGTTTCGCCTATGTCTGCGCTTCGGCTTACAAAAACATAAAAAAGGAGCCGCAATGGCTTGAGGCGTCGAAAAGCGCATTGGATTTCATAGATGCGCATTGCCGCGACACGGACGGACACATGTTCTTTACGGTCACGGAGACGGGAGAGCCCGTGCAGAAGAGGCGCTATGTCTTCTCCGAATGTTTCGCGGCCGTGGCGATGGCCGAATATGCGGCCGCCTGCGGTGACGGCTCCTATGCGGAAAAGGCCGCCGGGGAGTTCCGCAATATATTGAGGATGCTGTCCACGCCGGGATTCCTGCCGCCCAAGACCTCGGTGCCTTCGATCGGGCATTCCATCACCATGATATTGATCAACGTGGCCAAGACCATAAAGCAGGTGGCGGACGATCCGGCGCTGGACGCCCGGATTGACGAGTCGGTGGACTTGTTGCGCCGCTGCTTCATGCATCCGGAGTTCGGCACCGTCCTGGAGACTGTGGGCCCCGAGGGTGAATTCATCGACACCATCGCCGGCCGCACCGTCAATCCTGGACATTGCATGGAGACGGGGTGGTTCCTGCTCGATCTCGCCCGCTCGCGCGGCTGGGATCGGAGCCTTGTGGAAATGGGCCTCACCATCATAGACTGGGCCTGGAACTGGGGCTGGGACGAGGAGTTCGGCGGACTGATCAATTTCAAGGACTGCCGCAATTTCCCCTCCCAGGATTATTCGCAGGACATGAAGTTCTGGTGGCCGCAATGCGAGACCATCATAGCCGGGCTGTACGCCTACCTCGCCTCGGGCGACGGACGCTACCTCGAAATGCACCGCAAGGCGCACGAGTGGGCGTATTCGCATCTGCCGGACAAGGAGTACGGGGAATGGTACGGCTATCTGCACAGGGACGGTACGGTGGCGCAGCCAGCGAAGGGGAACATCTTCAAGGGCCCGTTCCACATACCGAGAATGATGATCGAGGCTTCCCGGCTCTGCGGGGAGATTCTTGAGAAGGAAGCGGCTCCTGCGGATGGGGCCGGAGAATGAGATGAAAATGAAATTTTATCGTATGAAAATGACAGTCGTGCTGGCGGCCGCCTCGCTATGCGGCGGATGCGGCGAGGGAGACGGCTCCCGGATTTTATGGCGCCCCGTGGCGTCCGTGGCCCCGGAGGAAGGGGGATATGCAAAAGGTGTGTCGGCGCCTTTCGCCGGCACCGCGGACGGAGTTCTTTTGATGGCCGGCGGGGCCAATTTCCCCGACCTGCCTGTGACGGAGGGCGGCCGCAAGGCTTTTTATGACACGATATACCGCTATGGAGAGGACGGCTGGACGGTGGGCGGACGGCTGCCTGCGGAGGCCGCATACGGTGTTTCCTGCGGTCTCGGGGAGAGCGTGGTCTTTGCCGGCGGGTCCAATGCCTCAGGAGCGCTGCGGAGCGTATGGCGCGTGGGGCTGCGCGACGGCAAGGCCGTCGTGACGGAGCTTCCGTCCCTGCCGCATGCCGTGGAGCAGGCGGCAGGCGCAGCCCTCGGCCGACGGATATATATTTGCGGCGGCATTTCGGACGGCGCTCCCTCCGATGAGCTGTGGAGCCTCGACACGAATGCCCCGGAGCCTTGCTGGGAACGGGCCGCGTCCCTCCCGGAAAAGGTCGTGCAGCCGGTTATGGCCGCTTCCGGCGGCTGCCTGTGGCTGTGGGGCGGATTCGATTCGTCCACCGGCGCCGCGTCCGGAAACGGCTACCGCTACGATCCTTCTTCGGACACATGGACGCCCGTTAAGGGGCATCCCGACGGAGGCACCTTCGTCGGCGCAAGCGCGACGGCCCTCCCGGACGGCCGCATAGCCGTCACCGGCGGCGTGGACAGGGAAATATTCGAAGCCGCCGTGCGTCTCCCCTCCGACAAGATCCGTGAATACCAGCTTCATCCCGTGGAATGGTACCGTTTCCAGAATGCGGTACGGCTCTTCGATCCGTCTTCCGGCGAATGGGAAGACCTCGGCGAGTTCACCGGTGCGGCCCGCGCCGGCGCCGCCCTCGTCACTTGCGGAGACGGCATATTCCTTCTCGGAGGCGAGCTGAAACCCGGCATACGCACTCCTGACAATTATTGCGGTACGCTTGTGTCCCGCAAATGACACAGTTCTGAAAAATCCGTGAATATGAACAGATTGCAGCAAAGCAAAGTTTATCCATGGCTCGTAGTGGCCATGCTGTGGCTCGTGGCCCTGCTCAACTATATGGACAGGCAGATGTTGTCCACCATGCAGCCGGAAATGCAGAAAGACATAGCCGAACTGATCGATCCGGTCAATTTCGGCCGCCTCATGGCCATCTTCCTTTGGATATACGGCCTCGTCAGTCCTTTCGCCGGCGCCGTAGCCGACCGCATCAGCAAAAAGTGGCTTATAGTGGCCTCCCTCGGCGTATGGTCCGCGGTTACCCTTCTGATGGGCTATTGCTCCTCGTTCCGGCAGCTCTATTGGCTGCGCGCCCTGATGGGCATCAGCGAGGCGCTGTACATCCCTGCGGCCCTGTCGCTCATAGCGGACTGGTTCACGGGCTCCGCCCGCAGCTTCGCCATAGGCATACACATGACGGGACTTTACATCGGCCAGGCCATAGGCGGGTTCGGCGCCACGGTGGCGGCGGCCCATTCATGGCAGAGCACCTTCCATTGGTTCGGCATCATAGGCATTTCCTATGCCGTGGTGCTCATCCTGCTGCTGCACGACAAGAGATCCGAGATCCCGTACGTCGCCGAGAAGGCCGTCGAAAAGAAGAAAGAACCCATATTCCGCAGTTTCTCGATAGTCTTTTCCAACATCGCGTTCTGGACGATCCTGTTCTTCTTCGCGTCTTCGTCGCTGCCGGGCTGGGCCACCAAGAACTGGCTGCCCACCCTGTTCGCAGGCAGCCTTGACATTCCCATGTCGCAGGCGGGCCCCATCTCCACCATTACCATAGCCGCATCGTCCTTCATCGGCGTCATGCTGGGCGGCCCCGTGTCCGACCGCTGGGTAAGACGCAATCTGCGCGGCCGCATCTACACGAGCGCGATCGGCCTGGCGATGATGATTCCCGCCCTCGTCCTGCTCGGCGTCGGCAAGGGAATGTTCGCGGCCGTGGCCGCCGGCCTTTGCTTCGGCATCGGCTACGGCATGTTCGACACCAACAACATGCCCATCCTCTGCCAGTTCGTGTCGGCCCGGCACCGCGCCACCGCATACGGCGTCATGAATATGACCGGCGTGTTCGCGGGCGCCATCATCACCAACGTGCTCGGCAAATGGGCCGCAGGCGACAATCTCGGCATGGGCTTCGCGCTTATGGCCGGAGTGCTGGTGCTGGCCCTCGTCCTGCAGCTTACCGTGCTCAAGCCGACTACGGACAACATGGAGTAATGTTTCTCCGGAACGATTTATCCAATGAAAACCATATATCCGATGAGAACCATAAGAATCATACTCATCACGATCGGCCTCGCTGCCTTTTCAGGAATGGCGCGGGCCCAGTATCCTACCTATTGGCATCAGCGCGCCACGCTTTTTGAAGCGCAGCCCGTCTCGGCCGGCGACATCGTCTTTCTCGGCGACAGCATCACCGACGGAGGCGAATGGTGCGAACTGTTCGGCGGCTGCCGGTTCAAGAACCGCGGGATCAGCGGCGACATTTCACAGGGTGTATACGACCGCCTCGATGCCGTCGTCAGCGGCCGTCCCGCAAAGATTTTCCTCATGATAGGAGTCAATGACCTTTCGCGCGGTGTTCCGGAGGATACCATAGTGGCCAACATCGGCAAGATCATCGACAAGGTGCATGCGGACTCTCCCGGCACCCGGTTCTATCTGCAGAGCATACTGCCAGTGAACGAAGACAAGGGCATGTTCCAGGGCCATACGGCAAGGCGCGCCGACATAGCCCCGCTCAATGATAGGCTGCGTGCTCTGGCCGCGGACAAGGGCGCGGTCTATATCGACCTTTACGGCAGCTTCACAACGGAGGGCACGGACAAGCTGAATCCCGATTACACCAACGACGGCCTGCATCTTCTCGGCCCCGGCTACCTGCTGTGGAAAAAGATCGTGGAACCTTATGTAAACGAATGAACATGAAAAGATTGCTCTTTATATTCGTCCTTTGCACGGCCTTCGCTTCGGGGCTGTCCGCCGGACGCGTCAAGGTGGCCTGCGTCGGCAACAGCGTCACCTATGGCTACAAAATAGAGAACAGGGAGGTAAACTGCTATCCGGCGCAGCTTCAGGCCATGCTCGGAGACGGTTTCGAAGTGGCCAATTTCGGACACAGCGGCACTACGCTGCTGCGGCGCGGACACCGCCCTTATGTGGGTGTGCCCGAATATGAAGCCGCGCTGGAATTCAAGGCCGACCTGGTGGTCATCCATCTCGGCCTGAACGACACGGATCCCCGGAACTGGCCCAATTACGGCGACGAGTTCGTCAGGGACTATCTGTCGCTTATAGATGCGTTCAGGCAGGCCAACCCGTCCTGCCGGATATGGGTATGCCGGATGACGCCCATTTTCCACGACCATCCGAGATTCGTTTCCGGCACACGCGACTGGTTCTGGCAGGAGCAGAAGGCCATTGAAACAGTTGCGGAAATCGCGGGACTGCCCCTCATCGATCTGCACGGGGCGCTGTATGACCGTCCGGATCTCTTTCCGGATGCGCTGCATCCCGATGCCGAGGGCGCAGGGATACTTGCCCGTACCGTCTATTCCGCCATCACCGGGGACTATGGCGGTCTCAGGCTTTCCCCCGTCTACGGGGACGGCATGGTGCTGCAGAGGGACGTTCCGCTCGGCATATCCGGCATAGCCGATGCGGGGGAGACCGTCACCGTCAGCGTGCAGGGCCGGAAGGCAAGCGCCGTGACCGGAGGGGACGGCCGCTGGAAGGTCGTTCTTGAGCCTCTCGCCTGTTCCGCGGAGCCTCTGACGATGGAGGTGGAGACGGCGAAGCGCAGGATAGTCTTTCATGACGTTCTGGTCGGGGACGTATGGCTGTGCTCCGGCCAGTCCAACATGGCTTTCCGCCTGGAGGAGAGCGCGGGCGAAGAAGTGGCTGCGGGCAAGGAATATGCTTCCCGCAATCCTGCGATAAGGCTTTTCGACATGAAGGTCAACTGGGAGACCTACGAAGAGCACTGGAGTACGGAAGTCCTTGATTCGCTTGACCGGCTGCAATATTACCGCGGGACGTCGTGGACGCATTGTACGCCGGAGACCGCGGCCCGTTTTTCGGCCGTCGGCATGGCGTTCGGCCGCACGCTTGCGGACAGCCTCGGCGTACCCGTAGGCCTGGTCTGCAATGCCGTCGGAGGCTCGCCCACCGAGGCGTGGATAGACCGCAGGACCATGGAGTTCGAATTCCCGGACATGCTCCATGACTGGATGCACAATGATTTGGTGCAGGACTGGGTGCGGAACAGGGCGGTGTTCAACGTGGCCTATACCGACAATCCCCTGCAGAGGCATCCGTATGAGCCCTGCTATCTTTTCGAGGCGGGGATGGGTCCTTTTCTGGATTTCAGCTTCAAGGGCGCCGTCTGGTATCAGGGCGAGTCCAACGCCCACAACATAGAGGCGCACGAAAAGCTTTTCCGGATGCTCGTGAAGAGCTGGAGAGAGGTGTGGGGAGACGATTTCCCCGTGTACTATGTCCAGCTGTCGGGCATGGACAGGCCAAGCTGGCCGCGCTTCCGCGACAGCCAGCGCCGGCTCATGAGCCGGCTGCCCGGTACGGGCATGGCCGTCTGCAGCGACCTCGGCGACTCATTGAACGTACATCCGAAGCACAAGGCGGCCGTCGGAGAGCGTCTTGCGCGATGGGCCCTGAACAAGACCTACGGCCATGACGTAGTACCGTCCGGTCCGCTTTTCAGCGGGGCCGAGGCCCGCGACGGCAGCATATATGTCAGCTTCGATTACGGAGAAGGCCTTCACGGCGCCGACGGCGGGCCGCTGAGGACTTTCGAAGTGGCCGAATACGACGGACTTTATTATCCCGCCGAGGCGGAGGTCACTGAAGACGGCCGTCTGCGCGTGTGGAGCGGACAGGTGAAGAACCCCCGCTACGTCCGTTACGGATGGCAGCCGTTCACTCATGCCAATCTGGTAAATGGCGAAGACCTTCCGGCCTCCACTTTCTGCGGCGAAGCGTCCGGAGACTGAGCGCCTATTTCAGAAATACGAAAAACACTGCCATTATTAGGCACACGAATGCGGCGAAGTGATTCCACTGGAGCGCCTGTCCCTTGAACACCAAGGACACTATCAGAGTGAACACGGTCAGGGACACGACCTCCTGAATCACTTTCAGCTGCATGAGGTTGAAAGGTCCACCGTTTTCGGCAAAGCCTATGCGGTTGGCGGGCACCTGCGCGCAATATTCGAAAAACGCCAGCCCCCAGGAGAACAGAATGACGGCGAAAACCGGCCATCCTGTGGAGATTTTCATTTCCTGCAGCTTGAGGTGGCCGTACCATGCGAAAGTCATGAAAATGTTTGACACTACGAGAAGAAGTACCGTGAACAGTCCTTTCATTTTTCTTGTTTGTTTTTAAAGGAAAATTCGCAGCCGCAATAGGGCTGGTTATAGAATGAATACTGTTTTATAAGCTGGTTTCTCCTTTCTTGAAGACCTCCCTTTCGCCAGTTCATGGACCACCACGACACGCCGGGGAACAGGCTGCATGCAAATTCCCCCGCCGCGTCGATCTGCGAAAGATCTTTCCACCGCGAGGAAGCGAGCGTAGTCGCCAGCACATGTAATCCGTGCCTGCACGCATATCCGGCGGCCCTCGTGAGCCTGTATTTGAAACATTCAAGGCAGCGGCGTCCCCTTTCCGGTTCTTTTTCAAGATGTTCCGCTATGCGGCGCCAGTTCTCGTGGTCATAGTCGTCGTCTACGATTTCAAGTCCGAGGGATCGGGCGTGCCTTGTGCATTCATTCTTGCGGATGAGATATTCTTCCAAAGGAAAAATGTTGGAATTGGAATAATAGATGACGGGAGTTATCCCGTTGTACAAAAGACATTCTATTATGGCCGAGGAACACGGGGCGCAGCAGGCATGCAGCAGAATGCGTGTCTCGCCCGAAGGAGCCTCCACGACGGGAGGATGTTTCACCGGCTGTTCCATGCCGCGAAATTACAACAAAAAAGAAAATATTCGGAACAATCGTGCGTCTTTTGACTTGCTGACCGGGATTTTTCCGGAGATATGATTTATCTTTGTGCCTTGATCATTCATAGTTAAGATTTATGAAACGTTTCGCGATTTTCGCCGCGGCGCTGTTAGCAATGTCGCATGCCGGCCTGCGTGCCGATGAATGGATAAGGATAAACCAGCTCGGGTATCTTCCCGAAGCATCGAAAGTCGCCGTGCTCATGAGCGAATCGGAGATTGACGTGCGGTCTTTCTCCATCGTCGACGCCTTCACCGGCGAGACCGTGCAGACTTTCGGCCGTGTACGGGCGACGGGCCCCCTCGGAGCCATGAAATCCACTTTCCGCCTTGACTTCAGCGGACTTGTGCGTCAAGGAACATATTATATAGAGGCTGCGGGCTGCAAGTCTCCCGTATTCCCAGTGAACGTGGCCGTATATAACGGCACGGCCGATTTCGTCCTCAATTACATGCGCCAGCAACGATGCGGATGGAACCCCATGCTGCGCGACAGCTGCCATACGAAGGACGGATACATCACGTACCATACCGATCCGGCGAAGAACGGAAAGAGGATAGACGTGACGGGAGGCTGGCACGATGCGTCAGACTGCCTGCAATATACCACCACCACCGCCAATGCCATATATCAGATGATGTTCGCTTTCCGCACCAATCCGGAGGCGTTTGCCGACGTGTACGGGGCCGACGGCCTGCCGGGAGCCAACGGCATTCCCGACATCGTGGATGAAATCTACTGGGGCATGGAGTGGCTGGACAAGATGAATCCCGAACCGGGAGAATTTTACAACCAGCTGGCCGACGACCGCGACCATGTGGGCATGAGGCTGCCTTCCAAGGACCATGCCGATTATGGCTGGGGCCCCGGCAACGGCCGTCCCGTGTATTTCTGTTCCGGAAAGCCCCAGATGCGCGGCCGCAAGACGGGGCGCATGAACGAGACCACGGGAGTGTCGAGCACCGTGGGCAAATTCGCATCCGACTTCGCTTTCGGATCCGAGGTGCTGCGGCCGTATTATCCGGATTTCGCCGACAGGATAGGGGAAAAGGCTCTTGACGCGTTCACGGTCGCCGAAGCCGATCCCGGAGCCTGCCAGACCGCGTCGGTGGTGTCCCCCTACATATATGAGGAAGACAACTGGACCGACGACATGGAACTTGCGGCCATGGAGATGTTCCGCAAGACGGGGGACGCCTCGTATCTGTCCAAAGCAGTCGAATACGGACGCAGGGAGCCCGTGACCCCGTGGATGGGGGCCGACAGCGCCCGCCATTATCAGTGGTATCCGTTCATGAACATGGGGCATTATCTACTTGCCTCCGAAGGCGGCAGCGTGCGCGATGAATTTGTACGCAATCTGCGCAGCGGCATAGAACGGACATTCGAAAAGGCCGAGGGGACGCCGTTCCTGTACGGCATTCCGGGCATCTGGTGCTCCAACAATCTCGTTACGGCCATGATCACCCAGTGCATCCTGTACAGGGAGCTGACCGGGGACACCCGCTATGTCGAGATGGAAGGCTCGCTGCGGGACTGGCTGTTCGGATGCAATCCGTGGGGCGTCAGCATGATAGTCGAACTCCCCCGCGGAGGCACGTATCCTTTCCAGCCGCATTCATACGTCCATAGCCTCGGAATCGGCAACACGACCGGCGGCCTTGTGGACGGACCTGTCTATTCGACCATATTCAACGGCCTCAGCGGCGTGAACATGGAGGGCGGCAACAACTACATGGAGTTCCAGCCCGGAAGGGTGGTTTACCATGACAGCGTGCACGACTATTCCACCAACGAGCCTACGATGGACGGAACGGCCTCGCTCACTTTCCCGTTGTCCTTCTATCAGATGGAAGGGAGGCGCCAGGCCGACAGGAACGTCTATGTCGACGGCGGCATCAACCGCACCGACCCTTCCCGCAAGAGGGTTACGCTCGTTTTCACGGCGGCCGACAAGGCGGACGGCGCGGACAGGATAATATCCGTGCTCAGGCGTTACGGCATCAAGGGAGGATTTTTCTTTACCGGAGAGTTCTATGAGAAATTTCCCGATGTAATTCAGCGTCTCCGCGCCGACGGCCATTATGTGGGCAGCCACAGCTACGGGCACCTGCTGTACATGCCGTGGGAAAATCACGACAGCCTGCTCGTAAGCCACGAGGAATTCAATGAAGACATGTTCAGGAGCTATCGCCTGATGGCTGAGGCCGGCATTTCCAAATCGGAGGCGCCGTATTTCATACCTCCGTACGAGCACTACAATTCTACCGTGTCTTCATGGGCGAAACAGCTTGGCCTTCAGGTGATCAACTATACTCCCGGCACGGGCAGCAACGCCGACTACACCACTCCGGACATGAAGAATTATCGCAGCAGCGACGAACTTCTCAGGAAACTGTTCGATTACGAGAGCGAAAAGGGGCTCAACGGCCATTTCATCCTGATACATTTCGGCACCGAAGATTCACGCAAGGACAAATTCTACGACCGTCTGCCCGACATCATCCGCCGTCTGAAAAAGAAAGGATACGAATTCGTCCCGGTCGGGGAAGCCGTGGGACTCGGAATTGAATAATACCCGGCATGGCTTTTCACAAATATATTCATTCGCGCGACAAGGCGATTCCGGACACGAAGATGAACGGATGGCTGGCCCTGAGCCCGCTGTTCGTCTTCCTCGGCATCTACCTCGTTTCTTCCATCGTGGCCAAGGACTTTTACAGGGTTCCGATCGCCGCGGCCTTCGTCATCGCCTCGGCGTACGCCATGGTCATCACGAGGGGAGCAAAAGGCATGGAGGGGATGCTGGGCATCTTTTCCAAAGGCGCCGGCAACAGTACCGTGCTGCTGATGGTGTGGGTTTTCGTGCTTGCGGGGGCTTTCGCGGCCACTGCCAAGAACATAGGCGCCATCGACGCGACGGTGGCGTTCACTCTGAAGATTCTGCCGGGGAAACTGCTTTATGCGGGGCTTTTCCTGGCCGCATGCTTCATTTCGATGGCGATAGGCACGAGCGTAGGCACGATTGTGGCCCTGGTGCCCATAGCCGCCGGCATTGCTGAGCAGACGGGCACTTCGCTGCCGTTCATCACCGCCATAATAGTGGGAGGGTCCTTTTTCGGCGACAACCTGTCGTTCATATCCGACACCACCATTGCGGCTACCAGGACGCAGGGCTGTTCCATGAGGGACAAGTTCCGTGCGAACATCTTCATCGCCGCCCCGGCCGCGCTGGCGGTGGCTGCCGTATATGTTTTCAAAGGGGCTTCGGTCGACTTCATCCCGGCGGCTTCCGACGTGCAGTTCATCAAGCTGCTGCCGTACATCCTCGTAATAGGGCTTGCCGTGGCGGGCGTGAACGTGGTGAACGTGCTCGGCACCGGCATCATAGTCAACGGCGTGATAGGCTTGTGCACCGGCGGCGGACTGATAGACTGGATGTCGTCGATAGGCGAAGGCATCAGCGGCATGAGCGAATTGATCGTCATTACCATGCTTGCCGGGGGAATGCTGGAGATGATACGGCATAACGGCGGGCTCGATTTCATAATAGACAGGCTTACGCGCCGTGTTTCCGGCAAGCGCGGAGCCGAGTTCTGCATCGCGGCTCTCGTCGGCCTCGCCAATTTCTGCACGGCCAACAACACCGTGGCCATCATAACGGCCGGCCCCATAGCCAAGGACATAGGCGGCCGCTTCGGCCTGGCTCCGCACAGGGTCGCCAGCATCCTCGACACTTTTTCCTGTTTCGTGCAGGGCATAATCCCCTATGGCGCGCAGATGCTGATGGCGTCCGAACTGGCGGACGTCTCGACCATGTCCATAATCGGCTGTCTGTATTACCCCATGGCCCTATGCATAGTCGCCGTGATGTCCATAATTTTCCGTTTCCCGCGGCAGAATGTATGCGGCGGCGCGGCGGCCGGCGGTACACAATTATGACTATGGACCGGAGCGCGGATACCAACAATTTGGGATTGCCGTGCGCCGCAGGATGCGCTACCTTTGTCCATGTCAAATTTGAGATTTGAAGCCATACGGTTAAATTTAGATCCTTTTAATTGTCAGAGTCCTCTTCCGGCGGGAGCCGCGGGAGGGCTCTTTAAGGATAAATTGCGCGGAAAAACGTTTTTTCCTACCTTTGAACGATCCAAACGATGTCTTTATGACTAAGAACGCAATGAAAAAGATGAAGGCCTCCGACCTCATAGACCGGAATTTCCATCTCATAGGTGTAATGTCCAGAATGGGGATGTCTCTCGGCTTCGGCGAAGCGTCCGTGCTCGAGCTGTGCCGCAGGCACGGTGTGGATGCGGACACGTTCATGCTGATATGCGATGTCTACGATTCTCCGGACGGTTATGTCCCGCTAAAAGAAGCCCTTGACTCCGTGAACGCCGCCGACATAGTGCGGTATCTCCGCCTTTCGCACAGCTATTATACCGACAGCGCCCTTGTTGCCCTGGCCGCCGCCATAGAAAAGATGCTCGTTCCCTGCGGCGAAAGCTACAGGAAAATTATATGGAAATTCTTCAGCGACTACAAGGACGAATTGGAAAGGCATTTCGAATTCGAAGAACTTCACGTGTTCCCTTATGTGGACGCCCTGCTGTCCGGAACCGTCTCCGGCAAGGGCGGGGTGGCGAACTTGGAAGAGGGACATCACAGCATAGGCGAGAAAATCGGCGATCTGAAAAACATAGTGATGAAATATATTCCCGCGGTCTGCGACGGCGCCGACGTGCAGAAAGTGCTTTTCTACGTGTATTATCTGGAATCCGATCTTGCCAAACATACGGCCATAGAGGACAGCATCCTCATGCCGCTTATCGACAGACTTGAAAATGGCCAGAAGTAACAGAAAAAAAACGCTGCTTGTAATTCCTTCGATGATAGTGGCGCGCGGGATTGAAAGCATATTGGCTGAAGCGGGCGAATTCAGGGTGTCCGGCATGATTTCGGACCTGTCCCCGGCCAATGTGAACCGCCTTAAAAACACCGACGCCGACATCATCGTGGTGGATCCGTCCGTATTCGACGCAGGCTCCCGCGCCAACGCCCGCGCCGTCCTCGCAGAATACGCCGACGTCCCGGTGGCCGCCATAGAGAGCGCCGTCATGGATGAAGATTCGCTGCGCCAATATGATGCCGTCATCAATATGTACGACTCTCCCTCGGCCATGATAAAAAAACTGCGCGGAGCCGCGGCTTCCGGACAGGACGAGTCCAAGGACGAAGGGAGCGAGTTGTCGACACGAGAAAAAGAGATTCTCGTCGGCGTGGCCACCGGCCTGCTCAACAAGGAAATCGCCGACAAATACAATATTTCCGTGTATACGGTGATCACCCACCGCAAGAACATAGTAAAGAAAACGGGGATAAAGACCGTGGCCGGACTTACGGTATATGCCCTGCTGAACAATCTTATAGATATCAATTCAATAGAATAGCCGCAATGGAAAACCTGCAGGGAATCATAGTCGGTGCCGCGACTTTCCTCATAATAGGCATATGCCATCCCATAGTGATCAAGGCCGAATACAGATTCACAAAGAAATGCTGGGTTTGGTTTCTCGCCATAGGCCTGTTTTTCGCCGTCCTGTCATTGTTTGTGAAGTCGTTGGTCTTTTCCACCATTTCCGCGGTCACGGGCTTTTCATTCCTTTGGGGCATACTGGAACTTTTCCATCAAGAAAAAAGGGTTCTCAGGGGATGGTTCCCCGAGAACCCGGCCCATGCGGACTATTATGCCGCCAGACGCCGCGAAACAGGTATTCAGGCGTAGCCGTACAGTTTAAAATTTGTCTTCATTTCTATGATTATTTTGTGAAAAACCCTTGGAAGGCCACGCCGAGCGATATGGATGGCTCATTGTTGTACGGAGCCGCCAGAAAACGGTACGAATATTCGCATTTCACCGCTATCTCGGGTATCGGAAACCAGTTCAGTCCGGCGGCCACGCGCGTCTTCTTGGCGAATTCCGCTATTTCCTGTCTTTCGTTCCTTATGTACGGATTGTAATATTCGCTGCGGCCGAAGACGAAAAGCCTGTTTCCGGATGTGCGCAGCTTCTCGAAAAGCGAAAAGAGGTCATAGCCTAATTCCATGCCGCAGGCCACGGTGCCGCGTCCTGCCGGGGATTTGTCATAGGACGCGTCTGCGGCCGTACGGTTGTGTTTTATGTGTCCGTAATCCACGCTCCCGCGCATTATGATCCGGCTGTCCTCATAAAGGAAATCGAATGCCCCTATGGTTGCGGCGCCTTTCACGCCGGCATGGCGTTCCGTACCGGGATCGTCGGGATAGGCGTTGTGCATGGATTTGCCGTAGTATCCGCTCAGTCCTATATTGAGGCTTTTTATCGGACTGTTGTCGATGCGCGCCGCGATGCCGCATTGGTCGGCGGCCTTGAATTCGAACGGGGCGCCGGCTCCTTTTTTCACGAAATTGTCACTGCTGAAAAGGAAGGCGTCCGGTCCTGCGATCAATTGCACTTCATAGCGCCATTTTCCCGCTTCGCCCCAGATCGTCACTCCCGTGTCGTGCCAGATGGAGGGCAGTATGGTAAATTCCCCTTCGGGACTGTATACGGTGAAATAATTCATCGGGTCGTTCGCATTGTTGAGGCCTCCGACCGGAACGATGAAATGCCCGGCCTTTATATTGAGCGACGGGAAGAAACTTTTCTGGATCCAGAACTGTTCGAGAGCCGCTTCTCCGGCTCCGGCGTCCGCTATTTCCAATTCGCTTTGCATGCTCCAGCCTTTCCCGAAGTCATAGCCGATGGAAAAGCCTACGTGAGGGATTTCAAGACGTCCGAGCCCTTCTTTTTCGTGGGCTGGGGCGTTGGGATAGCGATAAACGTTGTCGCTGAAGAAATTGCGGGAAAGGGCTATTTCGCCGAATCCGCCTGCGGTGAGTCCTCCGCTGCGTATCTGGGCGTCCGCCGCGCCGCTGAACAGAAAAGTTATCGCCGCCGTTATAGGTATTATTTTTCGCATAATCGTAAATTTTGAATTATGCGGCAAAAATATGGTTTCCCCTTTCCTGCGGCAATCCTAAAATGTGATGAAAAGGGCGGAAGCCAATCCTAAAAAATCAGTACTCAAAGCAGCAGAATGCCTATTCGGTAAGTTATGAAGGCCATGATCCAGGCGACAAGCAGGGTATATACGGCGCTTATGCAGGCCCATTTCCAGCTTCCGGTTTCGTTCTTGATGGCGATGAAAGTGGCGATGCACGGGAAATATAGCAGCACGAACACCATGAAGGACAGGGCGGCCGCGGGCGTGACGCTGTGCTGCAGGGCCGCCGGGAGATGGTCGTCATCCGAGGCGTACATTACTCCGAGAGTGCTCACGACCAATTCTTTGGCCCCTACCCCGGCAAGGAGGCCCACGTCCATTTTCCAGTTGAAGCCGAGAGGCTCAAGCGCCGGCTCGACGCTTTTGCCGAGCATGCCGATGAACGAATGTTCCTGTCTGTACTCCGCGTCCATGCCTTCGTGTCTCGGGAAATAGCCGAGGCACCAGATGATTATCGAACAGATGAGTATGGTGCTCGACATCTTTTCAAGATACTGCCTGCCTTTTCCCCACGTGTGCCTCCAAATAGCCTTGGCCGTAGGTATCCGGTAAGGGGGAAGCTCCATGACGAAGGGGAGGTCGTCATCTTTGATGAAACGTTTCAGCACGAGGGCCGACAGCACGGCCATCACCACGCCCAAAAGATATATGCCGAGCAGGACGAGCGCCGAATTGTGCGGAAAGAACACTCCCGCGAAAAGCACGAAGACCGGGAGCCGTCCGGCGCAGGCCATAAAGGGAATGATGGCGAGAGTGATGAAACGGCTTTTCCGGCTCTCAATGGTGCGCGTCGCCATGATGGCGGGGACATTGCATCCGAATCCCATCACCATGGGAATGAAAGATTTGCCGTGCAGGCCGATGCGGTGCATGAGCCTGTCCACGATAAACGCCGCCCTCGCCATATATCCGCTGTCTTCCATCAGCGATATGAACAGATAGAGAATCATTATGTTGGGCAGGAAAACGAGGACGGAGCCCACTCCGGCTATGACCCCGTCCACGACAAGGTCCTTTATCCAGCCGTCCTTCATGAATTTCCCCGTGAAATCGCCGATGATCCCCACCGCGGCGTCTATCCAGTCCATCGGATACTGTCCCAATGAAAAGGTGGCCTTGAACACGATATACAGCAGGCCTATGAATATGGGGAACGCAAGCCACTTATGGGTGACTACGGCATCTATCTTGTCCGTGACCGAGCGCCTGGGCTTTTCGCTGCGGAACTGTACGTAGGTCTCGGCAAGCGCGCCCTGGATGAATGCGTATTTGGCGTCCACTATGGCCGACTCCGCATCGGTGCCGAGCAGCGACGTTATGCGCGCGTTTTCTTCTTTCCTGGCCTTTTCCAGTTCCTGCCGGTTCGGCAGGCCGGACAGCAATGACGATATGTCCGGATCGTTTTCAAGGTATTTGATGGCCAGATACCGGGTGGAATATTTGGACTTTATGCCTTCGTTGCGGGCGATCATCCCCTTGAGGCGCTCTATGCTCGCCTCAAGTTCCGCCCCGTGGTTGATGTGGATGTGGCGGGCGAGGCTGGCGTCGTTGCGTTCGTAGATGTCTATCACCGTGTCGAACAGCGCGTCGATTCCCTGTCCGTCGCGGCTTACGGTAGGTCGGACCGGTACGCCCAGAAGGTGGCCGAGCTGGCCGACGTCTATCTTGTCGCCCTTGGCTTCGAGCTCGTCGTACATGTTCAGGGCCATCACCACCCTCAGGTTCATGTCTATCAGCTGGGCGGTGAGGTAGAGGTTCCTTTCTATATTGGAGGCGTCCACCACGTTTATGACGACGTCCGGCACGGAGTCGGTGAGGGCGTTTCTGACGTACAGTTCCTCGGGACTGTAGGCCGAAAGGGAATATGTGCCCGGCAGGTCTATGAGGGTGATCTTATAGCCCTTGTATTCAAACCTGCCCTCTTTTGCGTCGACCGTCACCCCGCTGTAATTGCCGGTGTGTTCGTGGCGGCCGGAAGCTATGTTGAAAAGGGACGTCTTGCCGCAGTTCGGGTTGCCGACAAGGGCCACGCGTATGTCGCGCCGCCTGTCGTCGGCCATTTCCGACATTATCTTTTCTATATTTTCATCATCGTCCGGATCTCCCGGAACGGCGGCGTCCGGCCCCTCCCGCATACGAAGGACCTTCTGGGCCTCGCTTTCGCTTATGACCTCTATTTTCTCGGCTTCCTCCCTGCGCAGAGACAATTTATAGCCTATGATTTCATATTCTATGGGGTCTTTGAGGGGGGCGTTCAGGATGACGCTCACCTTCTTGCCCCTTATGAAACCCATCTCTATAAGTCTTTTGCGAAAGCTGCCATGCCCGTTCACACGGACTATTACGGCCTTTTCGCCTGTCTGCAATTCGGAAAGTAACATGTCGGCGGAAATTTAGCACGACAAAAATAGTGCTTTCGTCAGGACGGGACAATCCTCATTTTTGGGGATTTTGTCCGTTTTATTTCAGCAGATCTTCCAATTCCGTCCAGGGCACGGTCACGGAAATCGTTCCGAGCGAGTACGGACCGATCTCGTAGGGCTGGTAGATATATGTCACTCCGTCTTCCGAAACCATGAAGTTGCCGTTCGGCGCGATTTGCCTTACGAAAAGCCCTTCGTACGATTCTTCGTCGTCAAACGCTTCCGGCAGATGCGTGCTGAGCCGTTCCGAGAGGCCCTCCTCATATCCGTCGGCGAAAAGGTCGCTTTCATTCACTGCGCTTCCGTCGCGCAGGTCAAGGACTATGGCATCCAGTTGTCCTAAGCCGTGCGCTCCGCCCGTATAGGAGTCGTGCTCTACGACATAGGAGATCAAGCCCTCATGGCCGCCGGAGAAATATCCGGTGACATTGTCGGTCCAGGAAAGCCACGTGCCGCCATTCTTGCCCTGTTCGTTGTCTTTGATGACGTCTTCCCACAGTTCCTCGTTGGTTTCGCGGTATTCTTTGGCGAGACTGTCGATGTACACGGCGGCGGCCGCCGCTATGTCGCCGGACGGTTCCGCGGGATGGAACGCCGCGTTGACGATCTGCCTGCGGATCATTTCGAGCGTATTCTTTTTCAGGCCCTTTACGGGATATTCCACCGAGATGCGGATATCCATCGAATCCGGACTGTCCCACGCAAGTCCTACCATGCGGGCGTCATCGAATGTGACCGTCACCATTTCCTTGCCTGCGCATGCCGACAAAAGGAGGACGGCCGCGGCGAGCGCCGCCATGATGGTCGTATTTTTCATCATTTCAATCGTTATGCAGTTGATAAATGTCCACGAGCGGCCGTTGGCTGTCTCCGAGAAGCCATTCGCTGTAGTAGTCGGCCATCTTCCAGAAGAAATACTCGTTCATGTCCCCGAAGCCGTGCCTCTGTCCGGGCAGGTACAGGAAGTCGAACCTCTTGCCGGCGCGGATGAGGGCGTTGACGACGCGTATGGTATTTGCCGGATGCACATTGTTGTCTATGTCCCCGTGCACGAGGAGAAGATGTCCCTTCAGGTTCCCGGCCAGCTCCTGATTGGTGTCGATGTGATACACGAAACTCGTGTCGGCCTGGCTTACTTTTTCGAGAATGCCGTGATGCTGCTCGCTCCACCAGCGGTTGTAGATGCTATTGTCGTGGTTGCCTGCGCAGGAAACCGCCACCTTGAAGAAATCGGGATATTTCAATATGGCCGCGGTGGACATGAAGCCTCCGCCGGAATGCCCATGTATGCCCACCCTGTCTATGTCAATGAAGGGATAACGGGCCGCAAGCTGCTGGATGGCATATTTCTGGTCTTCGAGACCATAGTCGCGCAGATTGCCGTAGCCGTAGTTGTGGTACCATTTGGAGCGGTTGGGATGGCCGCCGCGGTTGCCGACGGTGATGACTATGAACCCTATCTGGGCCAGACGGTCCACGCGGGTCATGCCCGAACTCCATGATATGTTGTTGGCTTCCACCTGGGGGCCGGGGTATACGTAGTCGCATATGGGATACACCTTGGTGGAGTCGAAGTCGAACGGTTTGTACATGGCCCCGTACAGGTCGGTGACGCCGTCTGCCGCCTTGACCTTGAACCTTTCGGGGAATTTATATCCTGCGGCGAACAGCCTCGAGAAGTCGGCTTCCTCGAGTTCGCGCACCTTGCGCCCCGTCCTGGCGTCGAAGAGAGCCACGGCCGGCTTGGCGTCCACTCTCGAATAATTCGCCACGAAATATTTCCCGTCGTCGCTGGAGTATGACAGCACGTCCATGTCGTCCATGTCGAGCTGCTGGAGAGGGCCTCCGTTCAGGCTCACTTTGAAAGTGTGCAGCTGGTAGGGGTTTTCATCTTTGTTCACCCCGCATGCGCTAAGCAGGATGTATCCGGCGGCCTCGTTGACCGCCAATATGTCTTCCACATGGAACGCGCCTTCGGTAAGGTTGCGGACAAGAGTGCCGTCGGCATTGTAGAGGTACAGATTGGCCCATCCGTTGCGTTCGGACCAATGGATGAGCTGCCTGCCGCCCTTTATGAGCCAGAGCGGCCGCGTCTCGACATAAGTGTTCATCCTTTCAGGAATCACCACCTTGGCGGAATCGCTGTCCACGCCTATATAGCAGATGTCCACTCTGTGGATGTCGCGGGACATCCTCGTGGCATAGAAGCCTTTTTCGTCGCCGAGCCATCTGGTGCCGAAGTAGTCCCTGTAATTGTCGGCGGCGGTCCGGGGTGCATCCTGAATGCTGAAATCCTGGTCTTTGAACGCGTCTATCCTTATCTGCCTGCGGCTTCCCTCGACGGCGTCGAAAATATAGAGATAGCCTTTGGGACCGGGCTCTCCGGGCATCTGATAGTGGTATGTCTCAAGCTTGGGCCTCGGCTGGCTGAGGGAGTTGATTACCCAAAGCTCCTTTATTCCGGACATGTCCCATCTGTCGACGGCGAAATGCCTGGAGTCCGGAGACCACGATATGCCGGCGAACGACCTTTTCGTAGTGTCCTGCTCAGTGTCTCCGGAATAATTTCCTCCTCCCCATGAAAAATCCTTCGTGCCGTCGTCGGTAAGGCGCCGTTCCACGATGGTGCTGTCCTTCTCGTCTTTGGCGGCCTTGCGCAGATTGACGGAATCCATCACGTAGAGGTTGCAGTTCTTGACGAAGATCCCGAGCGCTCCGTCGGGGGACACGTTGGCCCAGCGAGGATAGCGGTCTTCCTCGTCTTCCTTTTGTGCGGTCACGTCCTTAAGCGTCCTGCCGGCGATGTCGTATTCGAAATGAAAGACCTCCTTTTTGGACTTTCCGCCGTGTTTTTTCCCGGCAGTGCTGTCGGCCTCCTCCGACTTGTCGCGGCTGCCCGTAATGTCGAATGTAAAAGTCCTGTCGTTTTCGAGACGGAGCTTCTCAAACGGGATGTGCTGCGCGTCGAAAGGGTCTTTGACGATTTCCGTGAGCTGCATGGCGAGCCTGTCGAGATCGAATATCTCCTTTTTGCTTCCGTCGGCCGGATCCACTATGTAATAGGAAGTGCCGCCGGAGTCCTGCCAGCTGTACCAGAATTTGTCCGAGTCGCGGAACCAGTTGGGGTAAATGCGCGTGGAATAGACCATGCGGCTGACTTTTTTGGCGGAGAACCTGTCGGCCAGTTCATAATTGGCCTTGCGGACATATTTGCTTTCGTCCGCGGCATGCCTGTGGTCCGGCTGTCCTGCCGCGCCGGCGCACAGGACGACGGCCATCGATAAGACAAGAAATTTTTTCATAATGGGCAAATGCATTATTGTTCGTTTTCGATAGGTAAGGTTATTTTGCAGCCTTTGAGGCCTCGGCTCTTTACCGAGAGGACTACGGTCCCCGTCTCGTCCTCCTTGGGGCGCAGAATCACGGTGGCGAGACCGTGGAAGGCCTTTATCTCATGGCTGCCGAACGCGGAATGGCTTGTAGGGTCCCCTGCGTCCGAGGCCACTATTTCAGCCGGTCCGGACACCTTGAACTCCAGCAGGTTGTCCGCATCGGGGACTATGTCTCCCTGCTTGTCGGCGACGCGGACGTCAATGAAGATCAGCCCGTCGTCCGTTATGCGGGGGACGGGCTGGTTTTTATCTCCTCCGAAACCGCTGACGGGCCCCGAGCCGCGCTCCGCGGCGGCCTCCACCCTGTGTGGCTTGCCGACGGTATGGACCTCGTCTTCGGCCCACACTTTCCCGTCCTTGTACGCCACGGCCTTCACCGTCCCGGGCTCGTAGACGGCATCGTCCCAGCGCAGGCGGTATTCGCCCGGCCCCTTGGTCCTGACGCCCTGCGATTTGCCGTTTATGAACAGTTCCGCGCTGTCGCCCGACGTGTAGACGTGTACCGGCGTTGTCCGCCCCTCGCGTCCGGGCCATGTCCAATGCGGGAGAATATGCGCCATGGGCAGTTCGGGCCGCCATCTGGCCTGATACAGATAATACCTGTCCTTCGGGAATCCTGCGAGGTCGATTATGCCGAAATACGAGCTGCGCGACGGAGCGGGTGTCTCCTTCATGGCCTTCAGCTCGGCTTCCGCCTTGGCCTTGGCCTCCGGGTCGTGAAAATTCGTAAGGATGGACCAGTCGTTGTTGTAAGGCGTAGGCTCCCCTAAGTAGTCGAAACCCGTCCACACGAATTCTCCTCCGACCTCGGGAACGAGATCTTCGTATCTCCATTCGTAATCCGGGCAGGAAGCCCATCCGGGGGCGTACAAGTCATAGGAGCTGACCTGAAAGTCGGCCCAGCCGCGGCTTTTGTCGTCCTCTACCGGGAATATGTAGCAGCCTCTCGTACTTACGCAGGACGATGTCTCGGAGCCGATGAACGGGGTGAAAGGATTGTTCAGGCGGAATTCCCCGTAGGCGTGCGGCTTGTAGTTGAATCCGTATACGTCGGCGGTGAACCTGTAGTCCTGCCCCGCCGCCCAAAGATTGTCGTTGCCGCATCCGGTCTGCCTGGAAGGATCAGCCCTGTGGGCCGCTTCCGTAAGTTCGTAGGCTATGTGCCATTTGTCCGCATATCCCTGTTCTCCCACTTCGTTGCCTATGCTCCAGAGAACGACGGAAGGATGGTTGCGGTCGCGCCTGATAAGGTCCTCGAGGTCCCGTTCGTGCCATTCGTCGAAAATAAGGGCGTATCCGTTGGGCTTCTTCGGCACCGTCCATGTGTCGGTCAGCTCGTCCATCACCACGAATCCCATCCTGTCGCACAGGTCCAGAAGCTCCGGCGCCGGAGGATTGTGGGCGGTACGGATGCCGTTGCATCCCATTTGTTTCAGCATGTTGAGCCTGCGCACCCATGCGGATTCGTTCCATACGGCCCCGAGGGCGCCGCAGTCATGATGCAGGCAGACTCCTTTTATGAAAGTCTTTTCCCCGTTGAGGTAGAACCCGTCGGGCATGAACCGCGCCGTGCGTATGCCGAATACGGTGGTATATTCATCCGCCGTCGAACCGGAGGTCTCAAGTGTGCTTACCGCGGCGTAGAGCTCCGGCTTCTCCGTCGTCCACAGCGCCGGCCCGGATATGCAGGCGGTCTGGATGATTTCCATGCCGTCGGTTATCTCCTTTATGTCGGTGTCCATGCCGGTCACCGCTTCCCCGAACGGCTTTCCGCTGACCGGATCCACCCTGTATATGCTTGTTCTGAGAGTTCCTGACGGCTTGTCCTCTGAACAGCTGCGCAGTTCCGTACGCATATGCACGAGAGCCTTGTCGGACGACACTTCCGGGGTGGTGACGAAAGTCCCCCAATGCGCTATGCCCGTTTTCCCCGTGCGGAGAAGCCACACGTTGCGGTATATGCCGCCGCCGGGATACCACCGGCTGGAATTTTCGGGGTTGTCGAGCCGTATGGCTATGACATTGTCGCCTTCTTTGACGAACGGGCTCAGATCGACGCGGTAGGAGGCGTATCCGTACGGCCTTCCCCCGGCCTTCTCGCCGTTGCACCACACTTCGGAAAACGACATCGCGCCGTCTATGTCGAGGAATACGCATTCCCCGTTCCCCTCGCTTCGGAAATGTTTGCGGTACCATGCTCGGCCCCACCATGCGAGTTTGCCGGTCTCCCCGGGATATATCTGTTCGAAAGGACCTTCCACGCCCCAGTCGTGAGGCAGGTCAAGCGTACGCCATGCGGAATCGTCATATCCGGCTTCGGCGAATTCTTCGCAATCCGCCTTTATGAATTTCCATTCCGCATTGAAATTCTCTCTTGCCGCGGACTGCGCGGACGCTTCTGCGCACAATGCCGCCGCCAGCAGCAACGACAAAGATGCTGTCTTTATCAGGTCATTCATAAACAACTTTTTTCATGACCTGCTAAGATAAGGGCTTTTGGAAACAGGAGCAAATTTAATTCTTTATATGGCTGTTGAATACTTCTTAAAACATTTGGAAAAATAAAAAATTCATCTTATTTTGCCTAAAACACTTGCATTTGTTCCGCCCACGAACTTTTATGGCTTTCCCGCCGGAGTTCTGAAGAAAAACGTTAGAATACCTTACAGAATGATACGGCTGATAAAACAATTTGATTCCATGGACTGTGGAGCCGCATGTCTGGCAATGATCGTCTCTTTTTTTGGGAAACGGCCTGATATGAACCAGATTAGAAAATTATGTTCTCTTGGAAAAGACGGTGTTTCTCTTTTAGGCATAGGCAAGGCGGCGGAGGCAATGGGAATGAAAAGCCTTGGCGGAAAAATTACATTTGTCACACTCACGTCCGATGCTCCATTGCCATGCATCGTTCATTGGAACCAAAATCATTTTGTCGTTGTCCATAAAATCCGGAAACATCGTAACGGCGGATATACGGTGTATGTCGCGGACCCTGGAAAGGGAATGATGACATACGACAAGGAGGAATTCTGCGAGCATTGGGCAAGCACTCAAACGGACGGCGAAGAGAAAGGCATCGTTCTGCTGCTTGAACCTGCCGAACCGTTTCATTCGCAAATGGACAATAAACAGCATTCGGGAAAAAACCGCCTAAGTTTTTTATGGAGTTATCTCAAAAAATACAGCCGTTTCTTCATTCAGCTGATATTGGGTCTTTTACTTGGCTCGCTTCTGCAGCTCGTTTTTCCTTTCCTGACTCAGGCCATCGTGGATACGGGCATCGGCGGAAAAGACGTAAGTTTTATCTGGCTGGTACTGCTGGCGGAAATGATGCTTTTATTCAGCCGCACCGCCATTGAGTTTATCCGATCCAAAATACTCCTTCATATATCTGCGCGTATCAATATTTCACTTATCAGCGATTTCTTCATCAAGTTGATGAAACTGCCGATGAAATTCTTTGATACAAAGTTGATGGGTGACCTACTGCAGCGTATAGAAGACCACCGACGAGTGGAGCAGTTCCTAACATCAGGCAGCTTGACCGTACTATTTTCATTTTTCACATTTATTGTGTTCGGCGTCGTTCTGGCTGTCTACAATCCGCTTATATTCCTTATTTTCCTTATCGGTACATCGCTATATGCGTGCTGGATCGTTCTGTTCCTCAAGAAACGCCGTCAGCTCGACTATAAATATTTCGAACAGGCCGGAAAGAACCGCAATGTGACCTATCATCTTATTGATGGCATGCAGGAAATCAAACTGCAAGGCTGCGAACAGCGGAAACGCTGGGAATGGGAGGATGTGCAGGCTGACCTCTTCAAAGTCAATCTCCAGTCTCTCAACCTGCAGCAGATACAACAGGCGGGCAGCATCACCATCAATGAAGTTAAAAACATTCTTATTACCGTCCTTGCGGCTACGGCTGTGATACACGGCGACATGACATTGGGCATGATGCTGGCGGTGCAATACATTATCGGACAACTCAACGGCCCCGTGGAGCAGCTGATCCGGTTCATTTACTCTTGGCAAGATGTAAGCATCAGCCTTGACCGCATGAACGAGATACATACTGAAACCGACGAGGAAAACGACGGCAGGACACGCAATAGTTATACCGAGGATACGTCCAAGGGACACTCGATCAATATCGGAGGACTTTGCTTCAAATACGATCTCTATAGCCCGCAGGATGTACTTTCCGACATCAACCTATATATCCCCAACGGGAAAGTAACTGCAATCGTAGGTGCAAGCGGGAGCGGAAAGACCACCCTTGTCAAATTGCTTCTGGGATTCTATGAACCATCGTGCGGCTGCATACGGGTCGGAGACGGCAATCTGAACGAATACAATCTAAGTTGGTGGAGAAATCAATGCGGAGCCGTTATGCAGGAAGGATATCTCTTCTCCGACACTATCGCCCGCAATATCGCCGTGTCCGATGATGAACCCGACATCGAACGAATACGTTATGCCGCACGCATTGCGAATATTGCCGATTATATAGAAGATCTTCCGTTAGGTTACAATACTATAATAGGTCAGGATGGACAGGGCATAAGTCAGGGGCAGAGGCAGCGAATACTGATAGCCCGCGTGGTGTACAAGAACCCGATGTTCGTATTTCTGGACGAGGCCACCAATGCTCTTGACGCCGGCAATGAACGGATCATCACCGAAAACCTGTCTGATTTCTATATAGGAAAAACCGTTGTCATAGTTGCGCATCGTCTTTCGACCGTCCGAAATGCCGATCAGATTGTGGTTTTGGATAAAGGAAAAATCGTTGAAACAGGCACGCACGAAGAACTGACGGCGAAGAAAGGAAAATATTATGCATTGGTAAGGAATCAGCTTGAACTTGGAAATTGATATGGGGAAAGAAAACATGACGAATAAAAATGATCATACTTTCGAACTACGCAGCGAAAAGGTGCGCAGTATAGTGGGACAGATCCCTTCTTCGCTTGTCCGTTACGGAATAACCGTCATAGGGGCAGTACTGGCCTGTCTATTCGTCGTAGCTTATTTTTTGCCGTACAAACAAGTATGTCCGGGGACAGCGATCATCCATGCCGTACGATCGGACAATATGTCGGACAGCACGGAAACTACAATCCTGCTCAAATTCGAAAACAAACGGCCAGACGATGCCGAGGGCCTGACGATCAGACTGCAGTCCGCCGGTGGTACAATAGATGGAACACTGCTGCACTTGTCTTCCATCAGGGATACTTTAGGGCAACAGGAAGCGCTATGCCGTTTCAATACTGATGAACTGAAAACGGCGGAACATCAAAGCATGGACTTTCTGATAGTCCAATCATCAAGCAATATCTTGCGAAAAATGTTTGGCGGACGGCATTAGAATTTATTTTATCTCCTCTATCAAAATAAAAGGAATGCTTAAAAGAGAGCAATTGTCAATACATCTCTATAGTAAGCATCCCTCATCGTTAATTACTATGAGTTACACAATGCGTGCCCAATGTTTGATTTAACGATCAAACGGTATAGGATTGATTGTACAAATTTTCTTACAATCTTTCCACCCGCAATTTTTTACAATATAGATAAAAATTTCGCTCTCTAGAGATGATGTCTCTGAAGTGCCACCCATTACTTTGACTTGCTCTGCTTCTGAGAGAAAATCAAGTCTTTCATTAGTCTTTGTTGACATGTTGCTAAAATATTAAATGGTTAAACAATTTGGATTAAAGCAATCCTTTATCTTTCTTCCCTTCATTTTCAAATTCGAAATCCGGAACTCTGTCTGACGACCTTTGTCTGCCGGAAGATAAACGGAAATGAATTCTGATCATGACCATATTGTCATACGTCCTCAGGTTTTGTTTGACGGTCTGTCTGTAAAAGTCGGTTTCCACGACATTGTATTGAAATGGCCTTACTCCCAAATGTATCGGAGGAAGATACGATATTGATGCATATATACGGTCCTTCCAAAACCCTTTTTGCAGCGACAGCATCCAATAATCCTGTCCTATGTTGTTCCAGCCTTGAAGAAGAGGTTCCTTTATCATATTGCGCTGCCAGGATACGGAGGTCTGCATCTTTATCGGGTCTATCCAATAATTGAATTGGCTGTTGAACGAGAAGTTGTAGAACTGTTTCCTGTATGTATTATTGGATATGGCTTCAAAGCTGACCTGCGCAATGTTGCTCCATGAGATGTTGTCCGTGATGTTCCAATCATAGGCCATATAGCCTGTGAAATAATGATTGTCGGCATTTGTAAATTTTTTTATTATTTTATCGGAGTCGGCCGTATATAAGTCCGCTATATAATTGTCGGTATAGTTGTATGACGCCCCCACCAGAAGGTTGTCTTTGACTGTTCCTTGAACGGACAATGAATGGACCCGTGAAGGAGACAATTCCGGATTCCCGTTAAAAACGACATGCTCATCTATATCGTAAGATGTTTTAATAATCTGATACATCTTTGGATATATTATCTTTGACGAATAATCCACCGTCAATTGGGAGCTCTCCGAAAAGACATAGCTGAACGTCATTTGCGGAAGCCAATACCATGATTTACTGACATTGTTGATGCGTTCGGCTCCCACGCCCATGTGAAGCAACGCATTTGGAGCAGGAGAATAATCAAGATATGCATACGCATGCTGCCGATTCTCATTGATCCGTGATGTCCCGCCATCAGAATTCAGCGGTCTTGAGAGATATTCGTTCCATGTCCCTATGTAGCCGGCATTGAAGCTCAGCCGGTCATTGACATTGTATGTCGCGTCGGCTTCGCCCCGTACATAATTCTTCCGATTGTCATATCTGCTCACACTAATATATCCGCTATCTCCGCCGAGTTGCTCATATTTGTTCAATGTGCTCTGTCCTATGTAATTATAGCCGACGGCCGAATATAAAGTCCACTTATCGTTTATAATTCCTCTATATATGAGCGATGTGCTGAAATCCTCATCATCGGACTTGTCCTGCTGTGTTTCGCCGTATGACGTTCCGCCTGAAAGTTCATCATGCCGATTATATGATGCAATATGATCGGCATCGGAATTTAACCAGTTCGCTTTCCACACTATCGTATGACCGGGTGAAATATGATAATCTATCCCGGCGGCAAGATTGTGTGCGATATTTGTGTTATTGTCGTTAGGATTCTTTGGCCCGGCCTCGATGGAGGCGGCATCAATCTTGTTGAAATAAGATTTTTCGTATGATATGGGATAATTCCAATGAATGTCCGCAAATCCATATCCTATATGAAAATCCATTTTCTTGTCGGTAAACATGTATTGTATCCGTGGCTGCTCATTCGCGACGACATTTTTCCCGTTGTTGCCGGGTGACAGCATATCATAATTCTGCACATATAAATAGTGCCCGATCCAATCGTTCTTCAATTTATAATTGATGACATATTTATATCCTTCCGCGATATATTTCGCTTCGGGTATGTTCTTTATTTCTATTTTCGCTATACGCGCAGGAGGCAGGCTCATAATGTAATTGAGATCCCGCTCAATCCCGTCGACCGACAGCAGCACCCGCGAATCAGTCCTGACTTTGACGGAATTGTCAATCTCATTGTATATCACGCCGTCAATGTAATTCAACATCTGAACGGGAGAACTGACCTTTTCCCTCAGACTCTCGGTAATCAGATAGGTGCTCCCGTATTTGTTCTGGCTGATTAAAGGCGCGGAAACGACGACTTCATCCAGAGTCATGATACTATTGTCCAATGTATCAACGACATCAAGACTGTCGGCGCTTTGTGCGGACAGTTGATTTGCCGTACATAAAACGATAAGGACAACGAATTTTTCACGAATTTTGTAAATCATTCGGTTTGGAAAAGAGAACCGTTAATCTTGAATACCAATTGATGTTCATCTTCTTCTGTCCACTTCTTTTTAAAATCCGCTGTCGTCTGATACTCTACAGTTCCTGCAGCTGTTCCAGTTAATTTTATTGAAGCCGCTAAAAAGATAGCTGTTTTCCCATTCTCTATAGAACCGCTCCTTATATCTTGAGTATAAGAATAAGATTCTTTCGGAGACAGCGTTATGGAAAACTGATTCTCATTGACGCTCCCACTGATGATAACATTTTCGTCCAATAGATTTTCTATAGAGAAAGTCCACCAGTCCGGATTGTCTTCCACAATTGTTTTCGTGCAAGATGCCGCTAACGAAGAAATACCAATAAGCAGAAGAACTGCCTTGAAGCAATATTTATTCATAATTTTGCCTTGTTAAAGATTGATTGGTCCGATAGTAAAAGTACAAAAATTGTTCCATGTCAGCGATGGCTTAGTGGTCGAGTATGATGCCATATTTGCCGGTATCGGCCAGAAACGTAATTAATGAAATTTCCTTATGAGGAAACTTTTGCATCTTTGGATATTAAACATTTGATTAGGTTTTTCTCCCTTAGATGTGTTTCAATATAATTTGGCGAAGGACAAAGATATTGAAATATACAAGTGCTGCAGTTCGAGAAATTTCTAATAAAAGTCCATTCAAAGGAGCCATTTAGAAAATCATTTTTGTACTTCTCATAAAGTTGATGGAATTCAATTAATTGACCGCAACCCAATGAATAGCGAACCTTTCCTTGCGGAAAAAGATATATATTACCCCAAAAATTACTGTTTATTAAGTTGTTAATTTTAATTGTTCTATATTTATTTTTAATATTTAACAATTCTTTGTACGATATTGAAAATAAAGATTTTATAAAATCTTTATTTTTCGAAGTTAAGATAGGGCATAATTTAACCTGACAACCTGTTTCTGATAGATTATAAGCATTATAAAGATCTTTGTCATTCGTGACTTTGACATAAATAGAACATAGTTCATCGTTTATGTAGCAATTATAATTGTCATGAGATAAATCTAATAATAATGTATATCTTAATTTTTTCTTCTTGATACGATTAAGTATGTCGGGATATAATTGCAGAGTCCGTAATGAAATAACAAGATTAAGTATGGTGGATGGATAATTACTTGAAATATAATCAAAAAGATGCTGATTAACACCACAGATATTTAGTATAATGTTGGGATTGATTTTAATCAGTTCTTGAATGTAATAGTCTATATCTTCCTCATTCATTTTGAAAGAAGCATTATAAATAGCATTTTCAGGAGTTGATTCAATTCCTGTTATGAATTTAATATAGTCATAGCTATCTTGGTTTTTCATATCCACAAACATGGTACAATTAGAGATGAATCCCCCGATGTTGTATTTGGAGTAGACAGTAGCCTTTCTGTAGGCCTCAATGCCTGAAAGATTATTAATCTCGGAATCAAACTGCAGTGGCTGTGCCATAGCAGAGACGATGTCCCCCATATAGTTTTTTATAGCATTAATTACTATGGGAATATTTTTGTCGTTTTCTGTAATCTTTATCGTTCTATATTGTGATGACAGCAAGAGATTCCCTATTTTAATTGACGCGGAATCTTTAAATATAATTGCTTTATCATCAAGCAAATTGACAATAAGCAGTTCTTTTTCACCCTTCTTTACATACACATAAGGTTCTAAGTAGAAATAAAGCGATTCTCCCATAATTAAATAATTGATACGGTTTTGATGATTTTTTTAAGGATGTCGGGGTGTATCTCAGAAAACGAGATAAATTCTGCTATATTCCGAGGTTTAGTTCGGCTGCAAATCTCATATCCATTAATATCAGACACAATGCATACAGAACAAAAATCTTTAGCCTTGCAGCCATTGCAGATATTTGTATACTTTGCAAACAATTGATTATATTGGCTTATTATCTTGTCAAAATGTATCTCAACTTTACCGTCATATATTCTCCCAAAATCAAATTCATTGCCAATTCTTTCACAAGGAAACAAATCGCCATTAACAGAAACAAAAATTTTCCGTGAGAAAGGTATGCATGTTTTGGTCGGCAATTTGAGATTAATAGAAGTTTTTGGACTTACATAATCCTCTGACAGAGCATTTAAAAGATTTGTGGAATAGGTTTTCATAAGAGTATTAAATGCCCACCTCTTATATTGATACATAAATGGAGATTGATTTTCATACTCTTTTTTTTCATCTTCGGTCATTAATGAAAAATCTTTTGTTTTAGAGTGAAATATCTTTAAGAAATCAGAACGTTTTGACTTGGCAATCCCAAAAACATTTAATTCATTTGTCATTGGATATTTTTGATATCTTGTAAAGATGAAAGAGTTTGTATCCTTTACCGAGTTACGATTATGTAATACACTGTTAAATTTCACGTTCCGCGCAAAAAAAGATGGATAAGAGCTATAAAGCTTATCAATATTTGCGATAACTGTATCAAAAGAACTTTTACCATTTTTAAAGACCCTATACGAATCGTTGAACTTGTTTCCGTCAAGACTAATAAGAATCTCAAAATTGTTGGCCACAAGAAATTCCATGTATCGATCCAAAAGAACCGCATTTGTCGTCATTGAGAAAACAATCCTTTTATTTTTAATAGGATTGTGTTTCGTATAATCGACAGCCTCCTTTATAAATGAAAAATTACACAACGGTTCTCCTCCATAAAAAGAAATACGCAGATACGTACACCCTTTGTTATTATTGCTTTCCCAAATTTTATTAAGATGATCATACAATGTCTTAAAAACATCAAATGACATATCTATATTCTCTCTGGCATTATAATTATCGTAGAAGTGCCCATAACCACAATAATAACAATCAAGGTTACATTTATCCGTTACTTCGAGTATTATTTGATGTGTATTAATCAGGGCGTCTTCAATATCTTGTTTTTCTAATAGTCTGTATTCCGGTTCCGAATCTGCCGAAATAAGTCCAAAATGCTTTAAATATTTAATTTTTTCTGAATAATATGAAGAATGATTCCCGTGGGACACATACGAGTTTGGGACGAGGGAAACATACCCCGTCCTTTGTTCATATATATAATTATTGCCTGACGCCGCCGATATTGTTTCCATATTATTTTTCTAAGGGATTATAATATTCCGACCAGGCCTCGTTCAAGACATGGAAGCCTTTTTCGCTATTGTCCATGATAAGGATGCGGGCGCCGGTGTTGCGGACGAACGCTCCGGCGTTTTTGTACATATCGCGCTCGAACCGTGCCCATTCGTCTTTGTCCATGGTCTTTCTGTTCCAGTCGTAGCGGATTATCGGCTGCGGATTCTGGGTGAGGCCTTCGGCTTCGAATACGAACTCATGTCCGGCATCCTCGGCTTTGAGGACCAGACCCTTGACTCCGTTGAGTTTCCACGGTCCGTACGGCAGCGGGATGTCGTTGGTGTAACAGGCTTTCCATTCCCTGCCCCCGTAATCGCATTTTGCGACATGGCAGGGGTAGCCCATCACCGTGTCGATTTCTTCGGGAACGTATGTCCACGCCGGGAGGGGAGTATGTTCTTTATATTCGATCACCTGTGTAGTGTAGGGGATACGGTTGGTGACGGCCGTCGTGGAATCGCCGTGGCTGATGAGGAGGTCGAAGCCGACATAATCGCTGGGGACGGGCGTAAACTGCATAGTGGTCTTGAAGTCTTTTGTGTTCTGGATGTCGAGTTCACGGAGATTGCGGCTGAAGAAGGCGTTGTACCTTCGTCCGAGCTGGAGGTCCAGAAGGTCTTCGCGGCTGAGGGAGTCGTCTTTTTCTGTGGCCTTGTACCTGAACCGATAGGTAATCGTGAGATAACAGGTGTCGAGCGTCTGATATCTGTCGGTGTCTTCATGGGCAAGAGTGAACGAGGGAGTATCCATCGCGTAGGACACGGTGATCTGGGAATATGCGTTTGCGCATGTGAGCATCATGGCGGCCGCCAATGCAATAAGAGTCTTTTTCATATCTATGATGTTTTTGGTTGATATATTTTAATGTCATGTAATTCTGAACCTTACCCCGAACAGGACGGTCCGTCCGCGGAGCATGTACTGGCTTGAGCGTTGTATGATTCCGTTGTCGTTGAAGCTGCGGAAGACTTTGCTGTCCAGTAGATTGCTGCATTGGAGATACAGAATGAGGTTTCCTGTGGTGTATTCCATGTCGCAGTTGAGGAAGACGTTGCTCCTGTAGCTCGTTGAATAGTCGTTGTAATAGAACATCGCGGACGGCTTGATGCTGAGCCGCCTGCAAGGCCAAAGCACGAGAGAGGCCGTATTGGAGAAGGTGTGCTTCGCCCCTCCGTTGGAGGTTCCGTCGGTGAACGTTCTGGACAGCGAGAAGCGGTTTGAAGCGTCAAAGGCGATCCAGCTGGCGAAGGCGGCGTTGAAGGCGACCGTCGCACGCAGATAGTCGCTCCGTCCCCTGTGCATGGCGCCGTCGACGTAAAATTCACTTTGGCTCGTACCGACGCAGAACGATTCGCTTATCTTGGCAGTCCATTTGAAAAAGCCTTTGGAAAAGGTCTGGTCGCCCTGCCATATATTGACGCCCGTGGCATAGGGCAGCCGTACGTAGTCGATGACATCGCCGGTTATCCGGTACCCGTCGGAGATGCTGTTGCGCGAGTAGACGTGTGTGAGGGTCAGGCCTCCGAAGATCATGTCCAGCACGTTTGTGTAGCTTGCGTTCAAAGACGTCTTCACCGTCCTGTCGATGTTGGCTTCAAGACGGTAGGGATTGGAGACCGCGGTGCGGTAGTCGGTGTATCGCCGCTGTACCATGAGCGAAAGCGGGTCGGGCATGGATTCCTCGCAGGTCGACGTCAGCGAGAAGGACAGGCGGTCCGAAGGCTTGAGCGTAATATTGGTATATGGCCTTAAGGAAAAGAACGTTCTGTCGTATTCCCAGGATCCGTTGGCGGAAGCATAATATACGAAGCCGGCGGGTATGTAAATGAGCCATTGGAACCGTTGTCCGAAATGCAGAAGGAATTTCGGGGTTATGTGCGCACCTGCGCGCCAGATGCTCTGGCTCCCGGATTCGGGGACTCCTGACATGTCCGAAGCGGTCTCGGCCTGCTGCCACCGGGCGTCGAGGTCGCAGTTGAGGTTGAACATGAAATGCGGCACGGCCGCAGCCGCGACATGGACGGAACCGTCGGCGATGAGATTGCGCCTGCCAACCGTCTGCGACGTTCCGCGGCCGTCTATGTCCAGCGTTCCTTGTCTGTCATTGTAGCTGACATGGAGGGCCGTTTCGCCGATGCCGTTCTTCGCCGTTTTGTAATTTATTTTCAGCACGTCGTCGACATTGATGGAATGCCCTGAGAAGCGCTGGCGTATCAGATCGTTGACCGTGCCGCTTCCGTTAGGGAAAGAGGCGCTTGCCGCGAAGGTGTTCTTAAGATAGCGTTTCCGTCCGTTCAGCTTGTAGACGGCGTGCGTCCCCACGAAATGCTGCCGCATGTCGGTCCGGTCGGATTCATCCACCACATACCGCGACAGGCTGTCGGCAAGGTAGGAGGTCTGCTCGGCCGCATCCCGTTTTTCTTTGTCGAAGAAATAATTCAGATTGAAGGACAATGTCTTGTCCTCGTCCAGTTTGAAAAGCTGATTGACCGACAGGCTGTGTGAATTGTTGCGGTATGCGTACCTGTCGTCAAGGCCCGGGGAATCGGGAAAGAGAAGTCCGGTGCCGAACGATGAACTGAATGTGGCCGTGGCGTTTACATCCTGACGCAGGGGATTGCCGATGTTGTTGGTCTTGTAGACGGAGATGTTCTGGGCCGTGCGCCGGAAATTCATCAGGGCGGCGGAGGCGTCCCAGGCCGGATGCGGCTGGCTTCCTAACGCCGCCTGAAGCGTGGACGACCAGATGCCGAGGGCGTTTTTCTTCAGTTTGATGTTCATGGCCGGGGCGCCGCCGTTTTTCACTCCTTGGAGCAGCTTCACGTCCTGATGGTTCTGGAGCACCTGGACGGAGCCTATGTCGCGGACGTCTATATTTTTTGTGGCCACGCCGTAATTGCTGCCGAGCATGTCGAGGCCTTCGATATAGAACTCGTTTATCCACTGGCCGTTGTAGGTGATCTGTCCATCGGACATGACTTCGATTCCCGGCATCTTGCGAAGCAGGTCTTCAAGCGTCTTGTCGTTTTTGTCCGCGTAGGTGGCGGCCGAATAGGATATCGTGTCGCCGGCCTGTTTGATTTTCTTTGCCGTCACGACGACTTCCTTCAGGTTGAGGTTCCTGATGACTGAGTCAAGCTGCCCGTCAGTCACCTGTGCGTTGACGGTCACGGACAGTGACAAGAGTGCGGCAATGCACAATATTTTCAGACGGGCAGCCATTTTAAACTTGCTTTATTGTTGTATAAGTCCGTTTGTTGCGCGATGCGCATTAGTAGCTCCACAATCGTTGCATTCTTCATCCGAAGAATCGGTTTCACGATCTACTGCGTTAATGCCCACCTGCATAGGCGTAAGTGGGCCCACACAGGTGCAACCACACTTCTTAACGTCACTGGCTTTACCTCCTTTAATGGAAGCAATCTCTTCCTTTCGCAGCATGTCAAATGCTAAAAATGAGTACTTTTTCATTGTTTTAGTTTTTAAATTAATATTGGCATAAATTTATGCGTGTATCGGCCGTTTTCTAATATCTTCAAATATAATTAACTCAACCACAGTGACAAAAATAAATAATTTTTACATTAATCAAATTACACTTTAGTGTAATTTTTTAAAAATCATACTTTTCTTGAAAAAGGTTGTACGGAGTTTGAATGACTGCCATTATGGAATAAAAATGTTGCAATTAAGTTGTTGTTAATAATTAATGATATTTCGTAACCATTGGATCTGCAATCCATTTTTCCGGATGACGGCATATCAAAAATGGAAATGAAATCAAATAATTAGAGGGTTTTTATTTTTATAATAAAAAATTTTTTCATATTTTGCCGGCGATGCTTATTATGCACTATATACTGCTATAAATGATTTATATAATATGGTAATAAACTATAACTGAACATATCAGTATAAAGATGTCGCAGATGCCGAATTGCGTTAATAAGAGGCGAAAACTTAATTAAATGTATTTATGAAAAACTCTTCTAAGTTGATGGATCTTCCGCTTCAGATTGTGGAAGTCATGCAGGAGAGCGAGATGCTTCTCGTTGTTGGAGGCAACGCAGGTCTTGATGAAGAAGCAACAAACAATGGCAATGGCACTTGTAGTGGTGTGAACAATGGCGGTGGGTCTTGTGGTACGATCAACAATGGTTCAGGCCGTTGTAATGGGATCAACAATGCTTCAGGATATTGCGGTGCAATTGATCCGGGCGTGGTAAGTAAACCTGATCAACCGTAATTCAGATCTTCGAGCGTTGCTCAATATTAGGAGCAACGCTCCTTTAAAGTTTATTATGAAGATTTCAAGATATCAATTTTGTGAAGAAATAGCGCAAGGTTATTATCTTCATTATAATGCATTAAGTAATACTTTTCTATTGCTTGATGAAAGATGTCATGATTTGTATTCCCAATGTGAGATAGAAAAATTAGAGACACTAAATAAAGAGTTATTCAGTAAATTAACATTAGGTAAATTTCTTATTGCAGATGACTTTGATGAGTATCAATATGTACTTGTCCAAAAAGAAAAAATGGTAGAGGGTACCGATCTTTACAATGTTGTTGTAAATACGTCTCTTGATTGTAATCTAAATTGTTGGTATTGCTATGAAAATAAAATTGTAGGAAGCAGACTGGAACAGAGAGTTGTTGACGCAATTAAAAGAAATATATTTCTGCATTATATAAATACTCCTTTTTCAACACTAAAGTTAGGATTCTTTGGAGGGGAACCTTTTCTTTGTTTTGACGGGATCAAACAGTTGCTTGATTATGCCAGGGAGTTCTGCGCAGAAAAAGATATTGAGCTTATAGCAGATTTCACCACAAATGCAACACTGATTACAGCAGAACATATTAATTATTTAAAACAGTATAGATGCCATTTTCAAATAACGCTTGATGGCGGCAGACAAAGCCATAATAAAATTAAGGTTGACAAGCTGTCGGGTATGAATACCTACGACAAAACGCTGGAAACATTAAGACTTATCAATGATAATATAGAGCAACGCTGGGTTGCCGTACGTATTAATTTTGACAACAGGACATTAAGAGACATTGATGAAATCATTCAAGATCTTGATTTCCTTGATAGAAGAAAAACATATGTCATCATTAAAAAAGTCTGGCAATTAAAAACAGAAAATATTGATAAGGATGCATTGATGTCGGCAATCCAAAAATTCTTAGACAAAAAATTCCTTGTGGATTATTACATAATGCCGAAAGGATGTGTTTGCTTTGCCGAGCGCAGGAATCAGGTGTTGTTCAATTATGATGGTAAAATATTTAAATGTACAACCATATCCGAATTTACCGACAAGAATGTCTTGGGTAGTTTAGATTATTCTACTGGTGAGATTGCTTGGGATAAAGAAAAAATAGAAGCATGGTTTGCTGAGATGCAACCGGATTATTGTAAAACATGTAAATGGTTCCCCTCCTGTCTGGGCATTTGCAACAGACAATTATTGGCACATAAAGGGGAAAAGATTTGTACGTTCGATGCATGCAATCTTACTGAAAAAGAATATTTAATGTACTTGTTCAAATATAATATTCTTAAAAATGAACTTGATAAATAAAACATTCATGCTGTTTTTTGCCGGAATCGGCCTGTGCGCGGCTTCGTATGCGCAGAGCGGAATTTCCGGCAGGCTGTCATCGAAAAGCGACAACGCTGCCGTCGCCGGCGGCTATGTGCTGCTGGTGAAGGACGGGCAGATCGTGAATTCGTCCGTGTCCGATGACGGAGGCAGATATAATCTGAGCAATATGCCCGTCGGAGAATATGTGCTGCAGGTGACCTGCCTGGGATTCAAGACCATTCAGGATTCTTTGCTGCTGGACGGCTACTGCGAGCGAAACTATGAATTGGACGAAGATGCCATAGAGCTTGAGAACGGCACCGTCACGGCGGACCGCAGTCAGGTGGTGACGAGGACGGCCAACGGACAGCGGTTTTATCTGTCGGAAGATGCCAGAAAGGAACATAATCCGTTCCGGGCGCTGCAGGAAATACCGGTGCTGATTTCCGATGCCAACACGTCTTCGCTCAAGATGATTGACGGTTCGTCTCCGCTGATCCTCATCAACGGCAACATGGTGAATTCGGGCGTCAGTCCTGTCTCCCCGTCCGACATCGAATCGGTGGAGGTCATCAATTCGGTATCCGCCAGATACCTGCAGGAGGGAGTGACAAGCATCGTCAATATCAAGCTGAAGAAAACGGCGAGGCCTTATCTGTGGCTCGAAGCGGCTACACGTCACGAGATTCCGGCCGACGACGGGTTCGGCGTGGGCTATTTTGAAGTCGGTAACCGTAAGGTCAGCCTGTATGGCCGCGCGGCATATAATTATACTTATCATGATGACGTAAAATCCATAGTGGAGCGATCCAATTCGACATATTCGCAGAATTATGAGCAGACGGCCCGCAAGGACGGAGGCCAGTGGATCGGTGACCTGCTTCTCAAATGGCAGGCGACGGACAGGGACTATTTCGCCGCCATGATCTATGGGACCGCGAATAATTCCAGACTCAGGCAAAATGCCTTCGGGACGTATGTCTCGGATACGGAACAGGAATACGGATCCGATCTTTCAAGTCTTGACGACAGCAAGATATGGACGGCGGCCATGTATTATAAACACACTTTCGCGCCGGAAAACGATCTTGAAGTGCGCCTGGCATATAACTACAACAAGGATGAGTATTCGGCGCAGCGGATCGACACGTATGATGGGCGTCCTTCCGAAACGGAGTCCCTGTATGAAAACAGCCGCAGGTCCGGCAGCCTGAACATTGACTATTCCAAGACATTTGCGGACAAAAGTTCGTTGGTCCTCGGCAGCCGCAGCAGTTTCGTAATGGACGGGATCAACAATATGGTCGGAATAAACCCTCCGTTCAGGCACCGCAAGTTCAATCAGTATGTCTACGCAGGATACGGCGGCACTTACAGAGACAAATTGTATTACACTGTCTCGGCCGCGGTTGAGGGCATCTGGGCCAAGGCCGGGGACTCCGGTTACGGCTACGTCCGTCCGAGAGGCTCCGCAAGCATGACATGGGCGATGGACGGGCATAATTCGATACAGCTCAGTTATCGTCTGACGAATACGGCGCCCGCCGTCTCAAACCTGAATCCGTACAATATTTCGACGGATTCTCTGGTGGTCGCCGTCGGCAATCCCGGCCTGAAGCCTCAGATGTCGAACCATGTTTCCGCGAACTATACGCTTAACGTGGGCAGGCTGTACATAACCCCGCAGGTGTCCTATACGCACGTAGGCGACATGATCGAACCGTACGGATATACAAAGGACGGCATATATTACAGCACCTATGCCAATTCCGGCCATTTTTCCAATGTGTCGGCGGGAGCCTCGCTCAGCTGGCGCCTCAAACGGGGGCGCATATATGGAGACGGAGGCTGGAATGCGGACCATTATGAAAACCAAAAGGCCAAAAATTCGGCATATGCGTCATTCGGCTTTAATTATACGTTGAACAAACTTTCCTGCTACGTGAATGTCGTCTATAATTCAAGGGATTATACCGCCACGTCCTTCACGGAGTATTATCGCCCGACGATGGCCAATCTTCAGGTGAACTACAATTTTACGCCTGATTTCTATATAGGGATATGCCTGCAGCACGCCACCGGCGAGTTCCGCACGAAGACGGTCACCGAAGACGGCTCCTACCGTTCGATAACGGAGAACCGCTATACGGACAAATGCCTGCGTCCCTGGGTGCTGCTGCGCTATACGTTCCGAAAGAATCCGGACAGGCGGCACAAATTGGGCACCGTGCTTGACGGCGACGAGCAGGGCATTTCGATTACGCGGTGAGACTTTGAAAAAATGCCGAAACTTGGTTAATTGGATAATAATGTGTATATTTGCAGCCCGAATTTTTCGGGAAAGGAAACATAAATATTAGATTAACAATCATTTATGCCTACAATTCAACAGTTAGTTCGCAAGGGGCGCGAGGTTATCGCTTACAAGAGCAAATCCCGCGCGCTGGATGCCTGCCCTCAGAAGCGTGGCGTATGTCTCCGTGTCTACACGACGACGCCCAGGAAACCGAACTCGGCGATGCGAAAGGTCGCCCGTGTCCGTCTTTCCAACGCCAAAGAGGTCAATGCATACATTCCGGGCGAGGGCCACAACCTCCAGGAACACAGCATCGTGCTGGTCCGCGGCGGTCGTGTGAAGGATCTCCCGGGTGTACGTTACCACATCCTTAGAGGAGCTTTGGATACTGCCGGCGTAGAGGGAAGGACTCAGTCCCGTTCGCTTTACGGCGCCAAGAGGCCGAAGAAGTCTAAGAAGTAAAATTAACCGTTTTTTCACCTTTTATTTAATTCAAAATGAGAAAAGCGAAGCCTAAAAAGAGAATTCTACTTCCTGATCCTAAGTATCATGACGTGATGGTCACAAGGTTTGTGAACAACCTCATGCTGCAGGGGAAGAAGAGTATCGCGTATTCTATTTTTTACGATGCCATTGACTTGGTAGGCGAGAAGATGAAAGATTCTGACAAGGCTCCTCTGGATATTTGGAGGAAGGCCCTCGAGAACGTGACTCCTCAGATCGAGGTCAAGTCGCGCCGTATCGGCGGTGCCAACTTCCAGGTGCCTACAGAGTTGCGTCCGGAGAGGAAGATTTCCGTATCCATGAAGAACCTGATTCAGTTCGCACGCAAGCGCTCCGGCCACTCTATGGCAGAAAAGTTATGCGCGGAAATCGTTGCCGCATACAACAACGAGGGCGGTGCCTTCAAGAGAAAGGAAGACATGCACCGCATGGCGGAGGCCAACAAGGCGTTTGCCCACTTCCGTTTCTAAAAACGAGGGATTTAAATGGCAAAAAGAGATCTTAATTTCACAAGGAATATCGGCATCATGGCCCACATAGATGCCGGCAAGACCACCACGTCTGAACGAATCCTGTATTATACGGGAAAAACACATAAGATAGGGGAGGTCCACGAAGGAGCGGCCACCATGGACTGGATGGTGCAGGAACAGGAGAGGGGCATTACCATCACCTCCGCTGCCACCACGGCATTCTGGCACTACAACGGGGACACCTATCAGATCAACCTGATAGACACTCCCGGCCATGTGGATTTCACCGTCGAAGTGGAACGTTCCCTGCGTGTGCTTGACGGCACCATAGCCACGTTCTGCGCGGTAGGCCGCGTGCAGCCCCAGTCTGAAACCGTATGGCGCCAGGCTGACAAATACGGCGTGCCCAAGATAGCCTATGTGAATAAGATGGACCGCGTGGGCGCCGATTTTCTCGCCTGTGTCGAGGAAATCAAGACGAAGCTCGGCGCGAATGCCGTTCCCGTCTGCATCCCCATTGGAGCAGAAGACAAATTCGACGGCATCATTGACCTCATCGGCATGAAGGCGATTTACTACGATTCGGGCGAGGAACTCGTCAATTATGAGATAAGGGACATTCCCGAAAAGCTCGCAGGCGAAGCCAATCTGTGGCGCGACAAGCTCGTCGAGGCCGCCGCCGAATGCGACGAGGCCCTGATGGAAAAATATTTCGAATCGCCGGATTCCCTTACCAACGAAGAGATAATCGCTGCATTGCGCAAAGGTACCATCGCCATGAAGATAGTGCCCGCCTGCTGCGGATCTTCTTTCAAGAACAAGGGCGTCCAGTTCCTTCTTGATGCCGTGATGCGCTATCTTCCTTCTCCTCTCGACAAAGGCGCCGTGACAGGCACGGATCCCAAGACCGGGGAGACCGTAGAGCGCAAGCCGAGTGCCGCCGAGCCTTTCTGCGGCCTGGTGTTCAAGATCGCCACTGATCCTTTCGTGGGCCGTCTGGCGTTTCTGAGGGCATATTCCGGAAGGCTCGACGCCGGTTCCTATGTGTACAACAGCCGCACCGGAAAGAACGAAAGGGTGTCCCGCCTGTACCAGATGCACTCCAACCATCAGAACCCTATCGAGTTCGTGGAGGCCGGAGACATTTGCGCGGCGGTAGGCTTCAAGGACCTCCGTACCGGAGATACGGTCTGCGCCGACAGCGCTCCCGTCACCTTGGAGTCCATGGAGTTCCCGGATCCCGTGATCGGCATCGCCGTGGAGCCCAAGACACAAGGGGATCTTGACAAGCTGGGAATAGCCTTGTCGAAACTTGCCGAGGAAGATCCTACCTTCACCGTCAAGTCCGACCATGAGACCGGCCAGACCGTCATAAGCGGTATGGGCGAGCTGCACCTCGACATCATAGTTGACCGTCTGCGCCGCGAATTCGGCGTGGACATCAACCAGGGTGCGCCTCAGGTCAATTACAAGGAGGCCATTACCGGCACCGTGCAGCACAGGGAGGTATTCAAGAAGCAGACGGGCGGACGCGGCAAATTCGCGGACATCATCGTCGAGATCGGTCCTGCGGACGAAGGCGTCACGGGCCTCCAGTTCGACAATCAGGTCAAGGGAGGCAACGTGCCCAAGGAATTCGTTCCGAGCGTCCAGAAAGGTTTCGAATCCGCGATGGCGAACGGCGTCCTTGCCGGATATGAAGTTCCTTCTCTGAAAGTCACTCTCCTCGACGGTTCTTACCATCCCGTGGATTCGGACCAGCTTTCGTTCGAGATAGCGGGCCGCATGGCTTTCCGTCATGCCTGCCCGAAGGCGCATCCGATTCTGCTCGAGCCCATCATGTCCCTTGAGGTGGTCACGCCCGAGGATTATATGGGAGACATCGTCGGAGACCTCAACCGTCGCCGCGGCCAGATTGTGGCCATGGACTCTACGGCCAACGGAGCCCGGATCGTCAAGGCTTTCGTGCCTCTTTCCGAGCAGTTCGGCTATGTCACCGTACTGCGCACCCTTTCTTCAGGCCGCGCCACGAGTACGATGTCGTTCGACCACTATTCCGAAGTACCCGCCAATCTCGCCAAGGATGTAATCGAGAAGAGCGGCTACAAGGTAAGCGACGACGAATAAGATAATTTGAAAGTTTAAAATAAAGCATTTGATATGAGTCAGAAAATACGAATCAAACTCAAATCATTCGACCACATGCTCGTTGACAAATCCGCATCCAAGATTGTCGATACGGTAAAAGCTACAGGCGCCAAGGTGAACGGTCCCATTCCGCTCCCTACGAACAAGAAGATTTTTACCGTGAACCGTTCGACTTTCGTGAACAAGAAGTCTCGCGAACAGTTTGAACTCGACTCCTATTGCCGGCTTTTGGACATCAACGACAGCAATGCGAAGACAGTCGACGCCCTGATGAAGCTCGAGCTGCCTTCAGGCGTCGAAGTCGAGATCAAGGTTTGACAGATAAATCGGATTGTCGCACATTCGGTTTTTAACCGATAAATTATTATATTTGCAGAACGGTCCGTCAGAGGCGGACGGGAGAACACGCAGTTCTGCAAAAGGGTCCCATAGCTCAGTTGGTTAGAGCATCTGACTCATAATCAGGGGGTCGTAGGATCATGCCCTACTGGGACCACGCAAAAGGAGACAGGCACGTACGGAAAAGGTATGTGCCTGTTTTTCCTGACTTCGTCACTTAAAATCAGCCACATTTATAATTGTCTTATGCATAGTATTTTATAATTTTGTGTCA
>CANPZS010000004.1 GCA_947588835.1 uncultured Bacteroidales bacterium | reverse complement strand
TTCAATTAACCTATTGATTTTCAATTATTTATTGGCCCTTATAATAACTTCTTCATTCATTTCAAAACAGTTTCTAACTATGTACTAACTAAAAGCGACCAATTCCCATATGGAGAAGAACGTAGATTGTTTTATGTAGCAATAACAAGGGCAAAGATGAAAACTCTTGTGCTATATGACAAGCGTTTCCCCTCTGTATTTGTGGATGAATTTTTGCATCCTGAAAAGGTTTCAGAAGAGAGTTATGTGAAGCACCCCAATGCCAATAAAAGATGGACAAGAAGTGCAGACCAATTTCTATTGAAACTGCATAATGAGGGTAAGAGCGTCAAATATATTGCAAACAAAATGGGCAGAAGTCAAACGTCAATTGTTATGCGATTGAATAAACTTAATCAATAATAATGCTCTATTTTTACCCAATAACATTGGTTGTGTCCCTATTTTCAAGTATAAATCTTAAATAATACAAAAGCACCCAATTTTACACTCTTGGGTGTAAAATTGGGTGCTTGTTTTACAATCTGCTGATTTTCAGCGTTTATTGCGGAGAGAGAGGGATTCGAACCCCCGGACCCGTGAAGATCAACAGTTTTCAAGACTGCCGCATTCGACCACTCTGCCATCTCTCCAATGAAATCCGCGCGAGACTATGAACGTCCTTGAATCCATCTTCTGCGCGCCCGCCATACAGTCGTAAAGGCAGGGGTGCAAATATAGCTAATTTTAAGGATTATTCAAATAGACGCCATTCCGCCACCGCTCCGTGTGCCGGGAAGCACCCCGTCAGTTTTTCGAAAAGAAGCGGTAATGGAAGATAATGAGGTAAAGGGCGCCGACGGTAACGCAGCTGTCAGCAAAGTTGAACACTGGCTCAAAAAAGATGCTTCCTCCTAAAAGCGGCACCCACCGGGGCCAGCGGAACAGCGGAAAATAAAACATATCCACCACCTTGCCCAATAGTACGGGGGCATAGCTGCCTCCGAATTCAGCCACGATGCCGGGAGCGGACGCCGAGAAAACCTGTCCGTAGAACAGGCAGTCGATGACGTTGCCCAATGCCCCCGCGGCGATAAGCGTAAGGCCGACCAACACGCCCGCCGGCACAGGCGCCTTTCCGTCCTCCGCCGGCAAAGCCGCGTTGCGCCTGAGGAGCCTTGCAATCCACCAGCAAAGCGCCGCAAACAGGCAGATGCGGAACAAGGTCAGGACGACTTTGCCGGCGGCGCCGCCGAACGCCATGCCGAAAGCCATCCCCTCGTTCTCGACAAAAAGTATCTGAAACCAGTCGCCGAATACGCTAAGCCGTTCCCCGATGGACATGTTCAGCTTAACGGAAATCTTTATCGTCTGGTCAATGATGACAAGCAGCGCCCCCAGTGCCAGCAGGCGTCCGCCCTTCGAAAAATGCATACGGCCAATCAGTTCTTTCCCTGTTTAGACAACATTTCCTTGGCTTCGACGGTCAGCGTGGCATGCGGCACAAGACGGAGCCGCTCCTTGGGAATGAGCTTTCCCGTCACCCTGCATATTCCATACGTCTTGTTCTCTATGCGCACGAGCGCCGCCTCAAGATTCTGTATGAATTTGTACTGTCTCTGAGCCAGCTGGCTCGCTTCTTCCTTGGAGAGCTGGAAAGCACCGTCATCCTCAACGGTCTTGAAAGTGGGCGACGTATCATCGATGTCGTTGCTCCCGTTGTGCATGACGATATGGCGCAAGGTATTGTATTCTTTCTTTGCCTTGTCGAGCATCTCGTTGATGATGCCGCGGAACTCTTCGAGCTCCTCGTCGCTGTAGCGTGTCTTCGCGTTCGCAACGACGTCATCATTCTGCACCTTGGCGTTGTTTTTGTTCTCCTCCATAATGATAAAGTTATAAGTTTATTGAAGTTTAGTCACTTTGATGAAGATTCCGTCCCGGCTTCCCCACTCTACAGCGGCCGCATCGGACGGCGCCTCACGCAGGCCGTGGAGCGTTATGCCTGACGCGAGCGTCTGCGACGCCACATAGTCGGCGAACGACTCGAGGGCGGAGCCTATGCCGGCGGAGTCTTCCCCGTCCGCATATACATCCACCGCCACACGGTCCGTGACGTCAAGTCCGCTGTCCTTTCTCACGTTCTGTATCCGGTTGATGAGCTCCCTTGCGCATCCCTCCCGGCGAAGCGCGTCCGTCAGTTCGACGTCGATGGCCACGGTCAGCTGTCCCTGGGAGGCAACGAGCCATCCCGGCATGTCCTCGGAAGAGATGAAATAATCATCCGGATTGAGGAGCACCTCGCCGCCGGGCAGGCCGAGAGAATAGACCTTCCCCGCCTCTCCGGCATTCTGTATGTCCGTGATGACCTCCTGTCCGAGAGTGCCGAATGCTGCGGCGACCTCTTTCATGCGCGCTCCGTAAATCTTGCCGAGCGTCTTGAAATTGGGCTTTATCTTCTTCACGATTATGCCGGCAGTGTCGGAAATGAATTCCATCTTCTTTATGTTGACCTCCGAAAGGATGATGTCCTTCACTTTCTCCAGCTGGCCGCGCAGCCTGTCGGAAATGACGGGTATCAACACTTTCGCAAGAGGCTGGCGCACAGGAATGGCGGCTTTCTTGCGCAGCGCGAGAATCATGGACGAAGCCTGCTGCGCGAGCTCCATCCTTTCCTCGAGGTCCTTGTCTATGACGGACGGATCGGACACGGGCATAAGTGCGTAATGCACGGAATCTTCGCCGCTGCCGCTCGGATCCGTGAGATCCGTGTAAAGGCGGTCCATATAGAAAGGAGCGATCGGAGCCGCAAGCACGGCTATGTCCTTCAGTGCCTCGTAAAGCGTCTGGTAGGCCGACAATTTGTCCTCCGACAGGCCGCCGCCCCAGAAACGCTTGCGGTTCAGGCGTACATACCAGTTGCTGAGATGGTCGCAGACGAAATCCTGTATCAGCCGTCCGGCAAGGGTGATATCGTAGTCCTCATAGGCGGCTACAACGTATTTCCTCAACGTATTGAGCAGAGAAATCATCCATCTGTCTATCTCCGGGCGGGAAGCATACGGCACCGCCGGCGCGGACGGATCGAATTTGTCCACGTTGGCATACAGCGCGAAGAAAGAATACGTGTTGTACAGGGTGCCGAAGAACTTGCGGCGCACTTCGTCGACTCCGGCCTCGTCGAAACGGAGATTGTCCCAGGGCTGCGCATTGGTAAGCATATACCAGCGCAGCGCGTCAGCGCCGAATTTGTCGAGTTCAATAAAAGGATCAACGGAATTGCCGAGTCGCTTCGACATCTTGTTGCCGTCCTTGTCCAATACAAGGCCGTTGGATATCACGGTCCTGAACGCAGGCGTGCCGCTGATCATCGTATGAATCGCATGAAGGGTGTAGAACCATCCGCGCGTCTGATCCACGCCCTCGGCGATGAAATCGGCGGTGCACCCGAAAGACGGGGAATCTATGTTCCTCAGGCCCTCCTGGGCATACGGCATGGAGCCGGAGTCGAACCATACATCGATCAGGTCGCTTTCGCGGACCATTTTTTTGCCGCTGTCCGACACGAGGAAAATATTGTCCACATAAGGCCTGTGCAGGTCTATGCGATCGTAGTTTTCCCTGCTCATGTCATCGGGGTCGAAGCCGCGCTCTTTCAACGGATTGCACTGCATGACGCCGGCGGCCACGGCCTTTTCAATTTCGGCATAAAGCTCTTTCACGGAGCCTATGCATTTCTCCTCGCGGCCGTCTTCGCTGCGCCATATCGGGAGAGGCGTCCCCCAGAAGCGGCTGCGGGAAAGGTTCCAGTCCTGGACGTTCTCCAGCCATTGTCCGAAACGTCCGCTGCCGGTGGATTCGGGCTTCCAGCGTATGGTCCTGTTCAGGGCGGCCATTTCTTCCTTGACGGCGGAAGCCTTTATGAACCATGAATCGAGCGGATAATAAAGCACCGGCTTGTCAGTCCGCCAGCTGTGCGGATAGGAATGGACGTGCTTCTGTATTCTGAAAGCCCTTCCGTCGGCCTTCATCATCATGCACAGGTCCAGATCCAAAGTGGGCGCATCAGCGGCGAGACTGTCGTCGTACGCGTTCTTTACATACCTGCCGGCATATCCGACGTATTCGGGAGAAACATATTCTTTGACATATTGCGGATCGAGATCTTCGACCGTATAGAAACGGCCTCGGCGATCTACCTGGGCCTGTCTGTTGCCGTCCCTGTCCAGCACCATGAGCGGCGGAACGCCGAAATCCGCGGCCACGCGCTTGTCGTCCGCACCGAAAGTCGGAGCTATGTGCACTATGCCCGTACCTTCAGCGGTGGAGACGTAATCGCCGGATATCACGCGGAAAGCGTCGCCCTCGAGAGGCCTGAACCACGGAATGAGCTGATGGTACCTGATGCCTACGAGTTCGGAGCCCTTGAATTCTCCGTCGAGCACCTTGTAGGGAATCACCTTGTCGCCCGTCTTGTACGAATCGAAAGGAACGTTCTCTCCCTTGGGATCGAACCATGCGCCTACGAGATCCTTGGCAAGCACGTATACCGACGGGGCTCCGGTATAGGGATTGAAAGATTTCACCCTGACGTAAACTATGTCGGGGCCGACGCAGAGGGCGGTATTGGACGGCAGCGTCCACGGAGTCGTGGTCCACGCCAGGAAATAAATCGGGAAAGTCTCGCAGTCGAATACGGGCTGCGATATTTCGTCCTTTATAAGTTCGAACTGCACGGTGACGGTCGTGTCGGTGACGTCCTTGTAGCAGCCGGGCTGGTTGAGTTCATGCGTACTGAGGCCGGTGCCGTCGGACGGAGAATAGGGCTGCACCGTATAGCCCTTGTAGAGCAGTCCCCTGTCGTAGATCTTGCGGAGCAGGTACCAGAGAGTCTCTATATAGCGGTTGTCGCAGGTGACGTAAGGATCGTCCATATCCACCCAGTAGCCTATCCGCTCGGTCAGGTTCACCCATTCGGCGGTGTATTTCATCACCTCGCTGCGGCATACTCTGTTGTATTCTTCGACGGATATCTTGTCCCCTATGTCTTCCTTGCGGATGCCGAGCTTCTTTTCCACGCCTATTTCCACCGGAAGGCCGTGCGTGTCCCATCCGGCACGGCGGCGCACCTTGTATCCCGTCTGGGTCTTGAAGCGGCAGACGGCGTCCTTTATGGAACGCGCCATGACATGATGTATGCCCGGCATGCCGTTGGCGGACGGCGGACCCTCGAAGAAAATGAACTCCGGCGCCCCGTCACGAAGGCGCAGGGAAGTCTCGAATGTATGATTTTTCTTCCACCTGTCGAGAACCTCTTTCCCCACAGATACCAGGTCCAGCCCCCTATACTCGTTGAAAGTCATTTTTTTTCTTTATTTTTGCAAGTAAGGTTGGCAAAGATACAATATTCAGCCGTTATTAACAAGCGCGATGAATGTACTCGACATCATTATAATCCTTTGTTTTGTTCCATCGTTAATACACGGAATATCAAAAGGTTTCATTGAACAGGCAATAGCCCTCGCCAGCATCGTGGCAAGCGTCTGGACAGCCTCTGCGTACTATCATGCGCTCGCTTCATGGGCCGGCGGTTTTCTGAAGCTGTCAGGGGACGCCCTCAACATAATTTCATTCATCGTCATCCTCGTCGCCGTCATTCTGGCGATGTACTGGATAGGACGAATCATCACGGGAGTCGTCGGCAGGGCCTCGCTCGGATGGATCAACAGGCTGCTCGGCATATTTTTCGCCGTCGCGCTCGTGACGGTGGTGCTCGGCGTCGTCATCATTCTTTTCGACACGCTGAACACCAGGCTGGATCTCGTTCACGGCAAAGTCCTCGACAATTCCATAATGTACAACGGCATCAAGGACATTGCCTATAAATTGTTTCCCCATTTCACACAGATGCTCGGAAAATGACGCGGATAATAATGATAGAAACCTCCACGGCCCTGTGCTCGACGGCGCTTGCCGAGGACGGGACAATAACGTCCTATAGGGAAAGCAGTGAAAACCGCCGGCATGCGTCGCTTACGGCGCCGTTCATAAAGGAAATGCTCGACGGGCGAGGCATCGGGGTCCAAGATTGCGATGCCGTATGCGTCAGCATGGGGCCGGGATCCTATACCGGCCTGCGCGTAGGGACGTCGACGGCCAAAGGGCTGTGCTTCGGGGCCGGCATTCCTCTGCTCGCCGTCGGCACGCTCGACATCCTCGCGGCCCAGGCCGTCAGCGACGGACTTCTGCCGGAGGGATGCAGATATGTGGTGCCTATGATAGACGCACGCAGGATGGAAGTCTATACGGCCCTGTACTCTCCGGACGGGACAAGGCTTTCCGAGATAAAGCCGGAGATAGTGGAAAAGGGCAGTTTTGCGAAGCAGCTCGCCGAAGGCCCGGTGCTGTTCATCGGGGACGGAGCCGACAAATGCAGGGAAGCGCTCGAACATGAAAACGCATATTTCGAGCAATGCTTTCCGAAGGCCTACGCCATGCTGCGGCCGGCGGAGGCTGAATATGAAAACAAACGGTTCAAAGACATTGCGTACTTCGAACCGTTCTACCTGAAACAATTCATCGCCACGGTCAGCGGCAAGAAATTATTTTAATATTTTCGCAAGGTATTTCCTCATGCCGGCGACATCTTTCACGCCGGTATCGACGTCTATGTGTCCGTCCACGATGAATACGGCGGTGGGCAGCGACTGCACATTGTACTGAAATACAAAAGGAGACGAGGTGCCGCGGGTGTCGCAGACATTGATCCACGGCATGTTCTGGCTGCGCACGGCGGAAGCCCACGCGGCTTTGTCGGTGTCCAGCGACACGGCGAATATTTCCAGCCCGCGGGAATGGAATTCCTCATAGACCGGCAGGATGCTGTCCAGATTGAACATCTTCTGTACCGCATCGGCTGTCGACCAGAAATACACGATGACGGCCTTGGCCTTGACTTCGCTCAGCCTTACCTTGACGCCCTGCAGGTCCGGCAGCTCTATTTCAGGGAAAAACGATTCCCCGGCATCCTTCAGCCGCAGTTCCATGTCCATCCGGCGAAGCCTCTTTTCGGCCTCCTTTTCCAAGGCCCTGACATATCTGGACTCCGGCCATACGGTTTTCAGGCTGTCCGCCACATTGCGGAAAGTGATGGCATCGGTAGCCTGGCTGAAAACCGGGAAATCTTCGTTTATCTGCTGGAACAGGACGGGCACCACGCTGAGCGAATGCGTATTGTCCATCACATACTTGAGCCGGTCGCGGTAATAGGCCACGTACTTCCTGCTAAGCTCAGCCCGTATGGCCTTTTCTCCGGCCGCGTCTCCCTCAAGGCCGTCGAGCCCCGCCGCTGACGCATTGAAATCGGCGAGGAAGCCGGAGAACGAAGTCTCCACCTCCTGAAGCCTGGCGGACTCTTCCGAGCCGGACACACTGTATCTTCCGAGGGTGTCCGAAACCACCTTCACCTTGTCGCCGCGCTGCAGAATGAGGGAGCCCACCTTGGTGTCTCCATAGAACACATATACGAATTCCGGCTGGCCCTCCCCTACTGAGAGACTGTAGGAATACGCTCCCGTCCCGTCGGTCTTCAGCGTGTCGAGAATCTTGTATCTGTTTACATCGAGAAGCTTCACCACTACTTCCGCATCGGGCTTTCCGGTCAGCACGCCGGAAATTTCAGCCTTGTCGTCCGAGCATGACTGCATGGAGAGAACGGCCGCGGCGGAGCCGAGCAGGGCGGCAAGGCACTTTGTCATCCTATAATTTTTCATATTCTTTCAATATTGAACCGGCGATCGATCTGAACCTTTCCTCTGACAGCGACAGTTTTTCCTTCTTGAAATCCAAGTCGCCTTCGGTCTGCAGAGGAATCAAATGGATATGCGTATGGGGCACTTCCATGCCGAGGACGGCCACGCCGACGCGCCTGCACGGTATCGCCGCCTTGAGGGCGACGGCGACTTTGCGGGCGAACGCCCAAAGCCGCTCATACGTCTTTTCGTCGAGATTGAAAATATAATCGTCCTCCACGTGCCGCGGGATGACAAGCGTGTGTCCCTCGGCGACGGGGTTTATGTCGAGAAAAGCGTAGAAATCATCGTCCTCCGCCACCTTCCATGACGGTATCTCCCCTGAGGCGATCTTGGAAAAAAGTGTGGCCATATCCCTTAGATGCTGATATCCAGAATTTCGAACTTCAATACGCCGGACGGGACCCTGGCTTCCACTACTTCTCCCTTTTCGTGTCCGAGCAGCGCCTTCCCGATGGGAGTGGTGGCGGCGAGCCTGCCTTTTGAGAAATCGGCCTCGCTCTCGCCCACTATGGTGAACTCCATCTCCTGACGCGTGGCCAGATTGCGCACCTTTACCTTATTCATCATCTGCACCTTGTCGGTACCTATCTGGGATTCGTCCAGAACGCGTGCATTGGCGATTTTCTCTTTCAGACGGGCTATCTTCACCTCCAGGAGGCCCTGTGCGTCGCGTGCGGCGTCATACTCCGCATTCTCGGAAAGATCGCCTTTCTCCCGTGCCTCGGCGATCGCCGCCGAAATCATCGGACGCTGCGCAAGTGCATCGGCAAGTTCTTTTTTGAGCTTGTCGAGACCGGCAGCCGTCAAATATTCTATATTAGGCATAACACTTGGTTTTTCGTGTTGAAACATAAAAATCGAGTTCTGCCGCATGACAGAACCCATCACTTTTGCAAATATAACAAATTTAATTTCAAATCCCTAAAGTTCGTCGAATTTCGGCTTCATGAGTTCGGAGTATATAATCAGCTTACGCTTGTCCGTGCCGTCCACGAGCTTTTTCCTTTCCGGCACGGGCTCCTCCTCAAGGATATGTTCTTCGGGCGCGGGTTTCGGCGCCGCTTCTGGCTTCGGCACGGAGACCGGTTCCAGAACCGGCTCCGGGGCGGGCTCGGCATCTTCGGGACGCGCGATGTCCATCAGGAAGCGCCTGAGGATTTCGGATTCCGGCACGGATTCGCCGTTCCCGCCGGTATGGCGCGGTTCTTTTCCTGCAGCCCTGTCGGCGGACTTCCCTTTGGATCTGAACGCACTCGCTATTATGGCTGCGAAGGATATCAAACTGAATATCTGAATCAATCCGTCCATGCGTCAAAAATTTTTTAAATATAGCAAAAACTACCCGGCATTCAAAATGGAAAGACATTGTTCCCTGTCTTTTTCAAGCTGCAGGCGCAGAGCCTCCAACGAGGGGAAAGCCTGTTCTTCACGGATTTTCCTGACGAACGTCAAACGGATGTCGAGGCCGTATATGTCCTCGTCGAAATCAAAGATGTTGGTCTCCACGCACACGGCACCGCCGGACGACACCGTGGGGCGGACACCTATGTTGCACATGCCCTTATGTACCGTTCCGAGCGTATCCACCGTTACGGCATACACGCCGTTGCCCGGAATCATCTTGAGAGGATCATAGAGACGCAGGTTGGCGGTGGGGAAGCCTATCGTACGGCCGAGACGATTGCCCGCCACCGTAACGCCCAGAAGGCCGTACCTGTAGCCGAGCATGGACGCGGCCGCCTCCACGTCGCCTGCGGCAAGCGCCTCCCTGATCTTGGTGGAACTGACGGCGACGCCGCCGTCGCAGGCCGCCGGGCCGAGGACGATCGCCTCGAGTCCGAGCCGCTCCGCCGCCGAACATATTTCAGGCGGAGCGAGCCTGTCGCTTCCCATGCGGTTGTCATAGCCCACGAGTATGCAGGTGCCCCCGAAACGGCCGATCACATATTCTCTCAGATAATCTTCGGCGCGGAGCCGGCTGAATTCTTTGGTGAAGCGGACCGTTTCCACGCGGTCCACTCCCAAAGAACGCAGCATGTCCCTTTTTTCGTCCGGCGACATCAGCAGGCGCAGGTCCCTCGCCCCGTCCTGCAGGACGGTCCTCGGATGAGGCGAAAAGGTGACCACCATGCTTTCATCGCCGCGTTCGCGGGCAATGGAGACGAGACGGGACACAACGGCCCTGTGCCCCATGTGCACGCCGTCGAAAAAACCGGTGCTGACTATCATAGGCGAGCTACAGCCATCTGACGCATTCGAAATCCTGGCGGTGAGGAAGCAGCGGATTCTTCGCGAACACCCTGGTGGCGACCTGATACATGCCCGTACGTTCCGGAATCAGGGATACCTGATATCTGCACACACCGTCGTTGAATTCAACCGGCCTGTACTCCGACACTTCGCCGATGTGCAGCCTTCCGGTGCGGTCGGCCTCGGCGAATATCATCTCCACGCCTATGTCCTCAGGCTGAAGGTCGCCGATGTTGAGCACGACCTCGGACTTGAATTCGTTGTTCATGGAAAGGTCGTAGGACGTGTCCGGATTGGTCATCGACACCACCGACACATTGTCCCACTCCCTGCGCACGTGCTTTTTCCATGCGGCAATCCTGCGCGCCATGCCGTAATCGTCCGCAATCATCTTGACGGACCTTTCGGCCTGGGGGATGTAATACTGGTTCATGTAATCGGTGAGCATGCGGTTGGTGGTGAAATTGCATGCGACCTTGGCCACCGTATTCTTTATATAGCTGATCCATTCGCGGGAACGGCCGGTGGTCCTGTCGATATTGTAGTATGCGGGCACTATGTCGTTTTCAAGTATGGTGTAGATAGTGGCCGAATCCAGTTCGTCCTGATAATTCTGGTCATCGTAGGTGCGCTCCTGCGGCAGGGCCCATCCCGCTCCTTCGGTGTAGCCCTCGACCCACCATCCGTCGAGCACGGAGAAATGCATTGTGCCGTTCATGGCGGCCTTCTCGCCGGAAGTTCCGGAAGCCTCCTGCGGACGGGTCGGGTTGTTCATCCATACGTCCACGCCCTGTACCATTCTCTTCGCCAGGGTGATGTCGTATCCCGGCACGAAGACTATCCTGCCTATGAACCTCTCGTCCTTGGAGATGTCCACGATCCTCTTGATAAGGTCCTGTCCGGCCTGGTCCGCAGGGTGCGCCTTGCCGGCGAATATGAACTGCACGGGATGATGCGGGTCGTTCACGATGGCGTCGAGCCTGTCGAGATCCGAGAACAGGAGGGTAGCCCTCTTGTAAGTGGCGAACCTGCGGGCGAAGCCTATGGTAAGCACGTCATCGCGCAGATTGTCGAGGATGGTGACTATCTCCTTCGGAGAATAATGGCTTGACAGCGTAGTGTCCTGAAGCCTTTCGCGCAGGAAATAAATAAGTTTCTTCTTAAGCTGCTTCTTCGTGTTCCACACTTCTTCGTCGGACACGTTGAATATGCCGCCGAAACAGTTTTTGTCGTAATGGTGCGTGCCGAATTCGGGGCCGAAGGCCTTGGCGTGGATCGGCTTCCACTCGGGGGCCGTCCAGGTGGGATAATGTACCCCGTTGGTGACATAGCTCACATAGAGTTCCTCCGGCAGATATCCGGGATACATGTGCGCGAATATGTCGCGGCTGACCTCGCCGTGAAGCATGGACACACCGTTGACGTTCTGGGATATGTTGGCCGCGAGATTGCTCATCGAGAACTTCTCGCCTATGTCGGAAGGGTTGTCCTTGCCGAGCGCCATAAGGGTTTCCCAGTCTATCTTCATCCTCTGGGGATAATGTCCTATGTATTGGCGCAGCAGGCCTTCGTCGAACGCGTCGTGGCCGGCGGGAACCGGAGTGTGCGTGGTGAACAGGGATGACGCCCTGACCACTTCGAGAGCCTCGGTGAATTCGAGATTGTCATGCTCTATGTATTCGCGAAGCCTTTCGATGCCGGTGAATGCGGCGTGGCCTTCGTTGCAATGATATATACTTGGGTTGAGGCCGAGCCTGCGCAAAGCGCGTATGCCGCCCACGCCGAGAAGCAGTTCCTGCTTCAGGCGGTTTTCCCAGTCTCCCCCGTACAGATGATACGTCACCTGACGGTCTTCCTGGGAATTGGCCTCATAGTCCGTATCGAGGAGATAAAGGTCAGTCCGGCCTATTTCCACCTTCCAGATCCTTGCGTTGAGATTCCTGCCGGGGAAAGCGATGCTTATGGTGACCCAGTTTCCGTCGCTGCCGAGCACCGGGGACGCAGGGATGGCCTTGAAGTCCTGTGCATCGTATTTGGCCACCTGATGGCCCTGGGCCGACATCACCTGACTGAAATATCCGTACCTGTAGAGGAGGCCGACGGCCACCAGATTGACGTTCATGTCGCTCGTTTCCTTGAGGTAATCCCCCGCGAGTATGCCGAGGCCGCCGGAATAGATCTTGAGTGAGGTGTCCAGCCCGTATTCCATGCAGAAATACGCCACGGAAGGTTCCTTCCTCTCAGTCTTGGCCGCCATGTAGGCGTCGAACTCGTTCAGCACTGCATTCATCCTCGACAAAAAATCTTCGTCTTCGGCAAGCTGGCGGAAACGCTTGAGGCTCACGGTATCGAGCACCATCAATGGATTGTGTCCGGAGATATGCCAGATTTTGGGATCTATGCTCTTGAAAAGGTCCTTGGCGTTCTCGTTCCATGCCCACCACAGGTTTTTGGAAAGCTTTTCAAGTCCGGAAAGCGCTTCCGGAAGATGCCTGGTCACCAGAACGCTCTTCCATGACGGCGTATTCGTATCCAATTTTGTATATTGCATTGTCTTGTCGTGTATTTTATATTCACCCATGTTCCCGGCCACCTTGGCGAGTGCGTCGGAATAGGCTTTGCGATAATAAACTATTTGATTTTCCCACAGGGCGACCGCTGCCGTCTCCCTGGCATTTTTGCGGTATTCGTCGCGACGCGCGCCGTCGAGTCCCGCTATTTCCTTTATGCGTTCCACGACTCCGTCGACGACTTCGAAATAATTGGAGTCGTTGCGTTCCAGAACCGTGATGCCCGGATGGTCTCCGCCGCAATGGTCGCGCACCCACAGGCCGAATCCCGCAAGGCTCGTCGTGAGCGTGGGGACGCCGAAGGCAAGGGCCTCGAGCGGGGTATAGCCCCACGGTTCATAATACGACGGGAAGAGCGCGAGGTCCATGCCGCAGAGCAGGTCGTAATACCTCATGTCGAAAATCCCGTCGTTGCCGTTGAGATAGGACGGGATGAAATAAACTTTCACATTGTCTTCGGCGGCATTGTCGAATCCGAGCTCGGCGAGCCGCTGCGAAATGATGTCGTATTCGGGATTCATCAGACAATGTGAGACGCGGGTACGGTAATTCACGTCGCCCTGTCCGCGGAGCTTGGCCGCAAGTTCCCTGTCCGGTCCGTTGTGTCCCGAAGGAATCATTATGAAAGCCTGTATGCTCCTGTCGGAGAAACCGGACGCCTTCAGCTTGCCGAGCGCGTCAAGGAAAATGTCTATGCCCTTGTTGCGATACTCATAGCGTCCTCCGATGCAGATGAATATCGCATCGTCCGGCACTTCGCAGGCCGACATGGCCGAAGCCACCTTGACGAGCCTTTCGCGGGCGGCGTCATGCAGGGAGCGGTATTCTTCCATCGTGGACGGAGTGAAACTGTTCTCGAAACCGTTGGGCGTCACGACGTCCACCCTGCGCTCCAGGAAACGGCCGCATTCTTTGGCGGTGATGTCGCTCACCGTGGTGAACACGTCCGCGTTGGCGGCGGTCTTCTTTTCAAGGGAATGCAGCGCTATGACATTGAACTGACGTGATTTCTCATCCCCGTCATAAGACTCCATGCCGTCATACAGGGGCAGATTGTTCCCGGCGAGGCAGCGGCCTACAACGGTCGCATGCGTGGTGAAGACGGTGGCCACGGGAATGCGCGCGTGCTTTATGTACAGCAGGCCTGCGCCCGTCTGCCACTCATGGAACTGCGCCACCACCTTGTCGAGCGGGGAAAGGTTGAAATTGTAGAAGCTCTCTATCACCTTGCCGGCCGCATAGCCGAACAGCGCGGACTCCTTATAATCCCAGTTGCCCGTGATGGAATCCACGCCAAATTCGTTCCAATATGCCGTCAATATTTCATCCTGCTTCGTAAGGAACTGCTTGAAATCCACGAGAATCGCCATGGGCTTTCCGGGGACGTTCCATCGTCCTATCCTGACCCTGAGTCCTTCGGCCGCCGCCTGGAGCTTCCAGGAGCGGTACAGCATCTGGTCTTCCGTGAAGTCCGGATTGGTCGCCGTATGCATCCACACGTCCGGACCGATCAATATATGCCTCCTTTTGAGCTGCGTCTTGAGATAGAGCGACTTGGTCGCTATCACGGTATAGATGCCGCCGACCTTGTTGCAAACTTCCCAACTGACTTCAAAAAGGTAATCAGGATTGAGAATATTTTCTTTACTCATTTTTTGTCGTAATTGCGTCGTCAACCCGTATCATGAAATCGCTGAGCACGTTCATATAGTTGATGAAAGCCTCGTAAGGGGTGTCGTACGGATTGAAATACTTATGCACCTCTCCGTCGGAGAAAAATTTGGTGCACATATAATAGAAATGGTCGCTTTCCTGCAGATGGCCGAAGTCCTCCCACAGGACCGGCTTGTTCACGATGGCCAGCTTCTCGGCGAGCCCGTAAATCTTGTTGTATGCCTCCTGCTGCAGTTCGTTGCCGAGCCATGCGGTAAGATCCTTCTCCTCGTCCGCCCATGAAATGGGATCCGGCACGTCGAGAGAGGACACGGCGTCATGCCTGGCGGCGGCCTCGGTCGGGGTGACGAACTCGAAGGTGCCGTCGCTGATGACGGCGTCCGTCATGAACTTCATGAAATCGAAGATTCCCGAAGCCTCGCTCTGATGCTCCCCGAAAGTTTCGTAGTCCATGAAGACGTTCACGATGTCGTCATTCTTGGAGGACTCCTTCAGCCGGGCGAGATACTTGTCGGCCGTCAGCGGCCACATTTCCCAGCTCCTGTCGGAGAAACGGAAGGCGATGTCGTCGCTAAGAGTATAGTTTCTCAGCAGCAGCTTCAGTTCGGGGCAGGTCTCGCAGGAATATACGTAGTTCGGGCTCCTCCATCCCATTATGTGCCTTGCGCCCTCGGTGAGCATCGTCTTGTAGCCGAGCTCATGGACAAGCTCGCCGATGCCGTTGCAATAGATAAGCTCGGTGTTGCGGAATGCGGTGGGGGTGACTCCGAACAGGCGGGACATGGCATCCCTGTGCTTCTGCACCTGATGCCTAAATTCCTGGGGCGATACAAGCGAAGCCAGGGAATGATAATATGTCTCGCTCAGGAATTCCACGCGGCCGGTCTCCGCGAGCCTGCGGAAACTGTCTATCACCTCGGGAGCATATCTTTCGAATTGCTCCAGCGCCGAACCGGATATGGAAAACGCCACCTTGAACTTGCCCTTGCCCTTCTTCACGAGATCGAGCAGCAATGCATTCATGGGAAGATAGCACTTCTGAGCTATGCGCCTGAGAATGGTGCGGTTGGCAAAGTCGTCATAATAATGGGAGTCCTTGCCTATATCGAAGAACCTGTACAGTCTGAGCCTTGTGGGCTGATGTACCTGAAAGTACATGCAGATGCTTTTCTTAGTTGCCATATCTTATTTTACTACTGATTCATAAACTTTCTTCAACTTGGCGGTGGCGCCGTTCCATTTCAGCGCGTTCACCTCGTCGTATCCGTATTTGGCCGCGAAGCGGGACAGGGCCGGATATTTGAGAAGGGCGTAAATGTCGTCCGCCATGGCGTCGACATCCCAGAAATCGACCTTGAACGCGTATGCAAGCACCTCTGCGGCGCCAGACTGCTTGGAAATGACGGACGGAACGCCGGTCCTCATGGCCTCGAGCGGGGATATTCCGAACGGCTCGGATACCGAAGGCATGATATAGACATCGGAAACCGCGAACATTTTCTGCACGTCGGCTCCGCGCAGGAAGCCCGTGAAATGGAAGCGGTCGGATATCCCGAGACGCGCCACATGGCGGATGGACCTGTTCATCATGTCTCCGCTGCCGGCCATCACGAAGCGGACGTTGCCCGTCCTTTTGAGCACCTTGGCGGCGGCCTCTATGAAATACTCGGGGCCTTTCTGGAAGGTGATGCGGCCGAGGAAGGTCACGACCTTGTCCTTTACTCCCCTTTCAACTTCTATGTCCTCGCGGCCGCTGAAGTCCACGGCATTGTGCACCGTCACCACCTTGTCCGGGGATATGCCGTACTTGTTGATGACTATGTTCCTGGTGAGGTCGCTGACGGCCACCACCTTGTCCGCCTCCTCCATGCCGCGCTTCTCTATGGCGAACACGCGCGTGTCTATGTTCTCGGCGCTTCCGCGGTCGAACGACGTCGCGTGCACGTGCACTACGAGCGGCTTTCCCGTCAATTCCTTGGCCGCGATGCCGGCATAGTAGGTAAGCCAGTCATGCGCATGTATGACGTCGAATTCATCGCGGCGCTGCATCGCTATGGTGCCTCCCACCATGGCATAGCGGGCCACTTCCTCCATCAGATTGGAGCCGTACTTGCCGGAGAACTTGAATTTCTGGCCGTACTGGATCCTGAAATCCTTTATCTGACGCTTCCTTTCGCTTTCAACCACGGTACGGAATTCCTCCGGGTCCAGATAAGGCACCATGTTGGTGCCTATGTGCACGAACCTTACCTTGTCGAGGAAATCGTCGACCGACTCGGTCATCGCGTCCACGGCCACGTCGCTTGCATTGATGATGGTGGTGGCGCTCTGATCTTCGTCTCCGGATGCCGACGGCATCACGAAAAGGGTCTCTACGCCGTTGTAGGCAAGGCCTTTGACTATACCCTCGCAGGCAGTTCCAAGACCGCCCGCGATATGGGGAGGAAACTCCCATCCGAACATAAGGACTCTCATAATCTATTTCCCCCTGAATTTGTTCATGAGATAATCTATATTCAGGAGAGCGGCCGTCGAAAGGGCGGAGGATATGGCTCCGTGCGGTTCGTGCGGCGGATCTCCGTCGTAAAGTTCCGAAAACGCCCCTACGCCGTGCTTGTTCATGTCATCGTAGAACCCTTCTTCGAGCCATTCGGCTTTTTTCCTGAATGACTCGCCCTTCAGTTTGAAGCATGTATATACGTAAGGGGAAAGGAGATAAGGCCATGTGCAACCGTTGTGGTATGCCAGATCCCTCTCTCTCTGCGTTCCTTCATAGACTCCCTTGTACTTGGGATCGCGGGGCGACAGTGAGCGGAGCCCGCGGCGGGTGACAAGTTCGTTGTCTATGACCCTGAGCACCGACACTTTCACGTCGTCGTCCACCGGCGACTGGTCCAGGCCGATGGCGATGAGCTGGTTGGGACGGAGCTCCATGTTGCGGCCGTTTTCGTCCACGCAGTCGGCAAGGTACCCCGCGTCGGGATCCCAGAAAGTAGGCTGGAAATTCCGGGACGCAAGGTCGAACACCGGCTTCCATGTCTTGTAGAAGCGGCTCCTCTTGCTGCCGTATTCGGCCTCCATGCCGAGGGCGAAGCAAAGCGCATTGTACCACAGGGCGTTGGTCTCAACCTGATATCCGTGCCTTTCCGTCACCGGGCAGCCGTCGATATAGGCGTTCATCCATGAAAGCGCCACCCTGTCCATCTGGGCCCACAGAAGCCCGTTCGGATGGACCGCCACCTCTTTTCTCCGGCCGGGGGCGTAGCTGTCTATTATTCCCTTGAGAGTGTCTCCGTATTTCTTCCAGATCCGTTCCTTTTCGCCTGTATAGTCAATCAGCTGCTGCAGGGCGTTGGTCATCTGGAACGGGGCCTCCACCTGCGTGGTCCTGCGGAAAAGCCTTTCCTGCTCGTCGGCGATCAGGTTGTCGAGGATTTCCTCGAACTCGCCGGGATCGTTCTTGCCGTAAAGCGTCAGTCCGGGAAGGGCCGTGAGCGTCTCCCTGAGCAGTCCGGTGTACATCCATGAAAAACCTGCCGTGATCATCTTGTGGCCGTTGCGGTTGCGGATGAGAAGGTCGGCCTGATGCACGAGCTGGTCATGATAGTCGGAGATGTCGCCTATCCTGGCGACGGCGGAATTGTATCGGCGCTTCAGCTGCGATGCGGCGACTTCGTTCACCGAAGCCGAGAACACTATGGATTCCCCTTCGTTCATGACCGTCTCGAAACAGCCGGGGACGAAAAGGTCTTCCCTGCAGTCGAAGCCGCGCCGCGCCTCGTCGGAATAAGTGATGCCGTCATACCATACCGGGGCGTATTTGAACGATGATTTGGAACTCAGCTGCAGGTTGAGGTCCGGAAAGCCTTCGTACATTCTGAACGCCGCGCCGTTCCCTATCTGCCTGAAGGAAGTGTCGGCGGCATCGTTGCGGGAAGTCAGGGCGTGTATGCTTCTGAACGCGAGGAAAGGCTTGAGCTGCAGCGTGACCTTGGACGGCGCCTTCACAAGTTCGAAACGGATGAGCACCTGATCGTTGTCGGGGACAAGCAGGATGCTCTTGACGAACTCCATTTCGCCTATCTTGTAAGTAATGCTCGGCACCGGGTCCGCCTTGAAGTCCACGATGTATTTGTGGCCCCTCGGTTCATATATGTCCCCGTAGCAGTGTATGCCGAGATTGAATTGTTTCCCGGCAAGTATCAGGCTCTCGTCAAGCGAAGACAACAGCAGATGCATTTCGCCGCCGAACCTGTCTACGGGAACGGCGAGCAGTCCATGGTAACGGCGCGTATTGCACGTCACTATGGACGTATTGCAGTATGCGCCTGTCTTGTTCGCCGAAATTATCTCCCTCTTGAGGGAATACGACAGGTTGACGAGCTCATTCTTGTTGAATTTCAAAAAAGCCATGTCTCAATATTTGTTATTCGACCCAATGTCACAATTTCTTCAGTACCACGGCGCAGCGTGCGGGAAGATACAGGAACAGACTGTCTTCGTATGCAGGATTCCCGTTGGCCGATTTTTCGTGCAGGCTCAGATGCCTTTCGCCATGCCTGAGCCTCGAAAATCCGTCGAATTCGGCTTCATCGGTATCCAGCACGACTTCATATTCGCCTGCAGGCGCCGAGAACCCGTAATCCGGGAAAGAACCCGTTGCACTGAAATTGAAAGCAAAGATACAGTTTTTTCGTTTGAAAATCAATATCTTCTTTTGTTCGTCCTGAACAATCAGCTCCGGCGGGGCCGAAAGCACCCTTTCCCTGCGCAGCAGATGCACCATCGCCTCATCGAAATTGCGCAGGCATCCGAAACGCAGATCGCCCCGGTCGGCCAGGGACCATTGCCTGCGGGCATGGGAATACGACCATCCGTTCCCCTCCCTCGGGAAATCTATCCACTCCGGATGGCCGAACTCGTTGCCCATGAAAGTGAGATACCCGTCGCCGGCCGTAGCGGCCGTCACCAGCCGTATCATCTTGTGCAGCGCAATGCCGCGGTCCACCGTCACGTTCTCCGAGCCCTTGTGCATCGAGAAATACATCTCCTTGTCGATCATGCGGAAAATAAGCGTCTTGTCGCCCACGAGCGCCTGATCGTGGCACTCCGCATAGCTGACGGTCTTTTCATCGGCCCTCTTGTCGGTGAGCCGCCACCACATCTCTCCCATGCTCCAGCGCTCGTCCGGAATCTCCTTCAGCCATTTTATCCAGTTGTCGGCAACGCCCATCGACATGCGGAAATCGAAGCCCGTCCCGCCCTGCGCGAAAGGCGCGGCGAGTCCGGCCATTCCGCTCACGTCCTCCGCAATGGTGAACGCGGCCGGGTCGAGTTCCTTGACAAGCATGTTGGCGAGCGCAAGGTATGTCACCGCGTCTTCATCCACTCCGTCGTCGAAATACGGCCCGTAGCCGTTGAAGTCGCGTCCCAGTCCGTGGTCCATGTACAGCATGCTCGTGACCCCGTCGAAACGGAATCCATCTATGCGGTATTCTTCCATCCAGTATTTGCAGTTGGAAAGGAGGAAGAAAAGTGTCCCGTCCTTGCCGTAGTCGAAGCAGCGGGTGCCCCAGGCGGGGTGACGTCCGCGCGGCCCGGAATGGAAATACAGATCCTCCGTACCGTCGAAGCGTCCGAGCCCCTCGGCCTCGTTCATGACGCCGTGCGAATGTACGATGTCCATGACCACCGCGAGCCCCTTGGCATGCGCCTCGTCTACGAGACGCTTGAAGTCTTCGGGAGTGCCGAAGCGCGAACTGAGGGCGAAAAAGTTGGATACCTGATATCCGAATGAGCCGTAATACGGGTGCTCCTGCAAGGCCATTATCTGCACCGTGTCATAGCCGAGCCTCTTTATCCTCGGCAGCACGTTCCTGCGGAAATCGTCGAAAGAAGCCACCTTCTCCTCCTCGGAGCTCATGCCTATGTGGCACTCATATATGAACGGGTGCGGCCTGCGGCCCGGACGCCCGTGCTTCCATTCGTACGGCTTCTCCGGGTCCCAGACCTGGGCGCAGAAAACCTTCGTCACCGGATCCTGCACCGCCCTGGTGACATAGGCCGGCAGCCTCTCCCCGCCGCCCCCGGGCCATTCCACATACAGTTTGTATAGGTCTCCATGGCTAAGGAACATGGGCGCGAGCCTTATTTCCCAGTTGCCGTTCCCCACGGGATGCAGGGCATATTCCGAAGTGCGCTTCCAATTGTTGAAATCGCCGGTCAGAAAGATTTTGGACGCATTGGGCGCCCACTCGCGAAATACCCACGAGCCGTCCCCGAGCCTGTGCATGCCATAATACAGATGATTGTTGACGACGGCCGACAACGGGCCGTCCCCGGCGATCCTGCGGCGCACATCGAGGATATGCCCGTGCCTCGCGTCTATCCTGTCCTTGTAAGGCATCAGGTAGGGATCCGCGTCGTATATCATTTTCACCTTGGACATATCACTGCCGTTCAATAGAGTCCACGTCTTCCCTCACGGCCCTGAGGTATTCCCTGCACTGCTCCGCCAGCTTGCGGGAGCGCTCCACAAGGGACTTCATATCGGCCAGGCCGGTATCCGGAGACTCGGCCTTTCGGGCCAGTTCCTCCAGTTCCGCCACCGCCTTGCCGTAATCAAAATCTTTTTCCATAGACAATCCTAATGTTCAGCCTGTTCCGTTCTTCCGCACACTTTCGCCTCTATCCCGCCGTCCGCCAGTTCGATGAATATGACTTCACCTTCGCGCACGGAGGCGGAGGACGTGAGACGTTTTCCGTCAGGGCCCTTCACGAGCGCATAGCCCCTCGCAAGCACCTTGCCGGGATCGGCCGCGGATATTCTGGCTTCAAGCAAGGCCACGCGGGATTCCTCCTTGGAGATGCGCGTACTTGCGGCAAGTCTTAGCCTCGCGACAATGCCGTCCACGTATGCGGCCATCTTGCCTATCCTGTCCGCCACCGCCATCCTTATGCGGCGCGCAAGGCCGGATATTGCTTCATCCTCGGCAATATAGCAATTAATAAATTCATCCGCAAGAGCCGTCGGAGTCTTTAATTGTTTATTGGCCACCATGTCGGCGATGTGGCAATCCCTGTCGTGCCCTATGGCCGTGAACACCGGCACTGGGCACTTGGCTATGGCCACAGCCAGATCATAATCGTCAAAGCAGGCGAGATCGAGGTCCGAGCCGCCTCCCCTCAATATGAGCAGCGCGTCATAAGGCTTCTCCGCGGATGAGACACGCCCGATGGCGGAAATAATGGAAGCCGGAGCCGATTCTCCCTGCATGAGGGCCTCGAACAGGTCCACACGGAACGTAAATCCGTATTCGTTCTCCGTCAGATGCCGCCTGAAATCGCCGAGCCCCGCGGCCGTAGGGGACGAGATGACGGCGAGGCGGTACGGGAGGCGGGGAAGGCCAAGCTCCCTCTGCATATCCATATAGCCCTCTTTCTCGAGCCTTTCCATCGTGCGCCGCCGCTGCAGAGCCCTTTCCCCGAGAGTAAACGAAGGGTCTATGTCATCTATGACGAGTGAATATCCGTAAACTTCATGGAAGCTGACCTGCACTCTTGCCACGACGGTGATGCCGGCCTTCAGTTCGGTGCCGGCGGCTGCTTCGAAGAAAGTTTTCAGGGGCAGGTAGCGGGAGCGCCATATCATCGCGCGGCATTCCGCCACGGTGCGACCGCCTTCCGTCTGCGTCAGGCTCAGATAACAGTGTCCGTTGGAGCGCGGACTCCACTCGCGTATTTCAGCCTTTACCCAAAACCGCCCCGGGAACAGTCTCTCAAGGCCTTCCCTTATCATTGACTGAAATTCGGCGAGCTCTATGTAATCCATTATTTTTCCCTCATGAAAATCTGCAGCGGACATCCTTCGAAATCGAAATGCTCCCTCAGCTTGTTTTCAAGAAAACGCTTGTAAGGTTCTTTCACCCATTTGGGCAGATTGCAGAAGAATGCGAACGAAGGCGTGCGTACAGGCAGCTGCACGGCATATTTTATCTTCACGTATTTGCCTTTCCACGCCGGAGGAGGATAATTCTCTATCTCCGGCAGCATCACGTCGTTGAGCACGGAAGTGGGAATCCTTCTCTTCATGTTGTCGGACACGCGCGCGGCAGCGTCCAGCACGTCGAGTATCCGTTTCTTGTTGATTACGGAGGTGAATATTATCGGGACGTCGTTGAACGGGGCGATGCGGGCCTTCAGCGCTGCGGTGTATTCCTTCATGGTGTTGCTGCCCTTTTCGAACAGGTCCCACTTGTTGACGACTATTACGCATCCCTTGCGGTTGCGCAGGATGAGGTTGAAGATGTTCATGTCCTGGGCCTCCATGCCGAGGACGGCGTCTATCATGAGTATGCACACGTCGGAATATTCCACGGAACGTATGGCTCGCATCACGGAATAGAATTCCAGATCCTCCTGTACGCGGCTCTTGCGACGCATCCCGGCCGTGTCGACCAGCATGAATTCGTGGCCGAACTTGTTGTAATAGGAAGCGATGGAATCCCTCGTGGTGCCGGCCACCGGAGTGACTATATTCCTTTCCTCGCCGAGGAGCGCGTTAGTCAGCGACGACTTTCCCACGTTGGGACGGCCCACTATGGTTATGCGGGGCAGATCCCGGCGCTCCGCGTCCACGGCCTTTTCCTTGGGCAATACCCGCACTATCTCATCGAGCAGATCGCCGGTGCCGCCGCCGTTGGCGGCGGATATGCACCACAGTTCCCCGAGTCCGAGAGAGTAAAACTGATAGCTGTCGTACATGGCGGCGCCCTTGTCCACCTTGTTCACGGCCATTACCACGGGCTTTCCGCTGCGGCGCAGCAAATCGGCAATCTCGCTGTCGTAGTCAGTGATGCCGGCGGCGGCCTCCACCATGAAAAGCACCACGTCGGCCTCTTCCACGGCTATCTCCACCTGACGGCGGATGGCCTTCTCGAAAATGTCGTCGGAATTGGCGGTGTAGCCTCCGGTATCCACGACCGAAAACTCGATGCCGTTCCATTCGCATTTTCCGTAATGCCTGTCCCTCGTCACTCCGGCCGTCTCGTCCACTATCGCCTGCCTCATTCCCACAAGACGGTTGAACAACGTGGATTTTCCTACGTTGGGCCGGCCCACTATCGCTACCAATGCCATAATCGCTGTGCTTTAATCATTTGTTTTCCGTTCCAGGCCGTACAAGGCGCATCCTTCGCACTCATTGCCATAATTTCCGTCGCACGGCACGCCATCTTTCCTGCGGCCGGCCGACAGCCGCTCCAGCTCCTCTTCCTTGGCGCATTTGATTCCCAGACGGCGCATGTCCTCGTTGGCGCTTATTTCCGTCTGAGGAAATTTTCCGTTCTTGCGGAAGAATATGTTGAAGCCGAGTCCGAGGACACAGAGTCCTACGAATATGACGGCGGCGACGAATACCTGCAGCATAAGCCTAAAAAACGGACAGCCACGTCAGAAAATGAATTCCGGACTTATAGGCTGATAATTGTAAATCTTCAATATCATCTTGGCGAAAGTCCTCGCCAGCGACACCACGCGGAATTTTTCCTGGAACTGCACTTTCTCGGGATCCGTGGAAAGCGGAATGGTGTCGGTGACATAAACTTCCGTGAGGGCCGACTCGTGGATGCGCCTGTAGGCGTCCCCGGACAAAACGGCATGGGTGGCGAAGGCGCGCACGCTGCATGCTCCCCTCTTGACGAGCTCGTTCGCGGCCTCGGTAAGCGTGCCGGCGGTGTCTATTATGTCATCCACGATGACTATGTCCTTGCCCTCAACGTCTCCGATGGGGACTATCTTTTCCACCACGTTGGCGCGCGAACGCGTCTTGTGGCATATTACCAAAGGGCAGTGCAGATTCTTGGAATAGGCGTTTGCCCTCTTGGCGCCGCCCATGTCGGGAGCCGCAATCGCAAAGGCGCCCTTGCTTGCCCTCTGGAGCTTCTTCATGATGTCGATGAAATCCATGCTTGCGTACAGATGGTTCACAGGGAAATCAAAAAAGCCCTGTATCTGGTCTGCATGCAGATCGCAGGACATGAGGCCGTCAGTGCCTACGGAATGAAGGAGGTTGGCCACCACCTTGGCCCCTATGGCCACGCGCGGCTTGTCCTTGCGGTCCTGGCGCGCCCATCCGAAATACGGCACCACCGCTATCACCTTGTACGCCGACGCTCTCTTGGCCGCATCTATGGTGAGCAGCAATTCCATAAGATTGTCGGTCGGAGGGAACGTGGACTGGATGATGAAGCATGTGGCGCCCCTGACGCTGCATAAAAATGACGGCTGGAATTCACCGTCGCTGAAACGGGTGAGCTCGAGGTCTCCGAGACGCACTTCCGGCATGGATTCGTCCCGCAGCTTGTTCATTTCCTCTACGACCTTCTGCGCAAAGCCCTTGGAAGAACTGCACGCAAACAACTCCATTCTGTGTTCGAATTGCATAGGAAAAATCTTGTTTTATTTGTACAAACTTTTCAAAACCGAATCGATGCAGTCCAATATTTCTTCCCTGCCCATCCCCGTCATGGCTGAACTCCTGAATGTCGGCGGCAATTCTTCCCACTGCCCGAGGATAATTTCCTCGTCTCTGGCCAGCTGCGCCGCGAGGGCGTTAGGACCGAGCTTATCGCACTTGGTGAACACAATCGCGAAAGGCACGCCGTTTTCACCGAGCATGGACAGGAAATCCATATCCGCCTTGCCTATGTCGTGCCGCGAATCAATCAGCACCATAAGCATCACGAGATCCTCCGCGCCCAATACGTAGCCCCGTATCATCGCGGATATTTCATCCCTCTCCTTTTTGGAAAGCCTTGCATATCCATATCCGGGAAGATCCACGAGATACCACGATCCATTGATGCGGAACCGGTTTATCAGGCGCGTCTTGCCGGGGGTTGCGGAAGTCATCGCCAGCTTCCGGTTGTTGCACAACATATTGATAAGCGATGATTTGCCGACGTTGGACCTGCCTATGAAAGCAAATTCCGGAAGACGGACGGCAGGAAGCCGCGAGGCTCCGGCACTACTTCCGGCAAACTGGGCGTCGGTGATTTTCATGATTACAGCCTAAAAAACGGTGCAAATATAGAGAAAAAAACCGATTTTCCCTTACATTTTCATGATTTGGACGGTTTGGGATAGCGAATCGTAAAGCCTGCTCCTTCGAGAGAAAAAGATTTGCTGTAAGTTATCTCTCCCCCGCACCTCTCTATTATGTTGCGGCAGATGGCGAGGCCGAGGCCGGTACCCCTTGATTTGGTGGTAAAATTGGGAGTGAACAGCCTGCCGCGGTTTTCCTCCTTCACGCCGGGACCGTTGTCCTCGAACACGATGTCGTAGTACCCGTCCCTGACGGAATTTCTGAGCGACACCACGATCCTGCCGCCCGCCGGTTCACGTCCGGCGGCCCTGTCGGCCTCCTGCTGATCCTGGATGGCCTGTACGGAATTGGTGATGAGATTCACGAAGACGCGCGTCAGCTGCGGCCTCGGCCCGGTGATTTCGGCCCCTTCAAGGCCGATGTACGAGAATTCGATGTCGTCCCCGCCTTCGAACATCATCACTTCGTCATGCAGCAGCCTGTCCAAATCTATCTGTACGGGCTCCTCGCCGTACAATCTCGCGAACGTGGAAAATTCATTTGCCGTGTCGGCGAGTATGTCAATGTGCTCCAGCACCACTCCGGCCACCTCGTCGAATTTGTCCTCCCACGCAGGATTGCCGGACTCCTTCATCCTGATAAGCATCTGGAGCTGCAGCTTGATGGGCGTCAGAGGATTCTTTATCTCGTGGGCGACCTGACGGGCCATTTCGCTCCAGGCCTTGTCCCTCTCCATCTGGGCCAGCCTGCGCGTACTGTCGGAAAGATCATGCACCATCAGGTTGTACGCCCTCACCAGACTGGAGATCTCGTCATCCTGCTCGTATGTGATGTATTCGAGGCTGTTTATGTCTGCCCCGTTCATCTTGCGGCTCATCTCCGATATAGGCCTGAACAGCCTGTTTATCACCGCGGAAGTAAGGGTCCTCGCCACTATGAGCAGCAAGATGAACGCGGTGATGATGGTGATGACGTGGATAAGCGCTTCCTGCTCGAGATTCTGCCGCCTGTCCGTATAGGGGGAGCTGACTATGGCCAGCATGGTGCCGTCATTGTTCAGTATGGGCGCATAAAGGGAATAGAAATGATGGGAGGAAATGCGCTCGCGCTGGATGAAATAGCGTCTGTGGCCGTTGCGGATGTTGTCGAGGGCGGTTTCGTCGATTCTGTGCCCTATTATCATCCGCTCGAAAATCTCCGGCGTCGAAGTAAGAAAAGCCTTTCCGGAAGGCGTATAAAGGGTTACGTCGCTCTTCAGCGTACCGCCTATCTCCTCTATGACGGACGACATGTCCCGGCCCATAAGGTCTTCGTAGCTTTGCGCAAAACGGCACCGGGCCTGCAGCATGGCCTGGATGGAATTTATCTTCGAGGTCATCATCGCCTTCATGTCGGCGTCGTTGCGCCTGTACACGAAATACACGCTGAACGCGGCCATGGACATCAGCGTCACCACGAGGGCCGTCACAAGCACGGCGGTGATGCTGGACTTGTAATACTGCCTTTCCCTGCGGTCACGCCTCCTGCGCATGGAGGCCAGCGTCAGCATATAATAGGCCGCGAGGGCGAGGAACACGGCCGCCACCACGTAGTTGAGGAACTCCGTCCTGCCGCGCGACACCATGATGCATTCGTCATCCGAAACGTAATGTACGAAATGCGTATAGCCGTCCATTGAAATATGCCCGTCGCTTCCCGAATCGATCACACGCCTGACGCCGGAAGGAAGCATCATGGGGTATGCGAAATCGCCCTTGTACGAAACCAGCCTGTCGGAGACATACCGTGCATAGGAATAATTGAGCGGCATCACCACGCTTCCGGGCTCCGAAATGCCGAGCAGGCTCAGATAGCCGCGGTCCTCGCGGTTCAGCTTGGATTCGACGCACACCATTATGTTCGATACGCCGTACCGTTCGGAATAATAAGAAAACATTCCCGAATAGCGGGCGCGTCCGCTGGCGTCGCGGCTGTAGAAGAAATGCGAATTGTCGGATATGTTCACTCCGCCGGCTATGCGTTCGATGAAAAGCGCGTTCATGGCGGCATCGGAGCCGCTTCCTCCGAACACATGCACGGAAATGTCGTTGGTCTGGGCTATCTTGCCCATATAGGTCTCCGCAAGACGGTTCCTTATGATGTTGCCGCTGTTTTCGAGCACCGACAGGGAGGCTATGACCGGGTCCGTCGCCACCCCGGCCTCGACGGCGCGCAGCTGTATCTCCAGGCTCAGATCCCTGTCCATGGCGAGACGGTTGCTCCATACGTCCACGCGGCTCTGTTCCTTGCCGAAACCGAGTATGGATGAAGCCGTGATGAAATAAAGCGCGCAGATGACGGCGAAAACGAGCTTGCCCGTACCGGAAAAGGCGTTGTACCTGAACCCTGTCAGGCGGCGGACCGCATGGCTGACCGTCTGCAATATAAATGGCACGGTCATCGCCAGGGAGAAATAAGACAGATACACGACGGCAGTGTAGACGGACAGGGTGTCTATCTTATATAGTTCCAGCGATATGCCGGAATTCATCACTATGCTTTTGAACGTAAGGTGTATGTACAGGCACACGGCCGCCGTGGCGACGGCCGCTGCCGCGGCAGCGGCGCATGTCCTGACCGTCACGTGCCTTTCAAGGATGAAACGCAGGATCCTCCCCCGCATGGCGTATATGCACAGGACCGTCATCAGGATCATCAGATTGATGAGAATCACCGCCCCGAGCGAATAAAGGAACGAGCCCCCGGCGTACAGCAGAGGCGAAAACAGCCTTACGCTGCCCTGAAGATGAGTCCCGTAGAAATACGCCCCTCCGATGAGCGCAAGCGCCATGCCCGTCACGGCCGCGAAGCGCTTCCACGTCCTGCGGCACGAAAGGTACAGCAGCGAGGCGGCGAGGAATGTCAGCAGCAGGGCCCATGCGAGCGCGGAGCCGGAATAGCCGGCATTTCCGAAAGACTCGGACGCCACGAGGAAAAGAGGCTTTCCGCCCACTTTGACAGGCGAGCCGACGCTGCCCGTGAGGGTATGGAGGGAATATCTCTCCCCGAGCCCGAGACGTGGATTGACGCCGTTGGAGTTCTCGTCCGGCCTCTCGCCGTTTACCTTGAGTCCGTATATCAGCCGGCAGTTCCCTTCGGTGCGCGAACGGACTATATACCATTTGGTACCGTAATTGACATAACCGTATTCGTCGGACACTTCGGCCAGCGGAGAAACTATGTTGTTGCGGAAATTGATGAGCCGGTGATACACCATCCGGCTCGCTATGTCGTCGCTCGGCAGGGGAAACTGGTTGCACCAGGACTGCAGGGTGTCATCGAAATATCTGTATATCACCATGTCGTCCGGGAATTTCCTGAATGACAGGAGCCTGTCGGCGTCGGTTTCCATGGCCTCATCCGCATACGACTCGAGCAGGGCGAGCCTCCGCTCCACCGAACGCTCCAGCCTGGCCGCCGCCTTGTCCGTGTTCAGCGGGCCGCGGTTGACCATCATGGAAGCAGCGAGAAGAAGCAGCGAGATGGCCATGAGCAAGACGCTTGCGGACTGCCTTATGTCATATTTCATCTTCATGCGGGATCATTCATGATGATATGGTTCTCCCTTCAATATGGTAAAAGCCCTGTAAAGCTGTTCCGCGAATATGATCCTTACCATCTGATGAGGGAAAGTCATCCTGGAAAGGGATATCATGCCGTCCGCCCTGTCATACACGCTTTTGGAAAAGCCGTAGGCGCCTCCGACAACGAACACCATATTTCTGCCCTCTCCGGTCCTGAGGCCTATCATGCGCGCGAAATCCACTGAGCGCATCCCGTCTCCCCTTTCGTCGAGCAGGATGACATGGTCGGAAGGCTTCAATGCCTTGGCTATCAGCTCTCCTTCTTTCTCCCGTATTTGCTCCCGGCTCAAAGATGAAGCGTTCTTAAGATGCGGAATCTCCGTCATGGCGAAACGGACGTAATGGCCCAGCCTGGAAGCATAAGCGTCCAGACCCTTCTTTACCCAATCCGTGTCGGTCTTCCCGACTGTAAGCAAAGTCACGGTCATGCCTGCACAAAGATAAGGACGTGGCTCAATATTTGCAAGAAACATGCGTACATGGAGAAAGTCTTTAAATTTATGATGCTTTCAATCGCCCTGTGCTCCGGCATGCAGGCCAAGGCGCAGGACGACGGATATGACGTATTCGTCCCTATAGCCAAATACATAAGCCAGGGCGATGCGGCGAAGCTGTCCGCATGGTTCGCGGACAATCTCGAGATATCCATCGTGTCCGGCACCAACGATTCTTCGAAGAAGCAGGCGAGGCAGATACTTTCTTCATTCTTCGAAAGCCATACTCCCCGCTCTTTCACCATATCGCACAGGGCCTCGAGGGCCAACATGAAATATGTGCTCGGCACCCTCAACGCCGGCGGAGAATCCTATCTCGTCACAATTTTCATGAACTACAAGGACAACGGCTATCAGATACAGCAGTTCAAGATAGAAAGGACATCCTCGGTCTATTGACGGCCGCGGACGGAGACCGAAATTCAAAAAGGCGTTTGGAACGGTTGCCGTCAAACGCCTTTTTCGTTTTCATATGCAATGCGCCGCTATACCCTCTGCCCGTAGGAGCGGTCGGTGGTATTGACGGTGATGCGGTCGCCCGTATTGATGAAGAGAGGGGCCATGATCTTGGCGCCGGTCTCGAGAGTAACCTCCTTCAGTGCGCTGGTGGAAGCCGTGTTGCCCTTTACCGCAGGTTCGGAATAAGTGACTTCGAGCTCCACGTAGGTGGGAAGTTCGCAGGTAAGGCATTTCTCTTCAGGGCCGGTGACGAACATCATCTCCACGTGCTGGCCCTCCTTCATGAGGTCGGAATTCTCGACCACGTCCTTGGGCAGGCTGATCTGCTCGTAGGTCTCCTCATGCATGAAGTTGAATCCATCCTCGTCTCCATAAAGGAACTGGTACGGACGCCTCTCCACGCTGATGGTATCTATTTTCGCGCCGGCGGTGAAAGTATTCTCCAGAATGCGCCCGTTCTCAAGGTTGCGCAGTTTCGTCTTTACGAACGCCGGCCCCTTGCCGGGCTTTACGTGCTGGAACCATACTATCATGCAGGGCTTGCCGTTGAAGTTCAGATAAAGGCCATTTTTAAAGTCAGCTGTTGTTGCCATATGAATAATTTTAGATTTGTATCTTAATGCGAAATTTCTGCAAAATTAGGAATTTGCGGGAACAGTTGCAAATTTTACGGCATCGGCCACGCGTTCGAGCAGCCACTTGGGCGTCGAGGTGGCCCCGCATACGCCCACGCGGTCGCCGTCCCTGAACCATTCCGGCCTTATCCCGTCCGGGGAGCTTATATGGCAGGTCCTTGCATTGACGGAACGGCACAGGTCGTACAGCACCTTTCCGTTGGAACTCGAGCGCCCGGACACGAACAATATCACATCATGGGCCGCGGCGAACGCCCTGAGCCGCTCATGGCGCGAAGACACCTGGGCGCAGATGCTGTCATGCACCCTGAGGAGTCCCGAAGCGTCGAATTCTTCGGGCGTCATTCCCCGGAAGGCGGCCATCCGGCTCCGCAGTCCGGCGCAGAGGGCGGCATATTCCTCTGAACTTTTGGTGGTCTGCGAAAAAAACTCGGCAGGGCGGCCGAGGTCTATCCCGCCGTTCCCGATGAGTTCCTCCAGCATCTCCCCATTTTCCACGATGACGGCGCCGCCGTCCGTCTGTCCGAGCAGGCCAAGCACCTCCGCATGGCCTATTTTCCCGAATATGAGCAGCTGTCCCCCGTTTTCGCGCAGGCGCGCCCATGCCTCCCTTATGCGTTCCTGCAGCCGGAGCACCACAGGGCACGTGCAGTCCGCTATTTCAAAAGATTTCGACGCGGCCTCGGCATAAGTCGCCGGAGGCTCCCCGTGCGCCCTTATCAGCAGCGTCTTTCCGGAAGAATCGCCCATGGCGTCGAATTCGTCCCTGCCTATGGTCACCAAGCCTTTGGCGGAAAGCCTTTCAAGTTCGGCCTCGTTGTGCACTATGGCTCCGAGCGAATAAAGGTGCATGCCGGGACGGGCCGCAAGCAGGCTTTCGGCCTTCTCTATCGCCCGCGTCACGCCTCCGCAGAAACCGGAATGCGGATCTATTTCCACCGTCAGCGGCATAGGCCGGCATCTTTTATGTCAAGCTTTCCCTGTATCAGCCCGCGTATCCACGCAAGTTCTTCGCCTATGGTCATGTCCGAATTGTCCAGGATGAATGCGTCGGGGGCGAGGGTCAGCGGCGACACCTCCCTGTGGGAATCCATATAATCCCTTTCGAGCAGGTTGGCGAGCACTTCCTCGAACACGGGATTTCCGCCGGCCGCGGCCATTTCGTCAAAACGGCGCCGTGCCCTCGTCTTTTCCTCGGCCGTCATGAATATCTTTATTTCCGCATCGGGAAACACGGTGGTGCCTATGTCCCTGCCGTCCATTACCACCCGCCTGCCGGCGCCGAAGGCATGCAGCTTTTCATCCACGAAACGACGCACGAAAGGTATGGCCGAAACCGGGCTCACATGGGAAGACACCTCCAGGCTGCGTATCTCGTCCTCGACAAGCCGCCCTCCGATGCGGGCCCCGTCGCCCGTAAAGTCAATGTCCAGATCCGCGAGGGCCTTTTCGAGTCCGGGCAGGTCGATGGCCCCGTCCCTTCCGATGAGCCCGCGCTCTATGGCGAAAAGGGTGACGCATCTGTACAAAGCTCCGGAATCGAGATAAAGGAAACTGAACTCTTTGGCGATCAGTCTGGCAAAAGAACTCTTGCCGGTCGATGATTTTCCGTCGATGGCTATGATGATATCGGGTATATTCATAAGGAGTCCGTATTGGGAAGACAAAATTATAAATTTTTGTGTAAAGAGAAAAATAATGATATTTGCACCGACATGTGATATTTTAGGGATATGAAACTGCTTGTTGTCGACGATGAACGGTCCATCAGGAATTCGCTGAAAGAGATACTTGAGATGGAAAATTATACCGTGGATCTGGCTGAAAACGGGACCGACGCCTGCGCCATGGCCGAAAAAGAAAGATTCGACGCCATCCTGTGCGACATCAAGATGCCGGGCATGGACGGCATAGAAGTATTGGACAGGATAGCCTCCGAAGGCATCGACAGCCCCGTCATAATGATTTCGGGACATGCCGACATAGGCACGGCGGTGGAATGCATCAAAAAAGGAGCATTCGACTTCATCGAAAAGCCCCTCGACCTCAACAAGATCCTCATTACCATAAAGAACGCGACCGACAAGGCCAATCTTGTAAAGGAGAACAAAATCCTGAAGAAAAAAGTCTACGGGCAGCAGATGATAGGCAATTCCGAGGCGCTGCAGAGGATCAGGGACATGATAGACAAGGTGGCGCCGACGGACGCGAGAGTGCTTATCACGGGCGCCAACGGCTCCGGAAAGGAGCTCGTGGCCCGCAGCATACATCAGCAGAGCACGCGCAGCGCAATGCCGTACATAGAGGTGAACTGCGCCGCCATCCCTTCGGAACTCATTGAAAGCGAACTGTTCGGACACGAGAAAGGCTCCTTCACCTCAGCCGTCAGGCAGCACAAGGGCAAATTCGAGCAGGCCGACGGAGGCACCCTCTTCCTCGACGAGATAGGGGACATGAGCCTGGCCGCACAGGCCAAGGTGCTGAGGGTGCTGCAGGAAAAGAAACTTTCGCGCGTAGGCAGCGACAAGGACATAGAAGTGAACGTGAGGGTGATAGCGGCCACCAACAAAGACCTGAAGGCTGAAATAGAAAAAGGCAGTTTCAGGGAAGACCTGTATCACCGCCTCAGCGTGATACTCATAAAGGTGCCCACGCTGGACGAACGCAAGGAGGACATTCCTCTGCTTGTGGATTATTTTTCGGAACAGATATGCTCTGAAAGCGGCAAGCCCGTGAGGGAATTCAGTCCCGAAGCCGTAAAGATGCTGCAGGACAAAAGCTGGAGAGGCAACATACGGGAACTCCGCAATGTCGTGGAAAGGCTCCTCATCCTCGGACATGAAGTCATCTCCGCGCAGGACATAGAGGATTTCGTCTGACGGCTCAGTCTCCGGCGCCTCCCGCGTCCTCCGCAGCTTCCGCAGTTTCTGTCGCTTCTGCGACTTTTGCAGTTTCCGCCACTTTTGCTGCTTCCGCAGCTTCGGCGGCTTTGGCCGCCTCGGCTTCCGCCAAAGCCCTCTCGACGGATCCCGAACGCTTCAGGATAAAGCCCGATCCGAGATATTTGGTGCGCACGTCTTCGTCCGCCGCGAGCATCTCCGGAGTTCCGGACTGCAATATGGTCCCCTCATACAGAAGATAGGCGCGGTCGGTGATGGCAAGTGTCTCGCCTACGTTGTGGTCCGTGATTATGACGCCAATGTTGCGGTATTTCAGCTTGGCGATTATATACTGTATGTCTTCGACGGCTATGGGGTCCACTCCGGCGAAAGGCTCGTCCAAAAGGATGAATTTGGGGTCTATCGCAAGCGCCCTCGCTATTTCGCAGCGCCGGCGCTCCCCGCCAGAAAGCTGTATGCCGAGGCTTTTGCGGACTTTCGACAGGTTGAATTCGTCGATCAGACGCTCGAGCCGGGCATTGCGTTCCCCGCGGCTCATGCGCGACATTTCCATAACTGACATTATGTTGTCCTCCACCGACATCTTGCGGAACACGGAAGACTCCTGAGGCAGATAGCCTATGCCCTTCTGGGCTCTCTTGTACATCGGGAGCCCCGTAATGTCCTCGTCATCGAGATAGATGCGGCCCCCGTTGGGGACTATCTGCCCGGTGATCATATAGAAACTTGTAGTCTTTCCGGCCCCGTTCGGACCGAGGAAGCCCACTATCTCCCCCTGCTCCACCTGCATGGAGACGCCTTTCACGACGGTGCGGATACCGTATTTCTTGACTATGTTTTCGCAGCGTAAAATCATATTTCCGTCATTTTATGTCCAGACCGAGGTCAGTGACAAGATTCTTGACTTCCTCATTGCGCGATATGAGATCCCTGGCCTTTTCCTCAGGCATGTACGGGGTGCTCTTCACTTCGCTGTCAGCCGTCACGCGCACTCTCAGCACGGCCCCGGACGAACCGAGCTCCCTGCGGAAATTGGCTTCGAGCTCCCGGAGCATCTTTTCCTCTATCCATTTCTGCTGTGCCACGTTCATCACGTAGAAATCGAGAGTCCTGCGGCCGTCCTCCTCGCCAAGATCGATGCGGGAGCCCTTGAGGGTGTTGGCCAGGCGCGGCGGATAATCATAGTTCTCCCCGAGCGCCTTCCATGCGGAGCGCATTTTGTCATCGTCGGGAAGCCCGTCTTCCTGAACGGCGCCGGAGTCTTCCTTTTCGTCGGACTTGCCGGCCGCGCTCTGTATGGACGTAATCGACAGCGGATTGGATCTGGCCGTGCGGCGACGGGTGCGTCCGCCTGCGTCTTCGGGCTCCGGCAAAGGCGCGGGAGCGGGAGCGGCGGATTGCGGATCCGCAGGCGCGGACGGCTCGGATGCGGCCTTGGACACGGCAGGCTTTGGTTCGGCAGGCCCCGAAGCTGATGATGCAGAAGAAGCCGCCCTGGAAGGCGTCGCGGCGGGTGCCGCTGAAGACGCGGCAGGCACGGCGGAGGATGCAGACGGCACTGCGGAAGATGCCGCGGCAGCGGATGCGGCGGGCGCCGGCGATGCAGGCGATGCGTGCTGCGACAGGGCCGCGTTTGCCGTAAGGAAACTGAGCTTCATCAGCGCGAATTCTATGTGCAGCCTCGGATTGACGCTCGCACGGTAGCCTGCTTCGCACTGCGTGGTGATGCCGAGCGCGTCATAAAGGAATTTCATGCTGCACCTTGCGGCCTGCCCGCCATATTTTTTCTTGAGTGAATCGGGCAGTTCCAGCAGGGCGTCCAGCCCCGCGGTCCCGGCCACGATGAGATTTCTGAAATGGGAGCTGAGCGAGGACACGAAATGCAGGGCGTTGAACCCTTTGGAAAGCACTTCGTCAAATTTCAGCAGCGCTCCGGCATAGTTGCCGGCGAGGAAATCGTCCACGAGCGAAAAGCCGTATTCATAATCGAGGACGTTGAGGTTGCGCAGCACGTCTTCATATTTCACGTCAGTCCCGCAGAACGCCACCGTCTGGTCGAATATCGTGAGCGCGTCCCTCATGGCCCCGTCGGCCTTCATGGCTATCACATGCAGCGACTCGTCGTCTATGCTTACTCCCTCCTTCGCGGCTATGTCCCTTAGGTTGCGCACCATGTCGCCTATGGAAATCCTGTTGAAATCATAGGTCTGGCAGCGGGACAATATGGTAGGGAGTATCTTGTGCTTCTCGGTGGTGGCGAAAATGAAGACCGCGTGAGCAGGCGGTTCCTCGAGCGTCTTCAGGAAGGCGTTGAACGCGGCAGCGGACAGCATGTGCACCTCATCTATTATATAGACGCTGTATTTCCCCGTCTGCGGAGGGATCCGGACCTGTTCCATGAGCGTCTTGATGTCCTCCACGCCGTTGTTGGAAGCCGCATCGAGCTCATGTATGCAATAGGAGCGGCCCTCGCGGAACGAGATGCAGGACTCGCATTTGCCGCACGGCTCCATGTCGGGGCCGGGATCCGAACAGTTGATCATCTTCGCGAAAATTCGTGCGGCGGTGGTCTTGCCCACTCCGCGCGGACCGCAGAAAAGATATGCATGCGCAAGCTGTCCCCTTTGTATGGAATTTTTCAGCGTGCGCACTATGTTGTCCTGACCCATCAGCGCCCCGAAGGATTCAGGTCTGTATTTTCTCGCAGAAACAATATACTGGCTCATATCTTGCGAATATAGAAATAAAAAGTGAGAACGGGATGGATTTTTGCTACCTTTGCATACGCAACGATTATTCTTCAGACATGAAAAGACTGACTCCCATCATATTTTTGTCGCTCCTGCTTCCGTCGCTCATGTTCGGACAGGCGCAGATAACCACCAAGAAATACAGGATATCCGATTTCCCGGACAAGACGACCAAGATAGTGCTGTCAGGAAACGATTTCGAAGACAACCTGCTGTGGCAGGAAATTTCACGGCGGTGGACCATATCGGCATATGAATTCTGCACCCGCGAAGAATTCGAGGAGCTAAAGACTTCGGACGATTATTATTTCCTCATGACGGTGAACGAGCGCGCCCCCAAGGAAAGCGGGGACGGGACGGTCATGCTGACACTCGTCAAGGGAGGCCCCAAGGCGACCGAAGGAATAAGCGCCATGCAGGAAGTCATTTCGGTCCCGTTCTACGCGGCTGACGGAGGCCCCGGCCGGGGAGTGGTCTATCTCCCCGCCCTAATCGACATCATCCAGGATTTCGTGCCGCGGGCGATGGAAAAGGACATAGCCGGCTATTCCGGACTTCTCAACTACAGCTCCAACATCTACCGAAGCCGCGACATGAACGTATTGTTCTCGGAAGATGACCTTGCCGGAAGCGTCACGGAGAGCGTGCGCACCAAACATTTCGGACACGGCATGGCCATAGTGGACGAAGCGGAGGCCGACGAGGCGTTCGACGGCCATTCATTCAACACTTTGGTCAGCTTCGTCGTGGCGTCGGAAGATCCTGAGCCCGGCTCGTACTGCTATCTGATGCTGATAAGCGCCGACACTCACGAGCTTTATTATTTCAAACGCCGCAAAATACGCAGGCCGGAAGACAGGGGATTCCTGCCGGAAGACATACAAAAGATAGCCCGTAGAAGATGAGAAGCGGAATAGCCGGCTGCGGGCTGAGGTACGCCGTATTGCGCAGGGGAGCTGCCGCCGCCTGCTGCGCGCTCAGCATAAAGTGCGGCACGCGGGACGAAGAAGGTTTCAACGAGGGAACAGCCCATTTCACCGAGCACGCAGTGTTCAAGGGCACCCGAGGCAAAAGCGCGTCCGTCATCAGCGGAAGGCTCGACAGGCTCGGAGGAGAGCTCAACGCCTACACCACGAAAGAAGACATCGTGTTCCATGCCACCGTATTGAAAGAAGACCTGGGGAAAGCATCTTCGCTGCTCATGGAGCTCGCCTCGGAGGCCACGTTCCCCGAAGAAGAGATAGAGACTGAACGCGGCGTCGTAACCGACGAAATAATATCGTACAAAGACAGTCCCGCGGACGAAATCTACGACCGTTTCGAGGAACTCCTTTTCGCGCGGCATCCGCTCGGGCGCTCCATTCTCGGTACGGAAAAATCCGTAAGCGGCATCAGCGCAGAAGACCTGAGGCGTTTCGTAGCCGAGAGATTCGTACCCTCGCGCATGGCCTTCACCGTAGTGGCAGACATAGACGAGGCACGCATGGAACAGGCGGTGCTAAGGCTCGCGGAGAAATATTTCGGCGGCGATCCCGATGAGTTCATCGCCAAAGAAACGACCGTCTACGCCGCCCCCGAAGCGGTTCGCTTCGAAAAGACCGAAGACAGGGGCGACCATGAAGCGAATGCGGTCATAGGCGGGACGGCGCCGTCGCTGCGCGAAGACAGGGAGCGCATCGCCGCCTCCCTCCTGTGCAACGTCATAGGAGGCCCGGCCTCCAATTCATTGCTCAACGACATATTGCGCGAGCGCAACGGCTGGGTATATTCAGTGGAATGCTCCTATACGCAATACGCCGACACTGGCGTGGCCGCCATCTCTTTCGGCTGCGACCGGCCCAATCTCGGACGGTGCATGGGAAACGTTTCCAAAGTGCTCCGCCGCCTCATCGAAAATCCGCTGTCGGACAGGAAACTCGCCGCCGCGCAGAAGCAATTCCTCGGCCAGATCGCGATAAGCTCCGACAACAACGAGACGCAATGCCTGTCCATGGGCAAAAGTCTCCTTTCATTCGGGAAAATAGTTTCGAACGAAGAAAACAGGGCGCTGATCATGTCCCTTACAGCGGAAGAGCTGCGGACCGGGGCCGAAAGGATTTTCGCTCCGGAAAAGCTGTCCAAACTGATATACGTGTGAAATGGAAAGCGGGCTCGAAAAATACCTGAAGCTCCGTTCTTCCCCGCCCGGCGAAGGAACGGAATGGATACTGAAGCACACCAACATGTACGTCAACTATCCGAGGATGATGTCCGGACCTGTGCAGGGGACGCTGCTCAAAATCCTTGCGGAAATCTCCGGAGCGCGCAGGGTGCTCGAGATAGGCACCTTCACCGGATATTCCGCGGCATGCATAGCCTGCGGCCTTCCAGAGGACGGCCACGTGGACACCCTTGAACTCAACGACGAGATGGAGGACCTGATACTCGAAGGGTTCAGGCAGGCGGGAGTGGAAAAGCGCGTCACCCTGTACATAGGGGACGCCAAAGAGACGCTGAAACGGCTCGGCGGCCCCTACGACATGGCGTTCATCGATGCGGACAAGAGGGAATACCCCGAATACTACAGGCTTACGTTCGACAAGCTGCGCCCCGGCGGATTCATGGTAGCCGACGACGTGCTGTGGGACGGAAAGGTATACGAAAACCCGCTCCCCGGAGACAGGCAGACCGCCGGAATCTCGGCCTTCAACGATATGGTCGCGTCGGATCCGAGAGTCGAGAACGTGATAATCCCCCTTCGCGACGGCCTCAACCTGATCAGAAAAAAATAGAAATCAAGGACTCCGTTTCATGGGAGCTTAGTCTATCTGAAGTTCGATGGAGCGGATGTAATCGGTTTGCGGGCGGCAGTTTTCGGCCTTGCAGCATTCGATGAAATCGAGCATCGCCCGGCGTGCGGCGGCCTGGTCTGGCCGGGCCTCGCGGATTTCCTGGTAGGTCGTGCGCGGAGCTTCGGAGAAGGCCACGACGGCCTCCCACCCTTCGGGGCGATCGAATCCCATCATGCACGAGCCGTCGATTTTCTTGTAGGGCCAGAAGGTCCAGCCGATGTTGTTTTCCCGCATGACCTGGCAGAAGGCCGCCTGCCAGGCGTCGGTGTTGTGGCCGATTTCGCCCATGTACATCGGGCGGCCCGAGCGGTCGCGGAAGGCGATGAAGGACGCGATGGCTTCGGCGGTGGGCTCCCCGCCGTAACGGTGGCAGGTGAACAGGAGCTGGGGGTCGTAATCCGTGTCGGTGAGCGGCTCGAAGTTGCTGTTCCACTGCGCGCCGCCCGCCAGGATGATGTGGTGCGGGTCCACTTCGCGGATGGCCGCCGTCGCCCGTTTGTGCAGCGATTCGAGTTTGGCGTTCAGTTCCGGCACGTTCTCGAAGTAGGGCGCGATGGGCTCGTTGATGAGTTCATAGCCCAGAATGACCGGCTCGTCCTTGTAGCGGTCGGCGATCTTGCGCCAGATGTCGCAGAAAAGTTGCTGGCTGGCCTCGCTCTCGAAAAGCCAGGGATAGCCGTAGCTGTCGTCGATGTTGTCGCCCGTCTGGCCGCCCGGGGCGTCATGCATGTCCAGAATCAGGTAGAGCCGGTTGTCCCGGCACCAGGTGACCACGCTGTCTATGCGCTCGAAGCCGTCCTGCGCGGCGGTCAGTCCCATATAGTCCTCGTCGGTAAACAGTTTGTAGTGGAACGGCAGACGGATGGTGTTGGCTCCCGTCGAGGCGATGAACTCGATGTCGCGGCGGGTGATGTAATGATCCTTGAAAAGCCGCCAGAATTCGTCCGTGAAATCGGGGCCGACCAGTTCGCGGAACATGCGGTCGATCATGCCGGCCGAATTGGTCTTCGAGAAGCCGAACATGTAGCCTTCCGGATTGAGCCAGTTGCCCAGGTTGGTGCCCCGGATGAGCAGTTTTTCCCCGTCGGGAGCAATGAGGTCGGTCCCTTCGACCCGCACAAAGGCGGCCGCGTCGGGCTGCCGCCGGGGATGGCAGGCAGCCGCAAAAAGCAGGCAGCCGAATAACAGGAGCAATGGTTTTTTCATGCCTATTTTTTCTGGAAAACCCGTACGTAATCGATTTCGTAGCGCGCTGGCAGGCAGCTTTCGTCTATGCCCTGCGCACCGCCCCAGTTGCCGCCCCACGCAAGATTGAGCTTGAGATAGAACGGGGCGTTGAACGGCCACGTATCCTTGCCCTTGCCTTCGTTCGCGAAAGTGAACAGCGGCTCCCCGTCCACATAGGTACGGATCTGCTGCGCCGTCCATTCGAGCGCATAGACATGAAACTCGTCCTGGGCGCCCTTGATCTCCTTTTCGCGGGTCTTCTGAGTCCCTATGGAATGATTGTAGGATTTGGTATGTATCGAAGACGAAACATAATTTGGATGATAGCCGACTTCCTCCATGATGTCTATCTCTCCGTCGTCGGGCCATGCCGTGAAATTCTTCGGCATCATCCAGAACGCCGGCCACGTGCCCTTTCCGGAAGGCAGCCTAAGCCTTGCCTCGAACCATCCGTATGTCCAGCCTTCGATGGTGTTCATGCGTATGCTGTAGACGTTGTCTCCAGACTTCATGCAGGAAATGGTCAGAACGCCGTTCTTGATGGTGGCAAGCTCGGCGCCTCCGGGTATTTTCCCGGCCACGTAGGTCTGGATTTCGTTATTGCCCCAGCCGCCACCGCCGGTTTCGTACCACCATTTCTCCGTATCAGGCGTGTCGCCCTCGTCGAATTCGTCATTCCATACCAGGCGGTAGCCCTCCGGAACATCTATGTCCGTGCTGGCGTTGAATCCCTGCACGAGAACATACTCCTTGCGGAACGCCCCGGACTTGAAGACAAGTTTGGCCGACCGCTCCTCGTAGGTCTTGTTCTCGGACACGGATACTTTGATCACGGTGGAACCGGAAAGTCCGCCGCTCGGCGATACCGTGGCCCAGGAAACGCCTCCGTCTACGGAGACACCCCATTCATTGCCGCAGGTCACCGTATATTCGCGCGACTCGGCGGCATATCCGAAAGAAAAGTCCTCCGAGGACAGCGTCATAGTGACGGAATTGTCCGTCGCGGAGCCGCCTTCGCCTCCGCCGCAGGAGGCAAAGGCAAAGACGGCCGCGGCAAACAATATAATCATTCCTTTCATTTATGTTCCTGCAAACAGAAGTCCGTGAAAGTAACCACCGTTCCCGGCTCGCATCTGCCGAGGTCTATGAACAGCGCCACGGTGTCATAATCCGTGTCCGGAGACGCTCCCACATATCTGAAAGTGGCGGCCTCGCCGCCTGCGGCGCTGAAATTGTTTACATAGAACATGGAGTGGTCCTGGTCATTGCCTTCCCAGGCCAGCTTGACGGTCATGGCCGGAATGTCCCTGTCGGCGTTCACGGTGACGCAGAAGTCATATTGCTTGGCGGCGCTTACGGGCACGCCGGCAAGGTGGAACACCGTCTGTCCCTGCCATTCGTTTCCGCCCGTCTCCGGCACGGTCACCTTCAATCCGCCGAATTCATCCAAGGTTTCGGTCTCGGGATCGGCGATCTGGGTCCATGATGCGTCCGCATACCAATAGGTCATCGAATACCCCGAGGCGCTTCTCCAGAGATTGGTCGCTCCCTCGACGTCCCATGCCACGTCATCGGCGGGATCGTAAGGTACGAATATGTACTGCCAGGCGATGCCGCTGGTAGGAGAGTTCCATACGAGGGTTATCTTGTCCTTCGTTATATTCGTTATATAGAGCGTGCTTTCGCTGCTCAGCACTTCGGCGTTCGGCACATAGCTGAAGAATATGCCGGCGGGGAGGGTAATGAATTCATACGTCCCGTCATCGCCCAGCGTCCACGTGGACTCCTGCTTGTCGACGGGAGCGTCGTAATCCTGATCGTCGCCGAGATACAGCTCGCTGTGATAGCCGGATTCTTTATTCACATAGGCCATTCCGTCGGCACCCGGATCGTAGACATAAGAGCCGTCGGCGTTGAAGGTAATCCGGTCGTCGTACACGCCCCAGTCCGCCTTGTCGAAAGGATCCGCGCTCCACCATCCGGCGGCGTTGGCTACATTCTCTCCGCAGCCGAGATGGCCTTTCTCAGCCTTGGCTATCCTCCATGTCCTCGAACTTCCGCCGGTAAGGACGCTTTCGGTGTCCACGGTGCCGGCGTTGGGATCATACGGCTTGAAGATGTACTGCCATGATATGCCTGGCGTTGAAGATACGAGGACGAGCTTCTTGGAACTGTAGGAAATCACCTGAAGACGCGGATTGGCGTATGATTCGGCGTTGGGCAGGTAAGAGAAGAACGTCTGCGCAGGAAGCACGATGAATACGTTCCCGTCATCGTCGCATTCGATCTGGAAGGTCGTCTCCTGCCTGTCGACCGGAGCCACGTAATCCTGCTCGTCGCCGGCATACAGTTCGCTGTGATAGCCGGCGCCGTAATTCACGTACGTCTGGCCGTCGACCGGATCATAGACATAAGAATAATCCGCTCCGAAGGTGAGCTGGTCGTCGTAGACGCTGAAGTCCGCTTTCTCGCCCGGATTGGCGCTCCACCACCCGGCGGGATTGCCCGCATTCTCGCCGCAGCCCAGATGGCCCGGCGTTTCGCTGTCGAGTACCCACGTCTTGGTGCCGCCTCCCGAAAGGGCGGAAAGCAGCGGCGCGGGATCGAAAGGAGGAACCCACGTTGTCGGCACGTTGAAGGTATAGACCTGGGAAGCGTCCGAAACGCCGTGCTGATTATAGGCTTTGACTTCGACGGTATAGTCGCCGGCGGCCGCGAAGCGCCTCTGCGCTCCGTCTCCTGAAAGCTGGTCGTTCTCCCCGAAAATCCACAGCGGGACCATGCCGGAGTTGGCCAGATGGAAAGTGACGATGTTGGTCTCGTCTATAGTATGGCTGATCTGGAATTCGGACGCTTTCGGGATCCGGTTCTGATCGGGCTCCAGGATGTCTTCCGTCGCGCAGGAGAAAGGCAGCGGGAGAAGGCAGAGCCAGACTATTGTTTTGATTATGTTTTTCATATCCTTGATTCAGTCTGTTTATCAATAGGGATTCTGAGTGAGTTCCGTCACGCTGCGGTCCAGCTCGGACTGCGGGATGGGCCAGTACTTCTTGGAAGCGGTCCAGTCCGTAGTGCGGTACAGATGCTTGTCCGCCGTGAGAACGGAAGCGGCCTTTCCGGTACGGACAAGATCCCAGTAGCGTTTTCCTTCGCCCACGAACTCCAAATGCCGTTCCTCTATGATGTTGTCGAGCGTGCATGCGACGGCGTCAAGGCCTGCGCGCGCACGGACTTCGTTGAGATATGAGCTGCCGTCTGCTCCTGTGGCCAAAGAAAGCTCGGCCGCATTGAGAAGCGCCTCAGAATAACGATATACCCTCACATTGTTGTTGTAATTCAGGTCGGCGTCTCCTACGAAGCCCTCGTTGCCACCTTCACGGGCGATATACTTCAGAAGGAAGAAACCGGTGTTCTGCCACCTGGGATTGTAGGACTTGTCGCGGTAGTCGATGATGCCGCCGTCGCGCCGCTGGTCACCGTCCTCATACATGGCATAGGCGGACTCGGCCACGGGGCTGAAGCCCCATCCGTCATGGTAAACACCGTCGGATGCGCCGGGGATGCCGATGAAGACCGGATAGACGGATCCGCCGGAGCCGTTTGCCCAGCTCCAGCTGCGGTTGCCGCCCTTGGGCTCATAGTTGATCTCCCAGATGGATTCGTTGCACCATTCGCCGCTTTCTTCCCAAATGGAAGCGAAGTCGGGATTGAGGCTATAGCTGCCGCTGCCTATGATTTCCTTCATGTAATTGAGGGCGGCGGAATACCGGGAACTGTCGTTCTGGTACATCACCATTTCGGTGAAAAGCATATAGGCCATTGCCTTGGTGACGCGGCCTTCTTCGCCGGAAACGGCTTTCATGGGAAGCACGTTCATGGCGAGGGCTTCCTCGATGAGCGCTATCACTTTTTCATAGACCTCGTCGGCCGTGAGCTGCTCGGCGGAATATTGCTGTTCGGCCGTCAGGTTCTCATCGTAATATGGTATGTTGCCCCAGAACTTCCAGAGCTGGTCCCAATAGAAGGCCTTGAGCACGAGGCATTCGGCTACGTAGCGGTTCTTGAGGGATTCGTCCATCTCCACTTCCGGAGCCTTGGCGAGCACGATGTTGGCCCTGTTGATGCCGGAGTAGCAGACGGTCCAGACGCCTGAAGGGACGTCGGTGGAAGAGCAAGTATAATAGTGCGTCTTCACGAGCACCGGCTGGTCGCCCTCGTTGGAACCGCCGCAATAGATATCGTCCGCCATAATGTCGGAAAGAAGGTTGAGAGGCGTGTATCCGGAGAAATAGTCGAACCACTGCAAAGGGTCATAGGCCGCGGTGACGCCGGAGAACAGTCTGTCCTGGGAATTGTAATAGTCGGTTTCAAGGATGGAACCCTTGGAAGCGACGTCAAGCCATTCCTCGCCGCATGAAGTCATCATCAAAACGGCTGCCGCAATCGGTAATAATATCTTGTTTTTCATATCTGCCACAGATTAGAGAGTTACGTTTACGCCTACGGAGAAAACGCGGGTCTGCGGATATACGCCCCTGTCGATGCCGAGGGAGGTGCCGCCGGACGAAATCTCCGGATCGAAGCCGTTGTAGGAAGTGAGAGTGAACACGTTGGTGCCGGCGAGGAATACCCTGAGCGAATTGATGAACGCCTTTTCGGTAAGCCTCTTGGGCAGGGTGTAGCCTATCTGCAGGTTCTTCAGCCGGAAGTAGGAGGCATCCTGAACCCAGAGATCGGACACGCGCCAGTTTTCGTTGTTGTCCGTGGTCTGGTTGTAGCGGGGATATTTATTGGACGTACCCTCGCCGGCCCAACAGTTGAGCATGTATTTGGGCATGTTGATGTAGAACAGGTCGGTACGGCGCATTACGTTCATGGCCTGCACGCCTGCGACTCCCTGGAATACGGCCGACAGGTCGAAACCTTTCCACGCGAGGTTCACATGGAAGCCGTAGGTCCAGTCGGGCATGCCCTTGCCCAGCATGCCGCGGTCGTCGTCATCGATGTCGCCGTCGTGGTCCAGATCCTTGAAGCGGACGTCTCCCGGCTGCGCCTTGGGCTGCAGCAGAGCGCCTTCGGAGTTGGTATGGGCATTCACTTCGTCCCAGTTCTGGAAAATGCCGTCGGTCTTCCACCCGTAGAAGAACGGGAACGGATAGCCGTTTTCGCCGCGGGTAAGGGTGCCTATCTTGTGGGTGTCGTAGTTGGCGTATCCCGTGTCGTTGCCGAGATTTATAAGTTCGTTCTTCAGATAGGTGGCGTTGGCCCCGAGCTGCACGAAGAGCCCGTTGAAGTCATGCTTCCAGTCGAGTTCGAACTCCCAGCCGCGGTTGTCCATGGTACCCACGTTGCCCACGGGCGCCGAATCGCCTGCATATCCCGGAATAGGCATATTCATGAGCATGCCCTTGGTGCGCTTCATATACCAGTCGGCCGTAAAGGTGACGGCGCTGTTGAAGAAGGCCAGATCGAGTCCTATGTCGGTCTGCTCAGACTCCTCCCATTTGAGGTCGGCGTTGGCGAAACCGTTGGGCTTCGCGCCGTTGGACAGCGAGACGGAATCGCCGTTGCCGAACATGTAGTTGTTGTTGGTCTGGATGGTCGTGGTGTAGCGGTACTGGCCGATGGCCTCGTTTCCGTTGCGGCCCCACGAGGCGCGCAGTTTGCCGGAAGTCAGCCAGCCGAGGCCGAGATCCTTTATGAAGTCTTCGTTGGTGAAGTTCCAGCCGAACGAGAACGAGGGGAATGTGGCGAACCGGTGACGCGGACCGAAGTTGGAAGATCCGTCACGGCGTACCGTAGCCTGAACCATGTATTTCTCCGCATAGTTGTAGCTCAGACGGGCGAACATCGAAGAAATCCTGTGAGGGCTGTAGAAGGAACCGCTCGCGAGCTGGTATTCGTTTGAACCGGTGGTGAAGCCCAGGCCCGCACGGTAGGGGTCATTCTCTAAAAGATATCGGTTGCTTCCGCTCAGGGTGGTGCCCATGTTGCTGGATGCGGACTGGCCGACGAGAACGCTGAAGCCGTGCTTGCCGATCGTCTTTTCGTACGAAAGGGTGTTTTCCCATTGCCATGTGAACGCCCTGTTCATGCTGGAGCCGGCCTCGCTGTAGTCGCGGCTGGCCTTCGAAGAATAATAATACTCAGGAGTCCACCAGTCGCTTCCCCAGAAGGAAAGGTCGCTACCGAACGAGGAGCGGAAGCGGAGGGCGTCCCAGATCTGGACTTCGCCCCAGAAGTTGGCCACGAGCTTGTCGCTCCAGTTCTTGCCGCCGGGCATGCTGAGCATGGCGAGCGGGTTGTTCATCTCGTTGTAGATGCCGCCGTCCACGATCGTGAAGGCAAGGCCGTTGCGCGGGTCTACGCGGGCGAAGGGATGCTCGGCCAGGAGCGCCTGCGTCTCGGCAGCGTCGGCCACCCAGGGGCTCAGGGTAGGAGCCATGGCGAGCGCGGAGCCGAGCGGTCCGCCATACTCGGTGTTGGTGTCAATGCTCTTGGAATTGATGCGGGAATAGGTGAGGTTGACGCCCGCATCGATCTTGTTGAGGAAGTTGCGCTCGGCGGTCTTGTCCAACAGATGATAATTGGTGTTGGACCGGATCGTCAGTCGCTCGTAGTTGGAGCGGTCCCAGTCGCCGCCCACGATACCCTCGGCATTGTAGTAACCTAATGAAATATAATAGTTCACCTTGTCGGTGCCGCCGCTGACGGCAAGCTGATGGGTGCGCTCGGGGGCGTTGTAGTTGAACACTTCGTCCTGCCAGTCGGTGCCTTCTCCCAATGAATAGGGGTCGGCATACGGAGCCTGCTTGCCTTCATTGAGGGCGCCCTGGTTCATCATGAGGGCGTACTCGGTGGCATTGAGGACCTCGTATTTCTTCCAGGGATTCTGGAGGCCGAAGGTGAAGTCATAGGTCACGCGCACGCGGCCCTTGTCGCCGCTCTTGGTGGTGACGAGGATGACGCCGTTGGCGGCACGGGCTCCGTAGACGGCCGCGGAAGCCGCATCCTTGAGCACCTCGACGGACAGAATGTCGCTGGGATTGATGAAATCGATCCCGTTGATGTCCATAGGCATGCCGTCCACGATGTAGAGCGGGTTGCTGTCGTTGATGGTGCCGATACCGCGGACGCGCACCTGCGAGGACGCGCCGGGCTGTCCGGAAGACGAGGTCACCGTCACGCCGGCCGCAAGTCCCTTGAGGGCGTCGTCCACGCGGACGCGGGCCGACGATTCGAGCAGTTCGTCGGACACCTTGGCGATGGCCGCCGTTACGACGCTTTTCTTCTGGACGCCGTAGCCGATGACTACGGTTTCTTCAAGCAGTTCGGTGTCTTCATGCAGGACGATGACGAGATCCTTGTCGTCCGTCACGGTCAGGACCTCCGTTCTATAGCCGATGCAGGAAATCTCAAGCACGGCCCCTTTGGGGACAGTCAGGACGAATTCTCCTTCGAGCCCCGAAATGGTACCGTTTTGGGTGCCCTGCTCCGCTATGAAAGCTCCGACTACAGTCTCGCCGGCGTCATCACGGACGATACCCTTAACGGTAACGTTCTGCGCCAACGCTAAAAGACTGAAACCGAAAGCGAGGCAAAAGGTTAAAAATCTTTTCATACTTTGCACGTTTTTGATTTGCAAAAAAACTTATCCGGTGATTAGGTTACGATTCACCAGGCATCCAAAAATAATTATAAAGGAAATCCGAGATTCGGAGTAAAAAAAATAAGTAGCCGATTATAGCGTTTCCGCTATAATATATTATTGATTATAAAATAATTAAAATAATTTATAATGAAAAAAAAGTAGCGCTCCCAAAAGCGTTCATCCTATTCTTCCGATGGCTTTTACAAACTCTTCGAAGCGCTCCCTCGGCACTTTCGCGCCGTTCTTGATTTTCACCTTATAATTGTATATGGTGGACACCGAATAGTGCAGAAGCGCGGCGATGCGGCTCGAATCGTCTATGCCCAGGCGGATGAGGGCGAATATGCGCAGTTCCGTATTCAGGATCTCCCCCTTCTTGAGGACGATGCGCGCCGAATCCTCGAGCAGAGCGTTGAACTCGTTCACGAAATCGGGGCAGATGGTCAGGAACGTGGTGTCGAAGGTGTTGTAGAACGAGGCGAGCGCGTCGTCATCGGCATGGGACTCCGTCATTTCCTTCAGCAGTTCATCGGCCTTGCCGAGCTTCAGCTTCTTGCGCACCGAGTTGCGCATGTTCTTCATAATGTCTATATGTTCGGACAGCACCCCGAGGAAAAAGCTGATGTATTCCTCCTTTATCCTGTCGGAATCAGTCAGCCTGGCGTTGAGTTCGGAGAGCCTGCGGTTGTTCACGGCAAGTTCATCATTGATTTTGCGCAGTTCCTTTTCAGTTTTGGCCAGCTCGCGGGAGCGCTTGACAAGGAAGAAAAAGGCTGCGGCAAGAGCCGTCATGAGGAACAATACCACCATGAACAGAGCCGTAAGCCTCCGCTGCTGCGCATTCTGCCTCGTATTGTAGGCGTCCTCCACAGAAACGAAAAACTGGGAAACCTGCCACGGGCGCAGCTTTGCGTTATACGCTATTGCATCCTTAAGCGACATCTGCATATAACGGAAAGACCTGTCCACGTCGGTGTCCGCAAGGATGATGGCTATGACGGTGAGCGCCGCATAATCCCTGACGGAATTGACGGCGTCCGCCTTGGCCGAAGCGATAAGCCATGAAAGCCTTTGCTCCTGAAGCCCGAGCACATCGCATAGCTCCGACTGTACGTACGCCACATTGGCGTAATCGCGCGAATTTTCGTCCATGCCGGCAAGTATGTCCGCGTTGGCCTCGGCCGCTTCGGCGAAGCGCCCCTCGTCCCGCAGCCGGTCCACTGCCAATTCGCGCCGCTGTCTGGAATCTTCGTCCAGCAAGGCGCAAAGCTTGTCCCTGTAGACCGATTTGTCCGGCTCCATAATGGTCTCGGCGATTCCCGAATCCCCGTCCATGTCTTTGGCGAAGCGGTAAACGGCGCCGTACCAGTCCTTCTGGAGCGGGGGCGTGAGGGACAGCGTGTCGATATCATGGAAAAGGATATGGTACGCCTCCAGGAAATGCCCTGCGGTAGTATAAAGCAGGCCGAGCCTTATCATTGCACGGTCCGTCTTCTCCCCGTCGCCGAGCGAGCCGGCCGCGTCGAGACTTTTATGGAGATAGACCGCCGTGGAATCGAAACTGTACGACGCATATTCCTCGGCAATTTCCATATATAAATCATACGCCGACGCAACGTCTCCGACGGCGTCCGCATGCGACCTGAGCCTTGCAATCCATGCAGTTTTTTCTTGTTCGAACACTTCCCTGTCACGCAGACAGGCATCCAGATCGTCAAAAATCACCCCCCCCGCTCCGGATTTCGGAACGCATGAAGAGAATATCAGCGCCAAAAAGGCCAAGGGCCGCAACAGTGTCATTATATGGTTAGTCATCAATCATGTATGCCGCAAATATAAGACTTTTTTCATAAACCGTACAATGGCCGCGCGCCGCCGGCACCGAAGGCTGCACGATACAAAAAAACAGGCCGCAAAGTCGGGATGACTTTGCAGCCTGCATGGTTCTCCGCGGCTTTTGCGTCAGAACGGCAAATCGTCGCCGAAATCGGCCGGCATGTCCTCCGTCGAAAGTGCCGGCACATCGTAAGAAGCCGGCACATCGTACGGGGCAGCGTTCTGGGCGGCGGGCCGCCTTTCCTGACCTACAGGAGAGATGCGCCATGCCCTCAGATCGTTGTACCACCTGCCGTTGTATTCCCTGCCCCTAATGTTGAAGGAGACCTTTACCCGGTCATTCACCTGAACGTTTTCCAGCTCCTGCACCTTGTCGTGGCCCCATGCCGAAAAGCATACGGACACGGGGAAATTGCCGTCCTCATACTCCACCACGAAGTCGCGGCGTTCCCACGGGCCACGTGCGGACTCTCCCGACTGCAGGTCCAGCTTGCGTACCAGACGGCCTTCTATTTCAAGATTCGGCATGCCGCGAAACTACTTCTTTTCCTCAGCGGCGACGAAGGGATGCACCTCAAGCAGCTCAACGTCGAAGATGAGGGTGCTGTACGGAGGCACTTTCCCGTCGCCCGTACCCCTGATGCCGTAAGCAAGATCATAAGGTATGAACAGGGTGGCCTTTCCGCCCTCGTTTATGAGCTGCAGACCTTCCGCCCAGCCCTTTATGACCCTGTCGAGCGAGAACGTAACCGGCTCGGAAGACTGGTCGAATACGGTGCCGTCGATGAGTTTGCCCACATAGTTCACTTTCACGGTGTCCTTCGCCCCCGGCCTGACGCCGCCGCCCTGCTCGGCGATGGCGTACTGAAGTCCGCTTTCGGTGACGGAAACGCCTTCCTTGGCTGCATTCTCATCAAGGAACATCTTGTTGGGTATGCTGTGAACGGCGCTCGAGTATGCGTCATATTCAAACATGTAGGTATTCCATGCCTGCTGCATGTCCGGATCGTAGAAGAACATCTTGAACTGCTTGATGAAAGTAGTGTCGTTGATGTCGCCCTTGGCAAAGACCACATCCTTGAAGCCGGACAGCACCTTGTCAAGGTTCAGATCATTCAGGCCCGACTGGCGGAACATCAGGCCCAGCCTCTGGCCCATGCCGTAGCTGATGGTATCGGTGAGACCCTTTGCAGGAATAAGTCTTGCGACGGAGTCGGCCACATCCTTGGGAAGATTAAGATCGGCGAGAGCCTTGGGATACTTCTGTCCGCAGCCTGCCGCAGCCAGGACTGTCAGCGCGGACAATGCAAAAACTTTAAAGATTCTCATGACAATTATAATTTAAAATCATTATGTTTCAATACAGTGCCGCATCAGCCGGCACAATCTGCAAATATCGCAATAAAAAATTAATTTGCGACATTAATTTTTCATAATCGGCGAAAGTGCAGGTCCGCCGCAGCCGAAGCCGCAAAAAAAACGGCCTCCTGCATAAAATAAATTTGTTTTCCTCCGAATTAACCCCTAAATTTCAGCAAAATTAACCAATGCCTATGAGCGATACGACACCTGCGATCTTGCGGTCAAAACTGAAGGAATTTTTCGGATTCGACTCTTTCAAAGGGGATCAGCTGGAAATAATCCTCCATCTGTGCGGAGGAAACGACACGTTCGTACTCATGCCCACCGGCGGTGGCAAGTCATTGTGCTACCAGCTTCCCGCCCTCGTCATGCCCGGTACGGCCATAGTCATATCGCCTCTCATAGCGTTGATGAAAAATCAGGTGGACGCCATCAGGGGCTTCATATCGGGGAATGAAGGCATAGCCCATTTCCTCAATTCGTCGCTCGGCAGGAGCCAGACGGCGGACGTCCGCAGGGATCTCAAATCCGGAGTGACGAAACTTCTGTACGTCGCGCCGGAGTCCCTCACCAAAGAAGAGAACATCGCCATGCTCAAGGAGATACCGATATCCTTCTACGCCGTGGACGAAGCTCACTGCATATCCGAATGGGGACACGACTTCCGGCCGGAATACCGTAAGATACGCACCATCATAGACGACATCCAGCCCGCGCCGGTGATAGCGCTTACTGCCACGGCCACGCTGAAGGTGCAGAGCGACATACTCAAGAACCTGCGCATACCCGACGCCAAAGTGTTCAAGTCCTCTTTCAACAGGCCCAACCTCTATTACGAAATACGGGAAAAGATCGAGCCCGAAAAGGACATCATAAGATTCATCCGCCAGAACGCCGGCAAATCCGGCATAATATATTGCCTCAGCCGCAAAAAGGTCGAGGAACTTTCGCAGCTCCTCAACATAAACGGCATCAAGGCCCTCCCCTACCATGCCGGACTGGACGCGAAGACAAGGGCCGAGAACCAGGACCGCTTCCTAATGGAGGACATAGACGTCATCGTGGCCACGATAGCCTTCGGCATGGGCATCGACAAGCCCGACGTAAGGTTCGTGATCCACTACGACATTCCCAAAAGCCTCGAAGGCTATTACCAGGAATCCGGACGCGCCGGCAGGGACGGCAAAGAAGGCATCTGCATCACCTACTACAGCTACAAGGACATACGGAAACTGGAGAAGTTCATGCAGGGAAAGCCCGTGGCCGAGCAGGAAATAGGGCGGCAGCTCCTTGACGAGACCATGGCCTACGCCGAATCGAGCCAGTGCCGGCGCAAGGTGCTCCTCGGATATTTCGGGGAAGACTACGACAGGGACAACTGCGGTTCATGCGACAACTGCCTGCACCCGAAGCCGCGCTTCGACGGCAGAAAGGAGATGGCCGATGTCATAAGGCTCGTAAGGGACCTGCCTGAACATTTCAAGATAGAGCACATAGCCAACATACTTGCCGGAGTCGATACCGCCATAATAAAATCCTACCGCCATGACGAACTTGAGATGTTCGGCGCAGGCAGGGAGCATTCGGCCAAATTCTGGATGACAGTCATACAGCAGGGGCTCGTGCTGCATTTCCTGAACAAGGAAATAGAGACCTACGGCAGCATTTCGGTATCCGAAAAGGGCCTGGAGTTCCTTGAAAACCCGCATGAACTGATGCTCGTGGAGGAACGCGTGTTCTCCGACAGGGACGCCGACGACGAAGACGACGACAACGAAGAAGCCGCCGCGGCAGCGGCGATGAGGGGCGGCGGAGGAGATCCCACGCTGCTCGCCATGCTGAAGACGCTCCGCAAGGATCTGTCCCGCAGGCTGCGCCTCCAGCCGTGGATCATCTTCGGCGACCAGTCCCTCGACGACATGGCCATTTCCTACCCGACGACCATCGACGAACTCAGGAACTGCCAGGGCGTCGGCGAAGGCAAGGCCAAAAAGTTCGGCAAGGAATTCGTGGACCTGATAGCCAAATACGTGGAGGAAAACGACATAATCCGTCCCGACGACTTCGTGGTGAAAAGCATTGCCGGCAAATCCAACAACAAGGTGTTCATCATCCAGAGCATCGACCGGCAGATTTCCCTTGAAGACATAGCCGACGCCAAAGGCCTCGACATGGACGGCCTCGTATCGGAAATAGAGGCCATAGTGTCATACGGCACCAAGCTGAACCTCGACTACTACATCAACGAGCACATAGACGAGGCCGTGGTCGAAGACATCTACGACTATTTCCGCAACGAAGCCGAATCCGATTCGGTGGACGAGGCCATGAAAGCCCTCGGCTCGGACTATTACGAAATGGAAATAAGGCTCGTCCGCATAAAGTTCCTGTGCGAGATAGCGAACTGATTTATTTAGTATCTTTGCATCAAATGGCATTCCAATGATTCCGCAGGAGACGGTGAACAGGATTCTTGACACGGCCGAAATAGTCGATGTCATAAGCGATTTCGTAACGCTGCGTCGGCGCGGCGGAAACTATGTCGCATGCTGTCCCTTCCACAACGAGAAGACTCCTTCCTTTTCGGTGTCGCCGTCCCGCGGCATATACAAATGCTTCGGCTGCGGCAAGGCCGGCTCCGCGGTGGGCTTCGTCATGGAATACGAGCACCTTTCGTATGTGGAGGCCCTGAGATACCTCGCCAGAAAATACAATATAGAAATAGTGGAGAAAGAGGAGAGCGCGGAGGAAATCGCCAAACGCCAGCGCAGCGAGAGCCTCATGCTCGTTTCCGATTTCGCCGGCAGATTCTTCGCCGACAGCCTGAACACCGAAGAAGGGCGGACGATAGGGCTCGCCTATTTCCATTCCCGCGGACTTGAAGACGCCACGATAAAGAAATACGGCCTCGGCTGGGCCCCGAAAAGCCGCCATGCCCTGACGGACGCGGCCCGGAGCGCCGGCTACAAGGATGAATACCTGACGGAAACGGGGCTGTGCGCCGCACAGGACGGGGGAAGCCTCCACGACCGTTTCTACGACAGGGTGATGTTTCCGATCCATTCGGTGAGCGGCAGGATAATAGCCTTCGGCGGCCGTACCCTCAAAACCGACAAGAGCGTAGCAAAATACGTAAATTCCAAAGAATCGGAAATATATGTAAAGAGCCGCACGCTGTACGGCATCTATTTCGCCAAGAACGAAATATCGAGGACGGACAAATGCATCCTCGTGGAGGGCTATCTCGACGTACTTTCCCTGCATCAGCTCGGCATCACCAACGCCGTCGCCTCCAGCGGCACGTCGCTTACGCTGGAACAGATCCGTCTCATAAAAAAATTCACGGACAACGTCACCATAATGTATGACGGGGACTCCGCCGGCATACACGCCGCCATGAGAGGCATAGACATGGTACTGAAAGAGGGGCTGAACGTCAGGACGGTCCTGATTCCCGACGGGGACGATCCGGACTCCTATGCCAGGAAACACACGCTCGACGAGGTAAGGAACTTCATAGCGGCCAACGAAAAGGACTTCATAGATTTCAAGACGGACCTGCTGCTCGAAGACGCGGGCGACGACCCGCTTAAAAAGGCCGGGCTCATCAACGGCATCGCCGATACCATAGCGCTGATCCCCGACGCCGTCAAGAGGTCAGTCTACGTGGACGGGTGCAGCCGCAGGTTCAACATAGAATCCAGGATATTGTTCGACCGCATCCGCGTCACCAGGGAAAGGCTGCTCGCCGAAGAACGGCAGGAAAAGACGCGTGCGGCGAGGCAGGAGAGGGCGCCGCAGACCTCGCCTGTACGCGAGACGGCCGCGACGGCGCCCGCATCGGCACAAGGATCCGCCGGGAGCCTCCGCCTGATGGAAAATGACGCCATACTCGCCCCGAGCGAAAAAGAGCTGCTCAGCTTCATCCTCGCATACGGGCGCAGCCCTCTTGAATTCGAGCGGGATTCGGAATATTATTGCGGAGAAGAACGGGCCACGGTAGCGGAATTCATAGACGAGACCTTGGCGGCCGACGACACGGCGTTCGCGAACGACGTCTACCGCAAAGTGTACGACGCCTATTTCCGCATGTACGACGCCGGGCTGCCGCAGGACCAGATAATCAGGAACCTGCTCAACGACGAAGACCGCACCACGGCGTTCATCGCGGCCGAGCTTTCGGAGGAAAAATATTTGCTCACCGTCAAGAATTTTTCCGAGGCCATGATGACGCGGGCCTCATGGCTCGTCAGGTTCGTGCCGCGTTCCATACTCGCCTATCAAGAAAAAAAGATGAGGGCCAGGCTGCGCGAGCTGACGGCGAGGCTGTCTTCCGCCGGAGAGGACGGACAGCTGAAGATAATGCAGGAGATAGACAAGGCCAACCAGATAAGACAGGAAATAAACAAACGTCTCGGAAGAGAGAAAACCGACAGACAATAGAAATGGACAAACGATTCAAACGCACGCTTGTGACCGGGGCGCTGCCGTATGCAAACGGTCCGGTACACATAGGACATCTCGCCGGAGTGTACGTCCCGGCGGACATATATGTAAGATATCTCAGGCTGAGGGGCGAAGACGTGCTGTACGTATGCGGCTCCGACGAACACGGGGTGCCCATCACCATCAAGGCGAAAAAGCAGGGCGTAAGCCCCCAGGACATTGTGGACAAATACCACAAGATCATCCGCGATTCGTTCAGCGGCCTCGGAATCAATTTCGACATATACTCCAGGACCACTTCGGAAGTGCATGAAAAGACGGCCTCCGAGTTTTTCAGGAAGCTGTACGAAAACGGCAAGTTCATCACCAAGGAGACCGAGCAATACTATGACGAAGAATCCGGGACTTTCCTTGCCGACAGATACATAGTGGGCACTTGCCCCAAATGCGGCAATCCCGACGCATACGGCGACCAGTGCGAAAAATGCGGCAGCACCCTGAGCCCCGAGGAGCTCGGCAATCCGCGTTCCTCGCTGAGCGGCGGCAGGCTCGTAAAGAAAAACACAACGCACTGGTATCTGCCTCTCGACGAATACGAACCGTGGCTGCGCGAATGGATCCTTGAAAACCACAAGGAATGGAAGACGAACGTCTACGGACAGTGCAAATCATGGCTCGACGGCGGGCTCCAGCCCCGCGCCGTCAGCCGCGACCTTGACTGGGGCATTCCCCTGCCGGTGGAAGGCACCGAAGGGAAAGTGATGTACGTCTGGTTCGACGCCCCGATAGGGTATATTTCCAACACGCGCGAACTCCTGCCCGAAAGCTGGGAAAAATGGTGGAAATCCGACGACACGAGGATAGTGAACTTCATAGGCAAGGACAACATAGTGTTCCATTGCATCGTGTTCCCGTCCATGTGCAGGGCGGAAGGCGGCTACGTCCTGACGGACAATGTTCCGGCCAACGAGTTCCTCAACCTCGAAGGCGACAAGATATCGACTTCCAAGGAATGGGCCATCTGGCTGCAGGACTACCTGAAAGACTTTCCCGGACAGGAAGACGTGCTGCGATACGTGCTGTGCGCCAACGCCCCGGAGACCAAGGACAACGATTTCACGTGGAAAGACTTCCAGGCCCGCAACAACAACGAGCTCGTGGCAGTGTTCGGCAACTTCGTGAACCGCGCCGTGGTGCTGACGCAGAAATATTTCGGAGGGGCCGTCCCCGGCAATCCCAAGCCCGCTGACATCGACGCCGAGACTCTCGCACGCATTCCCGAATGCCGCAGGGCGATGGAAAGCTATCTGGAGACCTTCCATTTCCGCGAGGCCCTCAAAGAGGCCATGGACATGGCCCGGATAGGCAACAAATACATTTCCGACACCGAGCCGTGGAAAACCGCCAAGACCGACATGGACCGCACCGCCTCCATACTTTACACGTCGCTGCAGATATGCGCCGACCTGGCGGTAGCCTTCGAACCGTTCCTGCCGTTCTCCGCGGAGAAACTTAGGAACATACTGCGCGTGGGCATAGACGCGGGGCGCGACTACAGGGCCGGCGAAGGAAGCCCCACCGTCAATTTCTACAAGGACGGAGAGGGACGGGCCCTTCATACGGGCAGTCCGGAAAGCGGCGAAGACCGTCCGGTGCTGACGTGGGAGATGCTCGGAGCCCCGGAACTGCTGTCCCCCGGGCACAGGCTCGGCGAAGCCGTCCTGCTGTTCAGCAAGATAGAGGACTCCGTAATAGAGGCGCAGACGGCCAGGCTCGACGAAATACGCAGAAAGCATTCCGGGACGCCGCAGAAAGCCGAATGCACCTTCGAAGAATTCGGAAAGATGGACATCCGCACGGCCACCGTGCTTGAGGCCGAGCGCGTGCCCAAGACCGACAAGCTCCTGAAGCTGACCATAGACACGGGCTTCGACCGCCGCACCATAGTGTCGGGCATCGCTGAGCAATATTCCCCCGAAGAAATGGTAGGAAAGCAGATATGCATCCTCGCCAACCTCAAGCCCCGCGTCATCAAAGGGATAGAATCCAGGGGAATGATACTTATGGCGAAGCAGCAGGACGGCAGAATGCGTTTCGTCACGCCGCACGAAAGCGTGTCCGACGGAGCCGAAATAAGTTAGACAGATTAAGTCAAACCAAATAAAAATACAAAGAATGAAAAAAGTATTATATGCGACAATCGCTGCCCTGTGCATAGTATGCACGGGTTGCGGGAACACGAGCCAGAGCAGCGGAATCATAAAGACCGACGTTCCGGAACGCCCTGCAGGCCAGGAGGACATGCTCGGCTTCGCCGCAGATCCCATTGAGGAAGTGGGAGTCGGAGTCGTAGGCCTCGGAATGAGGGGCGGCGACGCGGTGCAAAGGATGACCTTCGTGCCCGGAGCCAAAGTGACGGCCGTATGCGACGTAGTTCCGGAGAGAGTAGAAGCGAGCCTCGGATATCTGTCCGGCAAAGGGATAACCGCCGACGGATACACCGGCTACGAAGAAGCCTACAAGGAACTGTGCGAAGATCCTGACGTAGACCTCGTATACATATGCACCGACTGGAAGCATCATGTACCCGTGGCGCTGTACGCGATGGAGCACGGAAAGCACGTGGCCATAGAAGTGCCCTCGGCCACCACGCTGCAGGAATGCTGGGATCTCGTCAACACCTCCGAAAGGACAAGGAAGCACTGCATGGTGCTCGAAAACTGCTGCTACGATTTCTTCGAGCTGTCCACCCTCGCGTTCGCGCAGGCCGGCCTGTTCGGCGACGTGATCCACGCCGAAGGCTCATACCACCACAACCTCGATGAATTCTGGGATGCGTACTGGAACAACTGGAGACTCGATTTCAACCGTCTGAACCGCGGAGACGTATATCCGACCCACGGCTTCGGCCCCGTATGCCAGGTGCTCAACATACACCGCGGAGACCGCCTGAAGACTCTCGTGGCCATGGACACCGACTCGTTCAACGGCAAGAAGCACGTTGAAAAACGCACCGGCAAGCCTTGCGAAGATTTCGCCAACGGCGACGAGACCATGACCATGATCCGCACCGAACTCGGCAAGAGCATACTCATCGAGCACGACGTCATGACCCCCAGGCCCTACGACCGCATGTACCAGATAGTGGGCACGGACGGGTATGCCGGCAAATATCCCGTGGAGCAGGTGCTTATACGTCCCGACACGGCGCCCGAAGGAACGCCCGACTACGACAACCTCAACGCGCACGTTCCGCTCAGCAGGGCGCAGGTGGCGGTCCTCCGCGAAAAATATCCCAGCCCCATCCTGACTCCGGAGCTCGTGCAGCTCGCCAAAGAAGTGGGCGGACACGGAGGAATGGACTTCATAATGGATTACAGGCTCATCTATTGCCTCAACCACGGCCTGCCGCTCGACATGGACGTATATGACCTCGCCGAATGGTGCAGCATAGTGGAACTGTCCCGCATATCGATGGACAACGGCTGCGCTCCCGTGGAAGTGCCCGACTTCACACGCGGCAACTGGAACCGCATAAAGGGCTTCAGCTACGCTTTCGCGGAAGAATAGTCCCGATCAGAGTTCCAGCCAGCGGACAGACTTGTCACGCCGCCACCACGTAAGTTGTCTCTTTGCGTAGTGGCGGCTGTTCTGTTGTATCAGCGAGACGGCCTCGTCGAGGGAAATGCGTCCGTCGAGGAAATCGAAAAGTTCACGGTAGCCCACCGTATTGAGGGCCGGCAGATGACGATACTGCCGCAGCGAACGGACTTCGTCGAGAAGCCCGGCGTCCATCATGTCCAAAACGCGCCGGTCTATGCGCTCATAAAGGAGCTTGCGGGGGCGGGAAAGGCCTATTTTCTCTATCTCGAAATCACGCTTGCGCACGCGTCCGGACCGGAATGACGAATACGGTTTCCCGGTGGAGATGCAAAGCTCCAGCGCCCGCAGGACACGCCGGGGATTGTCAAGGGCTATCATGCCGCCGGCGGCGGGATCTATGGAAAGCAGTTCCTCCGTCAGAGACGCGAGGCCCTCTTTCTCCAGCCTCGAAGTCAATTCGGCCCTGAGCGCCGGCGGCGTGTCCGGCATCTCGTCCAGTCCGTTGCAGACTGCATCCATATACAGCATGGAGCCTCCCACCATGACGAGCGTATCGTGTCCCTCCGAGAAAAGACGGCCGATGAGGGCAAGGGCGTCGCGTTCATAGTCGCCGGCCGTATACAGGGTCCGCACCGACTCGGTCTGTATGAAATAGTGCCTGACGGCGGCCAGCCGGGAAGCGTCCGGAACGGCCGTCCCTATGGACATTTCTTTGTATATCTGTCTCGAATCGCAGGATATCACCGGAGAGCCGCACCCGAGGGCAGTCTCTATGCCGAAATCCGTCTTGCCCACGGCCGTAGGCCCGAGGATTATGATGAGTTTCCTGCCCATGGTACGCACAGACTAAGGCATTCAGAAAGACTCGCTGCCGTCGTAGATCACTTCCCCCTCCTCATCGTCGTCATCATCATCTTCTTCATCCTCGTCATCCTCCAGGTCATCTTCATCGTCCCGCTCCCCCGCGCCGCCGTGCAGAGGATTCCTGACTTCTTCCGGCAGATCTTCGTAGGCGACGTATCCGTTTTCGAAAGCAAGGGGCTCCGGTCCCTTGGAATCCACCAGCACCGGGGAGTCCGCATCCACGACGGCGTCCTCTTCTTCGCCTTCAAGGGTTATGCGGACGCTTTTCTTGTTGGCCACGTCATAAAAGTATACGAAGCTGGCTATCCCGGCCGCGACCGTGCTCCTGACGGTGATTTTGTCCACGGTGCCGGACCCGAGGTCGAAAAGTCCGTAACGGCCGACCACGCCTCCGCCGGCATCCAAAGCCTTGAACACTATCAGCTGATCCTGAGGAAGTTCGAGATCGGACTGAAGCTGCCTGTGGAACGTGTACAACGAAGAATCGCCATTGATATCATAAATACGGTGGAATCCCTTGATTCCGGCAAGCGTAACCTTGTATCTGAATACCATAAAAAAGAATTTCAACAAAATTAAATTATTCCGCTCCGATTACAAAAAAAACCTTATTTTTGGCAAGGATGAACGCGGCGGAAAAACATATTGAGGATTCCTTCAGGAGCATATCGGCTCGCAGCGAAGGCCTGTTCAAGGACAACGGCAGCCGTTTCATCGCCCTTGCGTACCCCGTGGAAAGCGAAAACGAGGTCCGGGAGATAATTTCCGGACTGCGCAAGGAGTACCACGACGCCAGGCACCACTGCTACGCGTACCGGCTCGGGCACCTCGGACAGACATTCCGCTCGAGCGACGACGGCGAACCCTCCGGCTCGGCAGGGCGTCCCATACTCGGACAGATAGATTCCGCCGGGCTCAGCGACATACTGATAGTGGTCGTCCGCTATTTCGGCGGGATAAAGCTCGGCATTCCGGGACTCATAAGGGCATACAAGACTGCGTCGGCCGACGCGATAGCGCACGCGGAAATAGTGGAAAAGACGGCCGTGCGACGTTTCCGCCTCGTTTTCGGCTATCTGTCCATGAACGCCGTCATGAAAATCATAAAGGAACTGCGCCTGCCGCAGCCGGCACAGGAATTCGGCGAGACATGCAGCATCGAGACGCAGGTCAGGCTTTCGCTGGCCGAAGATTTCATCGGGCGGGTTTCAAAGATAGAGGGACTTTCCGTAGAAGAATTATAATTTTGCGGATTTTCCTTTTATTTTGATAATAAATGGTTATCTTTATCGCACAATCGGATTACAACCGGAAATTTAGAACGAAATGAAAAAAGTACATGTTTTCAATGCCGGACCTTGCCTGCTGCCGCAGGCGGCAATAGACAATGCCATCGAGGCCCTCAGGGATTTCAAAGGTACGGGAGTCTCGGTCCTGTCGATCTCCCACCGCACCAAGGAATGGGACGCCACCATGGATGAATGCCGTGCTCTATGGAAAGAGCTGCTGCACATTCCGGACACTCATGAGGTAATCTTCCTCGGAGGCGGCGCCAGCCTGCAGTTCCTTTACGTTGCCATGAATTTCCTCGAAAGGAAGGCCGCCTATCTCGACACGGGCGTATGGGCGCACAAGGCTCTCAAGGAGGCGCAGGGCATCGGAAACGCCTATGCCATAGCCAGCTCCGCCGACCGCAACTACAGCTACATCCCCAAGGGATTCGAGATTCCCGGCGATCTGGACTATCTGCACATAACCACCAACAACACCATATACGGCACTGAAATACACGAAGACATGGACTGCCCGGTACCTTTGGTCGCCGACATGTCGTCCGACATAATGAGCCGTCCGGTCGACGTGGGCAAATACGCCCTCATCTACGGAGGCGCCCAGAAGAACGTAGGCCCCGCCGGCGTCATCTTCGCCATAATCCGCAAGGACGCCCTCGGCAAGGTATCGCGGTACATACCCACGATGCTCGACTACCGCGTGCACATCGACAAGCTCTCCATGTTCAACACGCCTCCGGTATTCTCCATTTTCGTCATGAACGAGACTCTCAAATGGCTCAAGGGAATAGGCGGCGTCGAGGCCATCCACCGCATCGACAATGAAAAGGCCGGGCTGCTCTACGACGAGATCGACCGCAATCCCCTCTTCACCGGCACGGCTGCCAAAGAAGACAGATCGATAATGAACGTATGCTTCGTGATGGCCCCGGGATACGAAAGTCTCCAGGACGAATTCTTCGCATACGCCAAGGAATGCGGCATGGTGGGCATCAAGGGGCACCGCTCCGTGGGAGGCTTCCGCGCATCCATATACAACGCCTGCACGGCTGAGGACGTCAAGGCCCTCGTAAGCTGCATGCAGGAATTCGCTAAACTGAAAGCATGACGGCAATATGAAAATACTCGTAGCTACCGACAAGCCTTTCGCCAAGAAGGCAGTCGACGGAATCAGGGAAATAGTGGAAGGGGCCGGACACGAATTCGCCCTTCTCGAAAAATACGGTGACGGGGCCGTGCTCGCCGAAGCCGCGGCGGACGCCGACGCCCTCATAGTGCGCAGCGACAAAGTAAGCGCGGACGTGCTGAACGCGGCCGGCAGACTGAAAATAGTAGTACGCGCCGGAGCGGGATTCGACAACATAGACCTCCAGGCGGCAAGCGCGAAAGGCGTGGTGGTGATGAACACCCCCGGACAGAACAGCAACGCCGTGGCCGAACTCGCCATAGCGATGATGATTTTCATGGCAAGGACGCAGTTCACGCCCTCCACGGGCACCGAGATAGCGGGCAAGACGGTAGGCATACAGGCCTTCGGCAACGTGGGCAGGCTCGTAGGGGCCAAGGCCGCGGCGCTCGGCATGAAAGTGTCGGCCGTGGACCCGTTCCTCAGCGAGGAGCAGATAGCCGCAGGCGGAGCCGAACCGGCAGTGTCGGTGGAAGCGCTCTATGCCAATTCGGACTATGTGTCAGTACATATCCCGGCCACCCCGCAGACCATAGGCTCGATAGGCTACAAACTCATTACGTCCATGCCCAAGGGCGCTACCCTCGTCAATACGGCCCGCAAGGAAGTCATAGACGAAGCCGGCCTCGAAAAGGCCCTGGAAGATCGTCCGGACCTCAAATACATCACCGACGTGGCTCCCGACAATTACGGGACGCTCAAGGAGAAATTCGGTCTCCGCGTGTTCGCCACCCCCAAGAAGATGGGCGCACAGACGGCCGAGGCCAACATCAACGCCGGTCTTGCCGCCGCAAGGCAGATAGTGAACTATTTCGCCACCGGCGACACACGGTTCCAGGTAAACAAATAGCATCATCATGGTACGCGTAAAACCTTTCGCGGCGCTCAGGCCGCCCAAAAACATAGCCGAAGCCGTTTCCGCACCTCCCTACGACGTGCTCGACTCGGCCGAGGCCAAGACACTCGCCAACGAAAAATCCCTTCTGCACATCACCAAGCCGGAGATAGATTTCGACCCCATACTGCCCGACCACGACGAAAGGGTATACGAACGGGCCGTGCAAAATTTCAAGGCATGGCAGGAAAAGGGATGGCTCGTCCAGGACTCCAAGCCTTGCTATTACGTATATGCCCAGACCATGGACGGACGCACGCAGTACGGCATCGTGCTGTGCGCCCACATCGACGACTACGCCGACGGACATATAAAGAAGCATGAGCTCACGCGCAAAGACAAAGAGGACGACCGCATGATCCATGTCCGCATCCAGAACGCGAACATAGAGCCGGTATTCTTCGCATACAGGGACAACGCTGCCCTCGACGCCATCGTAAGCGCGGTCACCGCAAAGGCACCCGACTATGACTTCACTGCCGAAGACGGATTCGGGCATACGTTCTGGGCCATCACCGACGACGCCACGACGGCGGACATCACGAGGATATTCACCGGAGAGGTCGAAGCCTTCTACGTAGCCGACGGACACCACCGAACGGCCGCGGCGGCCCGAGTAGGCGCGGAAAAGAGGGAGCAGAATCCGGCGCATGCCGGCAACGAAGAATACAACTATTTCATGGCCGTATGCTTCCCCGCCAGCCAGCTGAAAATCCTCGACTACAACCGCGTGGTCAAAGACTTGAACGGTCTCGGCAAGGAAGAATTCATCGAGGCGCTCAGAAAGGATTTCAACGTCACCGAAAAAGGCTCCGACGAATTCCGTCCGGGGAAGCTGCATCAGTTCTCCATGTATCTGGACGGAGAATGGTATTGCCTCGAGGCGCTTGAAGGACGCTACGACGACAATGATCCGATAGGTGTCCTCGACGTCACCGTCCTGTCAAGGCTCGTGCTGGACAAGATACTCGGCATAAAGGACCTGCGCACCGACAGGCGCATCGACTTCGTGGGCGGCATACGCGGCCTCGGAGAATTGAAGCGCCGCGTGGACAGCGGAGAGATGAAGGCGGCCTTCGCTCTTTATCCGGTCTCCATGGACCAGCTGATGGCGATATCGGATTCGGGAAACATCATGCCGCCCAAAACGACATGGTTCGAACCCAAGCTGCGTTCAGGGCTTGCCATACACAAGCTCGTCTGAAAATCCTTGCTTGTCTGAAAATCCGGAAAAACCGATACGAAAAAACGGCGTCCCGCAATCCGCAGGGCGCCGTCCATCGTTTGCCGTCAGCCGGCTAAAGTTCCCACGCAAGGGCCGATGCGCCGAGGATGGCGGCGTCGGATTCCTTAAGCTGCGAGAACACGAGCTTCACCTTGCCTCTCCACAGAGGGAGCACGTTCTCGTCCATAGCCTTCTGTATAGGCTCCACAAGGAACTCCTTGGCCCTTGCGAGACCGCCGAACAGCACGATGGCCTCCGGAGCCGAGAACTCTATGAAGTCGGCGAAACTCTCCCCGAGGATACGTCCCGTATACTCGAAAATCTTGATCGCCAGCTTGTCGCCTTCTTTCGCGGCCTCGAATACGTCCTTGGAAGTTATCTTGTCCAGGCTTCTGAGGGTGGAAGGCTCTTCCGTCATTTCGAGCCATTCGCGGGCCGTGCGGGCCACGCCGGTGGCCGACGCATAAGTTTCGAGACAGCCGCTCTTGCCGCAGTTGCACGGACGTCCGTTGTGGCGGACGGCGCAGGTGTGCCCCAGTTCGCCGGCAAAGCCGTCATGTCCGTAAACCACTTCCCCGTTGATGACTATGCCGCTGCCGACGCCGGTGCCGAGAGTTATCATTATGAAATTCTTCATGCCCCTCGCGGCCCCGTAGGTCATTTCTCCCATGGCGGCGGCATTGGCGTCGTTGGTCAGCGACACCGGTATGCCGTTCATATGCGCCTCAAGCATGGTGGCGAAAGGTATGGAACCGCTGCGGCCCCAGCTGAGGTTCACCGCGTCCTCGACTTCGCCGGTATAATAGTTGCCGTTGGGCACGCCCACGCCTATGCCGCGTATGCGTTCCACAGCGTCGGCGTCCGCCATCAGGCGATAGAGCGTCTCCGCAAGCGAAGAAATGTATTCTTCCACATCCTCAGTGGAGTCCGACCTTATCACGGTCTGCGAAAGCACCGTGCCGCGGGCGTCGACTATGCCGCATTTGGTAGTCTGTCCGCCTATGTCTATTCCTATTACGAGATCTTTTTCCATGACCGTATGATTAAGCGTTTTTCTTCACCTTGGAGCCTGACAGGGCGTACCAAAGGATATATACGACTGCCAATATTATGACTATATAGCTCGTAAGATAGCTGGTGCCGTCCGCAACGACGCCCTGGATGAGCGGGAGTATGCCGCCGCCGCACACCATCACCATGAAGAGGCCGGAAGCGATGGAAGTGTATTTTCCGAGGCCTTCCACGGCGAGATTGAATATTGAGCCCCACATCACCGAAGTGCAGAGTCCGCAGAGGATGAAGAACATCACTCCGAGAGGGATCGCCTCGAGAGAGAACTTCAGGTCAGAAGTAATGGCAGGGAATTTTATGGTCGTACTGTCGCCGAGGAACATTCCGAGGCACAGCAGCACAACGGCCACCGAGGAAACGACGGTCATCATCGTGCGGCTGGAAACCTTTCCGCCTATCGCACCGCCTATGAGACGTCCGCAGAGCATGAGGAACCAATACATGCCGACGACGGTGCCGGCCACGGCCGCGCTGATGCCGACCGCAGGAGACGTCATATACAGATTGACGAAGTTGGGAATGCCGACCTCGACGCCCACATAGAGGAATATGGCGATGATGCCGAATATGAAATGTTTGAACGACAGGGCCCCCTTGACGGTCTCCATCGTGCCGGCCTTTTTCTCCGTATCCTTTTCGGCGGCTTCAAGCTCGGGCTCCGGGATATAGGAGAACAGGATGATGAGGAATGCCGCGGCGAATATGCCCATGGCTATGAAGAGAGCAGGATTCGCATCGGAGATCCTTGCATTGGCCGCATTGCCGATCAGATAGCCCACGAACACCGGCACGATGGTGGCGCTCAATGAATTGAGCGAGCCGCCCCATTGGATGAGCTGATTGCCCCTGTTGCCGCCTCCGCCGAGAGTGTTGAGCATGGGATTGACCACGGTGTTGAGCATGCACATGGAGAAGCCGGACACGAAGGCTCCGAGCAGATATATGCCGAAACTTTCGAAGCGGCCGGACAGATACATGATGCCCACGCCTACAAACCCGACCACCACGGCCGAAAGCGAAGTGAACTTATAGCCTTTCTTCGCAAGCAGGAAGCCGGCCGGAAGTCCCATGAAGGCGTATGCGATGAAATTGGCCGCATTGCCGAGCTGGGACATGAAGTTGGAGGCGCCGAACTGATTCTTGACGATGACTCCGAAAGGATTCTGCAGTCCGGTGACGAACGAAATCATTGCGAACAGGAAGAACATGATCACTATCGCAAAGATGTTGCTTTTCTTTTTTGCCATTTTTGATATATTAGTTAATAATTATGTCTTAGCACCCAAATTTAGGAATTAATTGTAAAAAACCGGCAAAAAATGATGAAAAAAATGGCGGTTCCCAAATCCCCGGAGAACCGCCACAGTATATAAAACGAACTTAACAAATAGACATGAAATGATTCGATGTCCGTTGCAAATATACAATCATTAACCGGACTTGCAAACTTTTTCGCAAATATTAAATAAAATAAATATTTTTAGTAATAAAATAAAAGTTTTTACATCCAAAACGGCATCAATCGTTTTTCAAGAAATTCTTGTTATATTTGTGCCATATTTTAAAAATTTCTTGACATGAAAAAGTACGTATGCAACGTATGCGGATACGAATATGATCCGGCCAAAGGCGATCCGGACAGCGGAATCGCTCCCGGCACCGCATTCGAGGACATACCCGAAAGCTGGACATGCCCCGTATGCGGAGTGTCCAAATCGGATTTCAGTCCTGCGGAATAACGGCGGACGGAAAAATCAGACGGCCTGATCCCCGGAAGACGGGAAGAGTCCGTAGAGCTCCGCATCGATCTTGTCGGTAATCGTCTGGAAGTCCTCCGGACGATTTTCGAATTTTATGCGGTCCACGTCGATGATGAGCAGCCGTGACTTGTAGCTTTCGATCCAATCCTCATAGCGCCGGTTGAGCCCCGTGATATAATCGATGCGGATGCTCTTCTCGTAGTCCCGGCCGCGCTTCTGTATCTGGGAAATGAGGTTCGGAATGCTGGAACGCAGGTATATGAGCAGATCCGGCGGATTGACGAGCGACATCATTAGGTCGAACAGGTCGCTGTAATTCTCGAAATCCCGCGTGCTCATGAGGCCCATGCCGTGCAGATTGGGAGCGAAGATCCGGGCGTCCTCATATATCGTCCTGTCCTGGATCACGACCCCGTCGGTCCTGCTTATGTCCACCACGTCCTTGAAACGCTTGTTGAGAAAATAAATCTGTATGTTGAACGACCATCTCTCCATATCTTCATAGAAATCGGCGAGATAGGGATTGAAGTCCACTGATTCGAATTTGGCGGTCCAGCCGTAATGCGACGCAAGCATCTTGGTCAGGGTGGTCTTCCCGCTGCCTATGTTTCCGGCTACTGCTATATGCATGGCGTGTAGTGTTAATGTGACTTCTGCAAAAATAAGGATTATCCCCGACAAAGCAAAGGGCGCCGTCAGAACAGTCCGTAAAGTTCGGCGTCGATCTTGTCGGTTATCGACGCGAAGTCCTCGGGACGGTCCCGAAAATCAAGATTGTCGGTGTCTATGATGAGCAGCCGGCCCTTGTAACCGGAAATCCATTCCTCGTAACGGTCGTTGAGCCCCTTCAGGTAATCGAGGCTCATGCCCTGCTCGTAGTCGCGTCCGCGCTTCTGTATCTGCGACACGAGATGCGGGATGGAGCTGCGCAGGTATACGAGGAGGTCAGGCTCCTTCACGAGCGACATCATCATGTTGAAAAGCTGCATGTAGGTGGCGTAGTCCCTGTCCGACAGATTGCCCATGGCCCTGTTGTTGGCAACGAATATGTAGACGCCCTCGAAGATGGTCCTGTCCTGCACGATGACGTCTTCGCTGCGCGCTATTTCGAGCACGTCCTGAAAACGCTGGGCGAGAAAATACACCTCCAGATTGAACGACCAGCGCGGGATATCCTTGTAATAATCCGCGAGATAGGGATTGTACCCGACGGCCTCGAACTTGGGCGTCCAGCCGTAGTGCCCGGCCAAAAGGGTAGTCAGAGTAGTCTTGCCGCTGCCGATATTGCCGGCGATTCCTATATGCATAGCGATAGATTTGTTCCGGCCGCAAATTTATAAAATATTCGGTTTTCATAGGAGCCTTTTTAGTATATTTGCACCATGCTGCACATTAAGAATTTTTATTTCAATCCTCTTCGGGCCTGTTGCAGCGTCCTTTGGGACGATTCGGCGCCGCAGTGCGTCATAGTTGATCCCGGATATGCGGATCAGGACGAAAGGGAAAGACTTACGGGCTTCATAGAACGGAACGGACTCATACCCGAAAAGATATTGCTCACACACGGACATTTCGACCACACGCACGGCGTGAAAGACTGTTCGGCCGCCTATGGTGCCGCCGTCTATATGCATCCCGCCGACAAAGCCATGACCGAAGGGTTCGACAGCACCGACTTGCACGACGGAGACGTCGTCGCGGCGGGGCCGGCGCTGAAACTGCACGTGATCGCGACGCCCGGGCACACGCCGGGCGGGGTATGCTTTTACGAAGCGGAGGCGAAGGTACTGCTCAGCGGGGACACGCTGTTCGCCGGGTGCATCGGGCGGACCGACCTCCCCGGAGGCGACTACGACGACCTCATGCGCAGCATCATGGAAAAGCTGATGGAACTTGACGGAGACGTGACGGTCATACCCGGGCACGGGCCGAAGACCAGCATAGCGGAGGAGGCCGCGCGGAACCCGTTCCTGATTCCGTTCAACGAGCCTCAGGACGAAGGGGCTGATGAAAATGGATAAGAAAAGAAAATATCTTCAGATACGGGGAGCGAGAGTCAACAACCTCAAGAACATAGACATATCCATACCGCGCGGGGAACTTGTCGTTATAACCGGGCTCTCCGGCAGCGGCAAATCCTCCCTGGCCTTCGACACCATATACGCCGAAGGGCAGAGACGGTACATGGACACGCTTTCGACCTACGCCAAACATTTCATGGGCATACTCGAGAAGCCGGAAGCCGACGAGATAACGGGGCTGAGCCCCATAATAGCCATCGAACAGAAGACGACGGGCAACAATCCGCGTTCCACCGTAGGCACCATAACGGAAACGTACGATTTCCTCAGGCTGCTCTATGCGCGCGCCTCGCGCGCATACTCTCCCGCCGGCGGGCGGGAGATGGTCCGATACTCGGACGAGCAGATAGTGGACCTGATAATCAACAATTACGGCGGCCGGAAATGCTACCTCCTCGCCCCCCTGGTAAGGGGCCGGAAAGGACATTACAGAGAACTTTTCGACCAGCTGCGCCGCAGGGGATACATGCAGGTGCGCATCGACGGGGAAATACTCGACCTCAACGAAGTGACGGCCCTCGACCGCTACAAAGCCCACTTCATAGAATTAGTGATAGACAGGCTCAAGCCGGCCTCCGGAGACGAAAAGCGAGTACGGGAATCCGTGATGACCGCCCTTGACACCGGGCACGGCTCCCTCGCCATACTCGACCCCGAGACCGGAGCCATAAGCCACTACTCCAAGCACCTGATCGACCCCGACACCGGCATCTCCCTTCAGGAGCCGGCCCCGCACTCCTTTTCGTTCAACTCCCCGCAGGGCTACTGCCCACATTGCAAGGGCCTCGGCACCATCGTGGACGTAAACATGGACGCCATCGTTCCCGACCGCGGGAAATCCATAGCCGAAGGCGGCATAGTCCCCCTCGGCAAAGTGCGCGAAAACAAAAAATTCGACATAATAAGGGCCATAGCCCGGAAATACGGCTTTTCGATCTTCGACCCCATAGCGGCCATACCCGACGAAGCCCTGTCCCTGATCATATTCGGCAGCGACGAACTGTTCCGCGTAGGCGAAGGGAACCTGTCCGAAATGGTCGCCTTCCCCGGCATAGCCGGCGACATAGACGACAAAATCATCTGCCCCGTATGCCACGGCACGAGGCTCAACCGTGAAAGCGAATGCTTCCGGGTGGACGGCAAGACCATATCGGAAGTGGCCGCGATGGAAATGTCCGAGCTCCGCGAATGGCTCGGCACCCTCCCCGGCAAACTGTCCGGACGCGAGGCGACGGTAAGCCGCGACATCCTCAAAGAACTGAAGGACAGAGTAGATTTCATGCTCAACGTAGGGCTCGACTATCTCTCGCTCGACCGCCCCACGTCCTCCCTTTCAGGAGGGGAAAGCCAGCGCATACGCCTCGCCACCCAGATCGGCTCCAAACTCGTGAACGTGCTCTACATCCTCGACGAGCCGAGCATCGGCCTGCACCAGAAGGACAACAGGAAGCTGATAGCCTCGCTCAAAAAGCTCAGGGACGAAGGCAATTCGGTAATGGTGGTGGAGCACGACGCCGAGACCATGCTGAACGCCGACTGGCTGATAGACATAGGGCCCGGAGCCGGGGAAAACGGCGGAAGCGTATGCCTCAGCGCACCGGCGGACATGCTCCTGCGCGGCGCCGAAGCCGACGCGGACACCCTGGCGCACTGCACGATAGGCCCTTCCAGCACGCTCGACTATCTCAAAGGAATAAAGGAGATTCCCGTCCCGGAAGTGCGCCGGGAAGGCAACGGCCTGAGACTCTGCCTGCGCGGCGCCTGCGGCAACAACCTCAAGAACGTTGATTTCAACATTCCGCTCGGCTGCCTCATAGGGGTGAGCGGACTTTCCGGCAGCGGCAAATCATCGCTCGTCAGCGAGACACTCATGCCCGTACTGCAGAACAAGCTGCACCATGCCAAGAAAAAGCCTCTCCCCTACTCCGACATCACCGGCCTCAACAACATTGACAAACTCATAGAAATAGACCAGAGCCCCATAGGACATTCGCCGCGGAGCAACCCCGCCACGTTCACAGGAGTGTTCGACGACATCCGCCGCCTTTTCGAAGACACGAGGGACGCAAAAGTGCGCGGGTTCAAGACGGGACGGTTTTCGTTCAACGTGCCGGGCGGCCGCTGCGAAGAATGCAAGGGCGTCGGCATCAAGATAATAGAAATGAATTTCCTGCCCTCGGTCCATGTCGTATGCGACGAATGCCGCGGAAAGAGATACAAAGAAGACACCCTGGCGGTAAAATATAAAGGCAAGAACATAAGCGACGTGCTGGAAATGCCGATAAGCGAAGCCTACGAATTTTTCAAGCCCGTGCCCAAGATAGCCGCCAAGCTGAAGGCCCTCGTAGACGTCGGCCTCGGATACGTCCATCTCGGACAATCCTCCGTCACGCTCTCCGGCGGAGAGAGCCAGCGCATGAAGCTGGCGGCGGAGCTCGCCCGTCCGGACACCGGGAACACCCTCTACATACTCGACGAGCCGACGACGGGGCTCCATTTCGAAGACATAAACGTCCTTCTCGGCGTGCTGCGCAAGCTCGTCGGGCAGGGCAACACGATAATAATAATTGAGCACAACCTTGACATACTGAAATCGGTGGACTACATCTTCGACATGGGTCCCGAAGGAGGCCGGAAAGGCGGCTTCATAGTAGCCGAAGGCACCCCGGAGCAGGTAGCGGAAAACCCGCGTTCCGTGACCGGCCCGTACCTGAAGGAAGTGCTTGCCCATACAAAACGACAATCATGAAAATCATCTGCAAAAACGACGGCCTTGCGCATGAAGTGCAATGCGGCATCACTCTCGGGGAATTGTCCCGGGACCTGTGCCCCGAAGTGACCGATTCCAGGACGGGCCGGACACTTCCGGCCATAGCCGCCCTCGTCGACCACAAGCTGAAAGGACTCGAATACAGGGTGGAGCATTGCCACGAAATAGAATTCATAGGATACGACCATCCCGACGGGCAGAGGACCTACCTGCGCTCGCTCTGCTTCCTGCTGCAGCGGGCGGTGGCCGGACTGTTTCCGGACAAGGTGCTCATGATAGAACACGCCCTCCCCACGGGCCTGTTCTGCAGGATAGCGGAAGCCGGGCGTGACGAAGACGGCAGGGTCGTGGCCTACATCCCGTCCGCCGGGGAAGTGGACGCCATAAGGGACCGGATGCGCGGACTCGTGGATCGCGACCTTCCTTTCGGCAAAGAAAAAATGCTCTCGGAAGAGGCGCAGAAGATTTTCGAGCGCCAGGGACAGAGCGCCAAGGCCACGCTGTTCCGCTCCGTAGGCAAATACTTCAACAGCGTCTACACCCTCGACGGCCGGACTGATACCTTTTACGGGCCGCTCGTGCTGTCCACGGGGTGTCTCAGAGTGTTCGACCTCATATCGTTCAGCGACGGATTCTGCCTTCAGTACCCTTCCGACAAGGACTTCGAAAAAGTAGTCCCGGTGCGTCCGCAGGAAAAGATATCCTCGGCGCTCTCCGAATATGCCGAATGGTGCCAGATAACGGGGATACGCGGCATAGGCACGCTGAACCAAAGGATTCTCGAAGGGCAGGCAATATCCATCATCAACATGGCCGAGGCCATGCACGAACGCAAATACGCCGAAATAGCCGACACGATCTATGCCGGCCGGCACGACATAAAGATAGTGTTCATCGCGGGCCCGTCGTCGAGCGGCAAGACCTCGTCATCCCTGAGGATAGCGCAGCAATGCCGCGTGCTCGGACTCGATCCCAAGGTCATAGAGCTCGACAACTATTTCGTAGAAAGAGAAAAGACGCCCAAGGACAAATACGGAGAATACGACTTCGAAGCGCTCGGGGCGATGGACCTCGACCTCCTCAGCACGCAGCTCAACGGCCTGCTCGCCGGCGAGACCGTGGAGATACCCCGCTACGACTTCAAGCTCGGCAAGAAAGTGTTCGAAGGCCGCACGCTGCATCTGCGCGAAAAAGACGTACTGATAATGGAAGGCATACACGCCCTCAATCCGGCGATGGTGTCGTCGGTGGACCCAAAGCGCATACTGCGCGTCTACGTATCGGCTCTGACTTCGCTCGGAATAGACGAGAACAACAACATCTCCACATCGGACAACCGCCTGCTGCGCAGGATGATACGCGACAACCGCGTACGCGGCATAGATCCCGAATCCACCCTGATGCGATGGGGCAGCGTCAGGCGCGGAGAGCGCAACAACATATTCCCTTTCCAGGAATACGCCGACGTGCTCTTCAATTCGGCGCTCATATACGAGCTGCCCATGCTGAAATATTATGCGGAACCCCTGCTCAGACGCATAGCCCCCACTTCGCCGGCCTACACGGAAGCCGTAAGGCTGCTCAAGTTCCTCGGGTACATCACGGCGCTGCAGCCCTCGGAGATAGCCGCCATACCGCCCACTTCCATCATGAGGGAATTCATCGGCGGCCAGACGCTCCTATAGCCGCATTGTACCATCAGAAATCCTATGGCTTCTTGCCGGAAAATTCTTGCGCATATCTTTTTGAGCAAAAACAGAAACAGGAAAATGATTTAAAACTTGATTTTCCGAAGCATCTGTTTCTTGTCGTAAGCTGTCGCTTCACCAATCAATGTATGTATATCAATACTCATATCAAATTTTCCAAATAATAAATATTGGGTAGTGTTTAAAAAAGTGTGTATAGAGAAAGTCCTCAGACTTCTTACTCTATGCAAAGGTAGCACAAAAATCGGTGAAACGGAAAGTCTGGGCGAATAAATTGACAGACAATAGATAAGGAAGGCTGATGCGGACATAAGTGAGGCCAACGGAGACCGGTAAAAAG